>NZ_JFXL01000009.1:0-136950 GCF_000588255.1 Acinetobacter sp. 1424608
AACTTGATTTAGTTATTTCACTAGATAAAATGAACACAGTCAGATTCAATCAGCCCAATCTGTAAAGATTTGGAAAACGCTTCGGCAGTCAATAAGACCAAAGCAAGTATCCATAACAGTTGTGCTGGCGACCATAGCAAGAGTGAACCACCTGATCCCTTCCCGAACTCAGAAGTGAAACCTCTTAGCGCTGATGGTAGTGTGGGGTTACCCATGTGAGAGTAAGTCATCGCCAGCTCATTATTCCAAACACCCCAATCTCAAAAGAGGTCGGGGTGTTTTTTATTGCGCGAAATAAAGTGAAAACACATAACTAAAAATCAGATTTACACGGTTGCCCTGCTTCAGAGATATAGAGAGTTAACTTTAATTAAGAAAAACCTTATAAGAATAATTATTTTAATTGCCTGCGTGCATGTTTAAGGGCAGTGCGTAGACCTTCTTCAAGAGTTGGATGATAAAAAGGTTTCTCTAAAATATCATTTAAAGTTAATTCTTCACCAATGATCCAACTTAAGAGATGAGCCATATGTTCTGTCGCCTCAGTAAATAACTCGGCACCAAGTAGTTTATGGCTTTTTCGTTCTATATAAACTTCAATAGCTCCTTTATTTTTTCCAAGAACAATAGCTCTTCCTTGTCTTTCGTAAGATGCTTCACCTGTGACAAAATCTATTCCATTGTCTTTTAGTTGTTTATAACTTTGTCCCACAATTGCCATTTCTGGATGACTAAATACTATGCCTAATGGAGTAAGAGTCTTAACTGAATTAACCTGTGGATAATTCAAACAGTTATAAACAACTTTTTTACCTTCATGTGCAGCTTCATGCTGTAATGGCGTTGAAGTATAAGCGTCCCCAGCAATAAAAATTGGATAGTTATCTAGCTGTTTTGTTTTCGCATTTATAGGCAATAACTTAATATCCTGAAATGATTTATCAATATTCTCTAGTTTTAAGTTATCTAATAAGCTTGAACGACCTGTCGCGGATAGCACATACTCAGTTTGAAGAGACTTTTCTTCTCCATTGATTCTATAATTTAATATAACGCCACCAGAAGTAGACTTAACTTCGGCTGGTAATGTCTCAAATAAAAAGTTTAATTCTTTGCTTAACTCTTCTTGAGCAAGTTGCTGTAATTTAGAGCTAGTAAATATTCCAATTCTTTTACTACGAGCAAATATAGTTGTTTCCACGCCTAATCGATGCATAGCTTGTGCGATCTCAAGAGCAATTACTCCACTTCCAATAACGGCAAGAGATTTAGGTAGAGTATCTAATTCAAATATTTGGTCTGTGGTAATAAGGCGATCACCTAATTCTTGTTTCCATGTTTGATCATAATTAGGAGTGGAACCAACTGCCAGAATAAAGCTTTTTGATTGATAATGTTTACCATTTACTTCAATAGTTTCTGAATCAATAAAATGGGCTTTACCTGAAATTTTATGTTCAGTTGGCCATTGGTCTACATCTTTGAGAGTCGCCTTTGTAAAACGGTCACGTAAGTTTCTTACATGTTCCATAACCTGATCAGTATTAATGTCTACAGAAGCATTTAACCCAACTTCTTGAGCATTTTGGAGGTCATGCATACGATTTGCTGTAGAGATGAGGACTTTACTTGGCATACACCCTACACGTGCGCAAGTTGTATTCCATGGCCCATCATTGATAATTAAAATATTATTGGTATGTTTAACAGCCTCTTTATATGCGCTAATACCAGCAGTACCTGCGCCAATGATAATTATATCGAACATTGTGATTAAGCTATGCTAATAGATATTTAGAATATATAGAAAAACCCTCTTGAACAGAGGGTTTAGTTCTAATTATTTAGCTTTAAAATGTAAATTTTTGCTCAAAAGGTGATTTTAAAGCAGTTGAAACAGTTCCATTTTGATTAATAGACTGTCCTTCAATATTTATACTATTAATTACATGTTTGAAATTTAATATAGTTCCATTCGAAGACTGTTTAAAAGTGAAAATATTTTGTCCTTCCAGATAGATGCTACCATTAAATTTCTGTGTATTCGTTGTTGGAGATTGATTCTCAACGCGACTTCCTTCAATACCAGTAATACTTGGTAAACTCAATACTTGATTACCATTGAGTTTCACTTGATATGTTGCATTATTCGTATTCCCAGGAGTCGAATTTACAACAAATGAAATTGGTTCTGCGTAAGGAACATTAGGGTTATCATTGATAAGTACGTTAAAACCAGATCCCCCTTGAATTACATATAGATCACCATCAGTTGATGTATTATCTTTATATACGCTCATTGCACCTGTAGTGACTTCTTTTTCAGTTGGTTGACCTGTTTGTGGATCTTGAACAGTAGTCGTTGTGGTAATTTTATAATCGCTTGTCGTTGAGTTAATTAATACAAATCTCTTTTGTTTGGTTTGTTGAAGTCCCCATGATTGTTGGAATGGATATGCAAAAGCTCCAGTAATAGTTACATCTTGGAAATTTTTATCCTTATTTTCATTTTCAAAAATATAAATTCTGGTATTAGATTGATAATCCTGTAGATTTGGAGAGATATTGTCAGACGCGAGTTTAATATTCTTTAAATCATCTGCTGTAATATCAAAATCCCAATCATTATAACCTGTAAGTAATGATTTTATTTCTTCCCCTTTAAAAACGTAGCAGGCGCGATAGTCTGTAGTACTATTAATAAAACATTTGTCACGATAGTGATCTGAAAATTTAGTGAGATCTACTTTTCTAATATCGAGAGTTAACTTTAAAGGTCCTTGTGCGAAAGTATCTAATGCATGATCGATATAACCTTTTGATAAATTTTCATCATTAAGATCATAGGCACCAAATAAATATTTTCCTTCTTGCTTTACACTATTTAAAACAGAAGTAGCAAGTTCCTGATTTTTTGAAGGTGTATTTGGCGTTGTTGTTGAATCAGAACTTGAACTTTGATCATAATAGCCTCCACTACCTCCCCCACCACAAGCTGATAAAAAAACAGCTAAAGTAACCCCACATACCCCTTGAGTAAGTTTCATCATTATCCCCATATAAAATGATATGTTATTTAAAATAATTTTTAGTTTTATAAAATAACATATATTTCATGAGGTTGCTCACGATATTTATATTAAGAAGTTTGTATTAGATACTTGTTCCCATACTAACACCTACGGTAGGTCGGACCTGCATAGATGAGCATGCACTAAGAATAAGACAACTGACCAATAAAAATATAAGTTTATTCATAAGAGAACTGAGAAATTTAATGTGATTTGAATACTTTAGCTGAAAATTATTTATATATATGTTGAATTGATACAGTTATATATATTCTTTTTATTAATAAAAGCTCTACTTTTAAGGAAAAATAGAGCTTGTCGTTGGCTCATTCAATAACTTAATCGTCTAATAAATCCATTTGCTTTGCTAATTGATAAAGATTGTTTGAACGATTTCCTGTTCGGCAAAACATGAGAACAGGTTTTGGAAGTTCATTATAGTGATTTGCAAAAGTACGGACATCAAGCTCAGTAATTTGACCTGCAACTACAGGTTGGTAAACGTAATCTAGTCCTGCCTGACGTGCTGCTTCTTCAATTTGAGCGCTTGTTGGTTGTTCTGGACCGCCTTCCATATCCGGACGGTTATTAATAATAGATTTAAAACCTTTTTCTACAACTTGATCTACATGTTCTGGACCAATTTGACCTGCGAAACCAACATTATCTGACATTTCGTCACTCCAAAATTTAATAAAACCTCTTATGCTGTATCATAGCATTAAGCTTAACCTGAGATACAAGACACTAAAACGTTGTTCCTACATAGATAAAAGTTATGTAAAAGAACAACTATAGATTTTTAAAAGGCGATCAGGATGTTTTTTGTAAATTCATTACTTCGACCATAATGCCACGGAGCACATATGCACGCTTATACGGTTGAGCCTTTATATGTTCCATGTGATCAGGAAATGATCGCAGCTGACTTTTATATTCCAAAAACAAATAATAAATCTGCGGTAATTATCATGGCACATGGTTTTGCCGGATTGCGTCAATTCAAGCTTATCCAATATGCACAGCGTTTTGCACAGGCAGGCTATGCTGTGATTTTATTTGATTATCGATATTGGGGTGGGAGTACAGGTAAGCCCCGAGAAATGATTTCTATCAATTCTCAATTAGAGGATTGGAAGACCATAATTCAATACGCCTCCACCTGTAAGCTTATCGATAATAGACGGATTGTATTGTGGGGAACATCTTTAAGTGGTGGATATGCTTTAAGCCTAGCTTCTGAATTAAAAAATATTCAGGCCATTATGGTACAAATTCCATATGTAGACGGTGCTGAAACAGCAAAACTATATCCATTACAGCGTTATCCCCAAGCTTTAAAATTGTCGAGCCAAGATTATATGGGCTCTAAGATGGGCCTTAATCCCAAGAGATTACCTGTTGTTGACCAATTTAAATTATGTTTTATGCCAACAGCAGATAGTTACTATGGATATTTGTCGATTGTGAATCCAGATTATTATTGGAGTGGCGAAGTCCCTGCGCGTGTTTTTTTTAATTTGATGCGTTACCGTCCAATTCAACTCGTCCGTCAGATTAATATCCCAGTTTTATTTATTGCTGCTCAGCATGATTCTTTAATTCCAATTGAGTCTAGTCGTGAAGCTGCGACCAATATTGCTCCTTTTGTGAGTTATCATGAGTGGGATATGAAACATTTTGATATCTATCACGGCGCATGGTTTGAAAAAGCAGTGACGACCCAATTAGAATTTTTACATCAGCATATAGGAGTGATGTAAATGATTATTGTATGTGCATCGTGTGGTGCAAAAAATAGAGTTCCAGAGGAAAAACTTAGTGCGCAACCGAGTTGTGGCCAATGCCATCAGCCATTACTTCCGCTTGCACCGATTGAGTTAAATGAACAAAACTTTAGTAACTATATCACGAATAGTGATCTACCTATTTTGATAGATTTATGGGCAGAATGGTGCGGACCTTGTAAAATGATGGCGCCACATTTTGCGCAAGTAGCAAAACAGAATCCACGTGTTATTTTTGCCAAGATTAATACTGAAGAATCTCCTCGCTTAAGCCAAGCATTTAATGTGAGAAGTATTCCTACCCTTGTATTAATGAATAAAACCACAGAAGTTGCTCGAATGAGCGGCGCATTACGTGCTCCTGAATTGCAGCAGTGGCTAGATCAACAACTTCAAACGAATTTCGGGAGCTAAGGTGTCAGAAGCTTATACCAAACCAGAAGGAATTTTATCCTTACAAACGATTGCCATGCCAGCAGATACAAACTGGAGCGGTGATGTGTTTGGTGGGTGGATCGTGTCACAAATGGACTTGGCTGGAGCAATTCACGCTGAGCGTTTTAGTCGTGGACGTTGTGCCACGATTTCCATTAATCAGATGACCTTTTTGGTTCCGGTAAAAGTAGGCTTTGTGATTAGCTGCTATACCAAAATCTTAAAAGTAGGTAATACCTCTATTCAAATGCAAATTGAAGTTTGGGATAGTCATGATGATTCTCGTGCTCCAATTCGTATTACCGAAGGGGTGTTCACCTTTGTTGCTGTTGATGTAAAAGGTAATAAGCGTCAAATTCCTGAAGAAGCGAAGCAGAAGTTTTTAGAAACTCAATAAAACATTTAAAGCCTGAATATCAGTATTCAGGCTTTAATTTTTCTCTAAATAATTTAATTTTTAAAACTAAAACATTGTATTAGAGTTTTTACTTTGTTCGGGAATGTTTTGTATAACATCCCAGTGCTCTACAATTTTTCCATTTTCTACACGGAAAATATCAACAATTGCTCTGCCTCTATCTTTGTCATTTTCCGTAGAGTGGACGTGTAAAACCACCAGATTACCTTCAGCGATTGCGCGCTTAATTTCATTTTTTGCTTGTGGATTTTTTTGGAATTTCTCAGTAAAGAAATTCACGAAAGGAGCCTTCCCATCAGGAACGTTGGGATTGTGTTGGATATATTGATGACCAATATAACGGTCGGCATATTCTTTAACTTGATGTTTTAAAAAGACACCTTCATAAAAGTCGACTACTATTTTTTTATTTTGGGCACTTATTTTACCGATTGACTCAGTTTTTGTTTGAACAATTTTATTGGTTTTATTTGTGGGTTCGGCAGCGTGAGTCGTCACAGCTGTAAATATAAAACTGGTAAATAACGAGGATAGGATCAGTATTTTTTTCATTGTGACCTCAAGATATAAAGTTATAGTTTTATATCTTGAGGTAAATATCAATCTAAAAATATTTTAGATTAGTTATCATTTCTTACGTTTAGGTAACCATGCCCACAGCATTTGACATTGAATCGGTTCATTACCCGCATCATCAATAACGGTAACCGGAATAATAAGTTCACCTTTCTCATGATCAGCAATATATTTTTGCTGTTCTGCAGAGAGAGTCGCTGTTGCTGTCAAACCACCTTCAACAACTTTTAAATAATCAACATGTAATGATTTGATTAATAAAATGCGGTTATCTGGAATATGTAAACCCGTTAAAAAACCTGTTGCAGTCTCTGCTAAAAGTGCCATTGCTGCTGCATGTACACCTTTAATATGATTCTGCATGTTTTTCTGGTTCTCTAAGCGAACAGTTACATGGTTTACATCTACTTCTAGATAGCGAATATTTGCTGTACCCACCATTGGCACAATACGGCCAAATGCCTTGCTCCAAAGCGTACTTCGAACACCTTTAGGAAATTTTGAAGTTGCTTTTACCAGTTTTAATAGTCGATTGGATTGAGACATGGGATTACCTTAACTTTGAATGTCGCTAAAAGATATTAATCTTTAAAGTTATTAAACTGTAATGGCACACCGAATTGTTGTTCACGTAAAAAAGTCATGACTTGTTGCAAAGTGTCACGTTTTTTATCGGTCACACGGATTTTGTCGCCTTGAATAGAAGATTGCACTTTAATGCCGCTTTCTTTAATGGCTTTATTAATTTTTTTTGCTGTATCAGAGTCAAGACCATCTTTAAGCTTAATGACTTGTACAAAATTTTTACCTGACGCAGCAGCTTTTTGTGGATCAAGTGCCTGCACATCAATTTTACGTTTATAAAAATGATTTTCTAACATGTTATAAACTTGTTCACACTGGAAATCACTTTCTGTGCTGATTTTAATCTCTTTATTTTTTTCATTTAATTCGATAGAAACATCGTGACCACGGAAGTCAAAGCGTGTTGCAATCTCTTTTTGTGTGTTTTGAACCGCATGATTAACTTCAAATAACTCTAATTCAGAAACAATATCGAAAGAAGGCATAGTTTAGACCTTTACAAAGTGAAAGAATATTTGAGATGCTAAGAGGGTTTTCTTCATTTGCCAAGTGTTGTTTACATCAAAGGAGTGCACAATGATCCGTAAACAAGAAATTACAACATTTGAGTTCCCAGAAAACGCTGTTATCTGGGATGTCCGTGATTCAAGTGCTTATGCAGAAGGGCATGTTAAAGGTGCGGTAAGTCGCCCGATTAATGATTTAAATGCTGATATTTTGAACCAGGTCGCTGCGGATCAGCCGATTTATATTTTATGTGGTGGTGGTAGCAAAGCTCCTCGTGCAGCTGAGAAACTAGAAGACTTAGATGCCTCGCGTGAATATGTCGTGCTGATGGGGGGGACGCGTGCAGCTCGTGATGCAGGTTTACCTCTAGAGCAGGGCGCATAAAAAAAGCACCTTCGGGTGCTTTTTTATTGGAACAAAATTTTCTCAAGTGCACTATTGAGATTGGAAATAAGGTTTTTTCGGTTTAACTTTCTTTTGAAAGCGCTCGGCACTTAATTTCTTTAATAGGCTTTTTGGAACAGGACAAGTCTCACCTAAAATTTGGGCTACAAGTATTTCACTGCAAAGCGGTGCAAATAAAAAACCTTTTGAACCTAGACCTGCAAAGGTAGAAATACGGCTTTCACTCTGCATTTTGCCTACAAGTGGGAAATAATCTGGACTTTGAGCACGCACAGCTGCTCGACCTTGCCATTGTTCTACAGGTGGTAATTGTTTTGCATAAGTAGGGAAGACACTGTGGATTAATTCAAAGTTATGCACATGATCGTCAAGCTGTACTTCTTGATCTTCTCGGTTTGGATAGAAAGATGCCCCTAGAATAAGTTGAGAAGAGTCAAGCTGCATGCAATAGCCGCCATAGCTATACGCTTCGTGTAAAGGAAGAGGTCCAAAAGAATTATCAACCCAGCTTACTTGTCCACGTATTGGCTTTAAAGGGGGATAGTTCTCAAATAAAGCGGCACTTTCTCGGGCACAGCACACCACAACATGGTCTGCCTCTGCAATGATTTCATTATCATTCTTTAATTGAACTTTATTTTCAAAAGAAATAAGTGCTGTGATATTGGCAATTTTTAACTCAATACTTGAATGCTGCAAAATTTCATCACGTAGTTGATGTGGAGAAACCGCTCCTGCTTCAGTCAATAAAATGTGTGGATAGTCCGATTCTAATGAGCTGGCTTGATGCGTAACAATATCCGCAGGATATTGGTCTGCAAGATCGAGAAGATCTTGGGCATTTTTTAATGCCATTTGCTGTATTTGAATTGGGCGAAATGCTTGAAAGTTTTTATAGAAATTCAACGCATGTTGCCAGCTTAAAGTCATTAGATGTTCATGACTTTGTTCAATTGGGCATAATTTAGGATTGAGCAGTGCTAAAGGGTTGCCAGAAGCCCCTGCTAAAGGCGCTGTACGCTCGAATAGGGTAACTTGATGCCCACGTTCGGCAAATGCCCAAGCTGTGCTTAAACCAGCAATCCCTGCGCCAATGACGGCGATATGCTGCTGTGTAAAATTGAAAGTATGGTTATCTGGTTCTAGTGCAGTGTCTTCACTTAAAGGTGCTTCCCAAACTGCTTTAAGCATTTCACGTTTATGACCGAAACCGCGAGGACGTGAAATATCAATTCCATGAGCCTTTAGCCCACGTTTGAGAACACCAGCTACACTAAATGACGCAAAGGTAGTGCCATAGTCAGAAAGACGTACAATATTGTTTAAAACATTTTGCTCCCACATGTCTGGATTGCATGAAGGTGCAAAACCATCTAGGAACCAAGCATTTACTGCTTTCGTTTTTACCATACTTGGAAAAATATCTTGCGCATCTCCTAGACATAGATCGATGCTAAAACGTTCTTCTGGAAAATTTAAACGATGGCAACCTGCAATAGGCAAGGGATATTGTTCAATAAGTTGTTTCGCAAGTGGCTTAAGTTCATCCCATACATCGAGTGCACGGATGAGATCTGCTTTACTTAAAGGAAATTTTTCTACGCTAATTGCATGTAAATGGCTGTGGTTATTGGGACGGACCTGCTGCCAAAGCTGCCAGAGTGCAAGAATATTTAAACCGGTACCAAACCCGGTTTCTCCTACACTAAAATATTCAAAGTTTTGTAAATTAGCTAATCGTTCTGATAGGTCATTGCCATTTAAAAATACATGTCTTGTTTCGAGCAGACCATTATCTTTAGAAAAATAGACATCACCAAATTGTTTGGAAATGGGAACCTCAATACCATCAATAGATTCCCAATCCAGCTCAGCAGTTTGTATACGGTTTGATTTGTTCATTCGGTTTAATAAGTCGCTTAGAATTACCACTGACGACGACGTTTGGTGTAAACATAACTAGCGATAAAGAAACCAAGTAGTACGCCGCCTGCTAGTGTTACTGCGCCATATAAGAACATTTGAGCACTACGTTCACTTTGTAAAACTTGTACCTGAACAGACAAGTTATCGTTCTTTAGCTGTAACTCTTGGTTTTGTGCAAGTGCTTCAAGATTTGCATGTTCTAGCTGTTTAAGACGAGATGCCTGATCTTGAACTAAAGCTTTGATTTTTGCATCTTGCTGCTGCTTATTTTTTGCGATTTGTTCTGCGGTAAGCGGCTGTGCTGTAGCTGCCGCCGTTGTAGCGGTCGGTTTGGCTACAGTTGCAGAAGTAGGCGCTGGTTTAGGCGCCTGAGTTGAAGGCACAGTGGGTGGTGTTGCTGGCGTCGCAGCAGGTTCAACTGCTCCAGCAGTTGAACATATCAAACACAAGCCAAGAAAGCTTTTGGTTGCAAACTGCATGCGTTTACCCTTTTGGAAATGCTTTATTAAACGGTTTGACATCAATATGGTGATAAATGCCTTCTTTCAAAAATGGTTCTTCTTTTAACCATTCATCTAAAGCTTCACGGCTATCAAACTCTACAATCATAGTACTACCGTAAAAACCAGCCTGTGGATCATTCGGATCTTTTGGCATAGCTCCAGCGGCAACAAGACGACCTTCATCATCAAGTTTTTGTAAACGTTCGATATGTTGAGGGCGTACTGCTAAACGTTTCTCTAGAGTTCCTTCGTTATCGGTACAGCTTAGAACAAAAAAAGGCATGTCATCGTATCTCTATAATCAAACCGAAATCACATTAAGCATCTGTTGACTTAAAATGTTTGCGTAAAATAATGAACTGAATAATGATAAATGAAAACATGACGATCATGTCACCAAATGCCGTAAATTCACCCCAATATTTTCCGCCATGAAATAAAAACGCGAAGAAGATATGTAAACCGGACATGACGACAAACATAGCTGCCCAAGCGAAATTTAAATTTTTCCAACCTTTTTCACTTAGCTCTAAAATTGGATCAAATAAACGTTTAATGAGAGGTTTACGTTCCTTACCAAACCAAGGTGAAACTAAGAAAGCACCAGCAAATACTAAGTTCAAAATTGCAGCTTTTAAACGAATATAAAAATCATCGCTTAACATGAGTGTAATGCCACCAAAAATAACAGTCATAAACAGTACAATCCACTGCTGTTTATCTAGGCGGAATTTTTGAATGATGAACAAAGCACCATACACGATAAGCATTGAAATAATTAAGCCTGTTGTAGCGACCAGAATATTATTGTTATTTACACCGCCAGCGGAACCGATCAATTTTAGCAACGGGTGATGAGCATTCGCAGGATCAACAGTTTTATATAAATAGAAGAAAATAATTAATGGAACAAAGTCCAGAAGTGCTTTCATGTTAGAGTATCTGATCAGGTTTGGTGAATGGCATAGTATAAAAGATGCAAGGCATAGATTTACATACACATAGCAATATTTCTGATGGAACTTTGTCTCCGGAATTGCTGGTGCAAGCTGCTGTGGATGTGAAGCTGCATACCTTGGCGCTTACTGATCACGATACAATGGATGGCTTACAGCGTGCAAAGAAAGCAGCGCAAGCCCATGATTTAAAAATTATTTCTGGTGTTGAGATCTCAAGCCAATGGTCTAGACCAAGCACAAAAAAAAGCTATGGCGTGCATATTGTGGCTTTAAACATGCAAGATGAAGCACCAATTTTGGAAGCATTAGAACAACAAAAAAGAATTAGAGCACAAAGAGCAGAAGTTATTTGTGAACTATTAAAAAAGTGTATTGGCTTTGATATTTATCAGGATGTGCTTGATAAAGTTGAAAATCAACCAGACCGTATTACCAGAACACACATCGCCAAAACCTTAGTTGAAAAGAATGTAGTAAGTCGTCCTCAACAAGCTTTTGACCGTTTTTTAAAAGAAGGTAAGCGTGCCTTTGTAAAGTTTGAAGGCTTGGGCTTAAAAGAAACGATAGAGGTTATTCATAATAGTAAAGGCTTGGCAGTTTTAGCTCATCCAACTCGTTATGATTTATCTGCAACTAATACACGCTATTTGATTGAGTTATTTGCGAGTTGTGGTGGCGACGCCGTAGAGTTGCCGCCGTCTGTAGATCCTTTATCTACTCGCCAAATGATTGATCGTATGATTGATCAGCATCATCTGGCGGTTTCAATTGGCAGTGATTTTCATGGTGAAAATATGCCATGGATTAAATTAGGTAATACGCCTAAGCCAAAGAGTGATCAGTTGGGTATTTGGGAACGTTTTCTCTAATAATGTCCTAGAGTAGGTTGTTATCTTGAGCTTGAATTGGAGGAGGTGTTGGTTTACCCAGCGTTCCTAAAAGTTCAATTTCAATACTACGTACCATTGCATCTAATGGTAAATCATTACTTTGAGTACCAAAAGGTTCTTCAATTTCAGAGCTTAGGGCATCTAGACCTAAGAAGGTATATGCCAAAATTCCAACTAGTAAAGGGGTTGCTAAGCCAAGCAAAGAACCTAAGCTAAATGGCAACATAAAACAGAAAAAGTAAACAGTGCGGTTGAGCAAGACTGAATAAGCAAAAGGAATAGGAGTATTTGCAATACGGTCACAGCCAGTCTGTACAACACTTAAATCTGCAACATTTTTATTCATTTGAGCATAAATAATATCTGAGATTTCACCTTCTTTAAGCGCTTGTAATAACTCCCATTGAATAAGACTGAGCGTATATTGCGGCGCATTATTTTGTTGGTATAGCTGAGTCAATGCTTGTTGACTCATACCACTGGTTTGTATTAATTCGGTTGGGTTGGCCGTTTGGCGGCGTAAACGGTCACGTAACACATTTGCAAACACAATAACGTGATGAATGACTCGTTCACGACGGGCTTGAGTTAAAATACGACAGTCGCGGTCAAAGTGACGTGAAGTCGCAATGAGTACACCCCATAGTTTCCGTGCTTCCCACCAGCGGTCATAACACGCCGTATTTTTAAAGCCTAAAAAAATAGAAAGTACGACGCCAATTAAAGTGAAGCCAACTAAAGGAATTTCTGGAAAACGGTAGAGATTAATATATTCAACCCCACCAATGATTGCCGAAATCAGCATTACCACCCCTAAAGAGGGCAAAATTTTTGGTAATATCGTCCCTCGCCAAGAGAATAAAACTTTAAAAATACTGGGCTGTTCACGAACAATCATTTTATTTTAAACGTCGCTATTTTTGTTTTTGATATTCTAAGCTTAGTGATGCTTTGTCAATATCATTAAACGGCTATTGAAGTAGGGTTGAGCAGTTGTTGTTCAGCAAATGAAAAGCTACCTTCTGGCGAGATAATAAAATGGTCCAGTAGACGAATTTCTAAAAGCTGACAGGCCTGTTCAAGTTGCTCTGTGAGTTTAATATCTTCGAGAGAGGGCTGTGCGGAACCAAATGGGTGGTTATGAGCTATTACCAATTGGCAAGCGTGCTGTTGTAAGGCATATCGTAAGGTTTGATTCACTGAAACGGCGCAGTGTTGAACTGAACCAAAAAATAACTTTTTAAAATGCAATTTTCGTAGTTCGGCATCTAAGCAAAGTACCGCAAAGACTTCCTGTTTTTCACCTTTTAACTCATAACGCAGATAATCTAGAACTAAATGAGATGAATGAAGGCTTAGTTCAGTTTGACTAAAATGATAGTCGAGATAACGCCGTCCAAGTTCTTTTACGGCCAATAATTGGGAATACTTCGTAGCTCCAATACCATTAAATTGAGCTAATTCATTGAAAGAAGCATCGAAAACAGCATTGAGGCTTCCGAATTGTTGAATCAGTAAGCGGGCGAGTTCAACAGCCGAATGTTGACGTGAACCTGAGCGAAGAAAGATCGCGAGTAATTCAGAGTCAGAGAGACTTTGAGGGCCTTGTTGTAATAACCGTTCTCTTGGCCGTTCTTGTTCTGGCCAATTTTTAATAGAAGTATTCATATTCCCCAGCAATATTCTGCTTAAAAATTTATTTTGTTTGCCCAATCAATCTTGGGTCTGCGCGTATTTAATGCTATTGTGAGCGCCACTGCAACAGAAAGGTATCCTGTTCGTGAGCTTTGATTTAAGTGTTATTCCTCATAAAAACATTGTTTTAGCTGTTACAGGTGGGATTGCTGCCTATAAGAGTGCCATTTTGGTCCGTCGTCTTAAAGATTATGGTTTTGACGTTCGGGTTGTGATGACACACGGAGCTCAAGCATTTATTACCCCTCTAACGTTTCAGGCTCTTTCTGGAAATCCTGTACATACCGAGCTTTTAGACCCAGAAGCTGAAGCTGGAATGGGCCATATTGAATTGGCTCGTTGGGCTGATTTGTTACTGGTTGCTCCGGCAAGCTGTGACACGCTGGCTAAGTTTGCTAATGGTTTGGCAGATGACTTACTGAGTACTTTATTTTTAGCAACTAAAGCACCTGTGTGGGTTGCACCAGCAATGAACCAGCAAATGTGGGCTGCAAAAGCAACCCAGCGTAATTTGCAAACTCTGGTTGAAGATGGCGTACATGTGATTATGCCAGATTCAGGTGAACAGGCTTGTGGAGATGTTGGTTTAGGTCGTATGCCAGAACCGGAAGAAATTGCAAGGCAAGTGGCGGGGTATTTCCATCAAGCCCAACGTGCGATTGCTGAAAAATTTGGTTTGTTGGCTGGTAAGCGAGTTGTGATTACTGCTGGACCAACACGTGAAGCGATTGATCCTGTTCGTTATATTTCAAACCATAGTACTGGAAAAATGGGCTTTGCTTTAGCGGCTGCATGTTATGCGGCGGGCGCAAAAGTGACTTTAATTGCTGGTCCTGTAAGTTTAGATACGCCAAATGGTGTTCAACGTGTAAATGTTGCATCTGCACGACAAATGTTAGATGTCAGCATGAGTTCACTTGAGACCGGATGTGACATTTTCATTGCTACAGCGGCAGTAGCTGATTATCGCGTTGCTGAAGTGGCTGAGCACAAGATTAAGAAAGCAGGGGATGAGCTGAATGTTTCCCTTGTAAAAAATCCGGATATTGTGGCAACTATTGCCGCTCAGGAAAAACGTCCATTTATGGTGGGTTTTGCTGCCGAAACGCAAAATGTTGAAGAATATGCAGCGGGTAAACTGGTTGCTAAAAAACTAGATATGATTGCGTGTAACGATGTTTCTCGTGCTGATATTGGTTTTGCTTCGGATGAAAATGCGATGACTGTTTTCTTTGCCCAAAGCTACCATATGAAAAAGCGTGAGTTAGAAAAAGCATCGAAGCAAGAAATTTCTCAACAATTGGTTGAAGCAATTTCGGATGCATTACGCCGTAAATAATTTTTGCACCAAATAAAAAAAACCGCGAATAAATCGCGGTTTTTTTAATAGTCTTATTTAGACAATCAAGGAATTTCATCTTCAAATTCAGGTTTAACCTGAACGATAAAGTCCTGACGGTTAAGACCACGCCACAATGCAAATGCTGTACCGATATAAATCGAAGAATAAGTACCGACAAAGACACCTACAAACATTGCAACAGAGAACCAGTGTAAGCCATCACCGCCTAAGAACATCATTGCAAGTACTACAAGCAATAATGTCATTGAGGTATGAATAGTACGACGTAAAGTCTCAGTTAAGGCAATATCCACGATTTCACGTGGAGTCGCGCCGCGAATTTTACGGAAGTTTTCACGTATACGGTCTGATACCACGATGTTATCGTTAAGCGAGAAACCAATCACCGCGAGTACAGCAGCTAAAACTGTAAGGTCAAATGGCCATTGGAATAATGCAAAAGCACCAATAATGATGATGATGTCATGGAATAAAGACATTACAGCACCCATCGCGAGTTTAAACTCAAAGCGAATGGTCACGTAGATCAACATTAAGATAAGTGCAAGAGCAACCGCTCCAGCTGAACGAACATAAAGCTCATTACCCACTTGACCGCCTACAGAGTCCACTTTATGAACTTCGGCAGCGTTATTTGGTAATTGCACAGCTTTGGTGATCGCGTTATTAAGATCTTCAACCTTAACTTCTTGTACCGGCATACGCACGAGTAAGTCTTTATTACTACCTAGCGTTTGTACTACGGCATCTTTAAAACCAGCTTTGTCGAGAGCCTGAATAACTTCAGACTGATTTGCTGGTTGCGCATAGTTAAGTTCGGCAGAAACACCGCCTGTAAAGTCCAAACCTAAGTTAAGACCTTTAGTCGCGATAAAGAAAATACTCGCTAAAGTAATAAGGATCGAGAAGATTGCTGCTGGTTTAGCAATCTTCATAAACGGGATGATTTTTGCATCATCCGGACGACCATATTGTTTTGAAGGCTGTTGAGTCACTTTAGTCATCATAGATCTCCTTAAATGCTCAACTTTTTCAAATTACGGCGTTTGCCATAAATGATTTGTACAATTGCGCGTGTTACTGTAATTGCAGTAAACATCGAACATACGATACCAATCATTAATGTTACGGCGAAACCTTTAATCGGACCTGTACCAATTGCAAACAGAATGAATGCAACGAGGAACGTAGTTAAGTTCGAGTCAAAGATCGTGTTATAGGCTCGATCATAACCTGCCACAATGGCCTGTTTGGGTGAGGCACCCCAGAGCATTTCTTCTCGAATACGCTCACATATCAGTACGTTGGCATCGACTGCCATACCAATAGTAATAACGATACCAGCAATACCCGGTAAGGTGAGTGAAGCCCCTATCCAAGACATAACGGTTAAAATCATTGCCAAGTTAAATACAAGTGCAAAGTTCGCAATCAAGCCGAATACGCGGAAGAACACGACCATCCAGATTGCAACGAGCAAGAAACCGATTTGAGTTGAGAGTACACCTTTATCAATGTTTTCTTGACCAAGGCTTGGCCCCACCACACGTTCTTCAACGAAGTACATTGGCGCAGCTAAAGCACCAGCGCGTAGCATCAATGCAAGTTCAGATGCTTCTTGAGGTGAACTTAAACCGGTAATACGGAAAGTTGAACCTAAAACAGCTTGAACTGTTGCAGCATTAATGACGACAGATTCGGTATATGGTGTACGAACTTCTGTTTGAGCACCAGTTTTTGGATCTGTAACGTAACTAATCTTTTGCTTGTTTTCGATGAACAATACCGCCATGCGTTTACCAACAGCATTACGGGTTGCATCTGACATGAGCTTACCACCAGCACTGTCGAGCGTAATATTTACTTCGGCACCGCCAGAGTCTTGGCTAAAGCCAGAACTTGCATTTTGAACACGTTCACCAGTCAAGATACGGTTACGTTGCAACAGAAGTTGACGACCGCTATCTAAAGATTGATAAGCGAAAACTTCTGTACCCGGAGGTAAAGGTTGACCGTTATATTTACCCGTATATGGGTCAATATATTGATCATTTAAGTCAGATACCAAACGGAATTCGAGGTTAGCAGTACGTCCTAAAACGCGTTTAGCTTCTGCTGTATCTTGAACACCCGGTAATTCAACGACAATACGGTTGCTACCCTGACTTTGTACTAATGCTTCTGCAACACCAAGTTCGTTAATACGGTTACGTAGTGTTGTTAAGTTCTGATTGACTGCATATGCCTGAATTTCTTGACGACGTACATCAGTATAAGTGAGTTTTAAGGTCGAACCTGTCGCGCTCGCTAATGCCTGTTGGGTATATTCATTACCATTACGGCGTAAAAAATCCATTGCTGCATCACGATCAGCATTGTCAGCAAATTGAACAGTGATCACATTATTATTTAACGCAAGGTTGTTAAATTTAATTTTGTTTTCACGGAACTGACGACGCAAATCAGTTGCAGAGGTTTCCATACGTTGGGAAATGGCTTTGTCCATATCTACTTCTAGCAAGAAGTGAACACCACCACGTAAGTCCAAACCAAGTTTCATTGGTTTAGCCCCAATTTTTTGCAACCATTCTGGTGTAGTTGGTGCAAGGTTTAGGGCAACAACGTATTGATCACCTAAGTCACGGCGTAATACTTCTTTTGCTTTTAACTGCGCTTCAGAAGAGCTGACACGCAAGAGAGCAGCATTATTTGTAAAAGTATTATCGTGGCTTGCAATATTTGCTGTTTTTAAAATTTGCTCTGCTTTTTGCACCACACTTTGATCAATTTGGGTACCAGCTTTGGCACCGGAAATTTGAACTGCGGGCTCATCCGGATATAGACTAGGCAGTGCGTATAATGTACTGACTACCAGAACAACCAGAATCAGTAAATATTTCCATGCAGGGTAACGCATTCGCTTTCTTCTTAAATGAAAAAGCCGTGCTAAAGCACGACTGTTTTATGATTAAAGGTTATTTAGAGTGCCTTCAGGTAATACAGAAATTACGCTGGCACGCTGAATTTTTACTTCTACACCACGGTTAAGTTCAACAACCGCATAGTCACCTTCAAGTTTGGTTACTTTGCCCATTAAACCGCCAGCAAAAACAACTTCGCTACCTACACCTAAGCTTTCGATTAAAGAACGGTGTTCTTTTGCGCGTTTTGCTTGAGGGCGCCAGATTAAGAAATAGAAGATTGCAACGAATACAACAATCATCAAAATGTTTGGCAAAAGACCAGGGCTTTGGGCTGCTGCTGGAGCTGCATGTGCAGTAGAAATGAACAAGCTCATTTTAATTTCCTAAAGTTAAAAAATATGAGTCAGATATCTGACATAATCCTAATTCGTTTTGCAATTTACCTTGTCTTGAGGTTGAGCGCAAATCTCACTTATTCATCGACAGGGCAAGGTGGAACTTCTAATCCACGGCGGGCATAAAAGTCCTGAACAAATTCATCAAAAGTGCCATTATCTAATGCGTCACGCATACCTTCAGTTAAACGTTGGTAATAACGTAAGTTATGAATAGTACCGAGCATAGACGCCAACATCTCTCCACATTTTTCAAGGTGGAACAGATAAGCACGGGTAAAGTTCTTACATGTGTAGCAATCGCAGTGTGGGTCAAGTGGTCCTTGGTCATGGCGATATTTACTATTACGAATACGTACCAGACCATCAGTGACAAAATAATGACCATTACGTGCATTACGTGTTGGCATTACGCAGTCAAACATATCGACACCACGGCGCACCGCTTCAACGATATCTTCTGGTTTACCTACGCCCATTAAGTAGCGTGGTTTATCATGTGGCATTTTGTTTGGAAGATAATCTAAAACTTTGATCATCTCTTCTTTTGGTTCGCCTACAGATAAACCGCCAATTGCATAACCATCGAAACCAACTTCAAGAAGGCCATTTAAAGACTCATCACGTAAGTCTTCATACATACCGCCCTGAATAATGCCGAATAAGGCATTTTTATTTTTAAGCTCATCATGGTGATGCGTTTTACAACGTTTTGCCCAGCGCAAAGAAAGCTGTAATGATTTTTGTGCTTCTTCATGTGTTGCAGGATAAGGCGTACATTCATCAAAAATCATGACGATGTCAGAGTTCAATACATGCTGAATTTCCATTGAAATTTCAGGCGATAAAAACACTTTTGAACCATCAATCGGAGAGCGGAAAGTAACACCTTCTTCCTTAATTTTACGCATAGCGCCAAGACTAAATACTTGGAAGCCGCCAGAGTCAGTTAAAATTGGCTTATTCCATTTAATAAAGTCATGTAATCCGCCGTGTTGCTTGATTACTTCAAGGCCCGGACGCAAATATAAATGGAAAGTATTACCTAAAATAATTTGTGCCTGAATATCTTCGATATCACGTGGCAACATGCCTTTGACTGTACCGTAAGTCCCCACTGGCATAAAAACAGGTGTTTCAACAACACCATGTTCTAAAGTTAAACGACCACGACGGGCACGACCCGACTGACCTAATTTTTCAAACTTCATCTAAAAATCCTGAACAATAGCAAGCAATGCCGCAGGGCAGTGCAAGGGCGAAAAAACAGTTCGCTGCTAAATAGGGGCTGTAATATGAGGAGTTTTTAAACAGGAAGACCAATTTAAAAACACAAATAGCCCTAAAAATAAGAGGGCTATTTTCCTTGATTCTGCGACGTAGTTCTACTACTAAATGTAGCTGGCTATAAAATAGGTCAATTTCCCGATTGAATGGCCACTTTTTTATTAAGACTAAAAGTTAGGTTTGTAGTCAAAATTGTCTGTAGCCAAATTATCGCGAAAAGGACGAATTGCTTTTTTAGATAAAGTCATCGTATTAATCAGATTATTTGGAAATACTTCAATCTGGTTGTTAAATACTTCGACATTGCGGTTAAAAATGCTGATTGCAGCGCCAACATTTTCGTTTTGTTCCTGAATATCATCCATCATTTTACTATAGAGCGTATCTGCTTTTAATTCAGGATAGTTTTCAACTATAACATTTAGGCTGCGGATCAGCTCTTTGCTCATTTTTTCAATCTGCTGTAATTGAGCAATATCAGTATGATCGACATTTAAACTGAGAATTTGCTGACGTAAGGCAGTCACTTTTTCTAGAGTCGACTTCTCGAACTGAGTATATTGATTGAGAGTAGTTTCTAATGCTTCAAGTGTTTTTACTTTTTGGCGTTCGAAATTTGCAACCTCAGCCCAAGCGCGTTTGGTTGCGTTAAAATAACGCACAATGTTGTTACGAATGTGGATGCCCCAGGCAATCAGTACAACGAATATCCCCAAGAAAATGAATAAGCCTTTCATTTTCACTCCTCTTATTTTTATTCTCTCATTGAACCTTTTAACTTCTTATTTTTAATAAGTTGCCAGTTCGGCACTACGAGAGATTTATTTAATTAAATTAAGCATGAATTGCTGAAATTTTTCATA
The DNA here is from genome assembly GCF_000588255.1 of Acinetobacter sp. 1424608. Classification (NCBI taxonomy): domain Bacteria; kingdom Pseudomonadati; phylum Pseudomonadota; class Gammaproteobacteria; order Moraxellales; family Moraxellaceae; genus Acinetobacter; species Acinetobacter sp. 1424608. Next base: position 20,590 of record NZ_JFXL01000009.1, read on the forward strand.
TTGCGGCATAGTCATGGTACGTAAATGTCCACGTAATGCTGGAATATCATGAATTTCACTACGTTTGCTGGTGGTTTGAAAAAGATCTTGCTCACCGAGATAACATAATATTTGCTCTTCATGATGATAAATTAAATCACCGGTAAAATGTTGAAAAAAATCATGAAGTTTTAAAGTTAAACTTGGACTAATTTCTTTAGCTAACTGGTGCTGGTCAGTACCGAAGATATTGAGCTTTTGGTTAATCAGAATATCAGTACTTTGCCATTCGCTTAAGTAGGGTGCAAAAAAGCGAGAACGTTGATTACTTACAGCAATACCTAAGGCTGGCATCTGAAAAATAAAAGCACCCCATAAGTCTTTATGAATCTCTTTTACTATTTTTTTATCGCTGTTTTGATCTTGAAGAATAGGTAAATTATTTACATAGTGGTATTTAAATAGCAGGACTTGATGATTTGTAATGCCATCATTCCATGTCACTGAAGCAAACTCTGTAATTTCATTCGCTTCATTGCCTCGATTAAACAATGGAAAATATTGTTTTAGTCTGCTCAAGACTAAAATGGGTTGGGCTTGAATTGGAAGATAAGCGGGTAAGTATTGAAACTGTAAGCCATAACGTAAAGCAGTCATACGCTTTTCTAAATAGTGAATGACTTCGGCTAGAGGTTTTTGCGGTTCATAGAGCAAATAGGCCAGAAAACCCGTTAAAAATGCCCATAACAGACTCCAAATATATTGAATATGAGGATGAAGAAAGTATCCAAATAATAAAGTCGTAATACTGCAAATACCTAACAAATGCGGTAATACATTAACAAAACGCAGGTTATGATCTTCACGCCATGGATGTAATGCGTTTAAGAGTTCTTGATCTGTTTGTGACTTTTGTCCCGCGTCCCAAAGTCGAGCAATATTACGAAAGACCTGTGTATTTTTTTTACGTCTTATATGAAGTGCTTGTTGTACGGTATCAATTGGCATGAAGGTAATGAGATGATTATCATAAAGTGCTAAACCTAGATTATCCTTTAAATTGAAAGAGATAAATAGAAATACCAAGACTATTTTTATTTTAATTATAGATGCTGGGTTAAACCTCAAATTAATTAATAAGATTTAACCCAGCTTTAATTTTTAAACTTCTAATTTATCAATCAGCATTGCATCGCCATAACTAAAGAAGCGATAGCGGTCTTTAACTGCATGTTCGTAAGCAGCCAAAATGTTGTCTCTATTTGACAATGCTGAAACTAACATGAGCAGGGTAGACTCAGGTAAATGGAAGTTGGTAATTAAACGGTCTACGATACAGAACTCATAACCCGGATAAATAAAGATTTGAGTATCACCAGTCCATGCTGCGATTTTTCCGCCATGCGCTTGGGCTGCACTTTCTAAAGCACGCGTTGCGGTTGTACCAACAGCAATTACTTTATTGCCACGTGCTTTAGTCGCTAAAATTAAATCAATGGTTTCTTGAGGAACATCACACCATTCACTGTGCATGACATGGTTGGTAATGTCATCAGTGCGTACAGGCATAAAAGTACCTGCACCGACGTGAAGAGTCACAAACGTTTTCTTAACCCCTTTTTGATCTAACTTTGCTAACAACTCTTCATCAAAGTGCAAGCTTGCCGTTGGTGCAGCCACACTGGCAATTTTTTCTGGGTTATGGAAAACCGTTTGATAGCGTTCAGTGTCAATTTCTTCTGCTTCACGGTTAAAGTAAGGCGGAATAGGTAACTGACCATATTGCTCAAGTACAGGTAAAATTGGCTGTGAAAACTCAACGACAAATAAGTTTTCGTGACGGCCTCGCACAATTACAGGAATATTGTCTGCACCGACAAAAAGCTCAGCTCCTGCTTTAGGCGAGTTACTCGCTTTAATATGGCAATACGCTGTGGTGTGGTTCAGCATACGCTCAACCAGAATCTCAATAGCCCCACCTGTGGCACGTTTTCCTTTAAGACGAGCCTTCATGACCTTGGTATCGTTGAGTACCAACAAATCACCTTCTTCAAACAGATCGATAATATCTGTGAACATGTGATCGTGATATTGACCCTTTGCGTCTAAATGCAATAAACGTGAAGCACTACGTGATTCGAGAGGGTAACGGGCAATAAGTTCATCGGGTAATTCAAAGGAAAAGTCAGACAGTTGCATATTTAGGAAAAAACACCGCAAAAATTGGGCCTAGTATAAACTTTTTCGCTTTTTTATGGCTGTGCTTCTGACCTAAATCATGAAAAATGTTTAAATGATCTAAAAGTGAACGATAATATTCACTTAGGGTTTGACAAGTTTTACAAACGCGCTAATATACGCAACACAAACATACTTCCTCTCCCGAGGTGGTGAAATTGGTAGACGCGGCGGACTCAAAATCCGCTGTCAGAGATGACGTGTCGGTTCGAGTCCGACCCTCGGGACCAAGATTCAGAATCTTATGATTCTACAAAAACCCCTAAGCTAACGGCTTAGGGGTTTTTTGTTGGATAAAAAAGTTCATAGACTTCAAGAAATTGTGAACTACTTACTTTAGTTCTGACGGTTGGGTTTGAATCTTTTATACATTTAGAACTTAAAGATTTTTTTAATTTAAGAAGACTTTATTTAAATATGAAATGCATTTATTAAAGCTACAATTTAAGTCGAAGCTAAGCGGTAATACTTATAAGAAGATTTAAGGTAATTTTCCTTTTTTTGAATCTCTATTTCTTATTACTTACAACTCCTCACCTTCAAATAATTGTTGTATTTTTCTAAAGCATACCCACTTTATGTATCTGAAAACCTTTAATTGAAACTTCACATTTCTATTTCGAAAAGAAAGTTGCTCTTTTAATGTACTGTGTTAAAGTTTGTATTAGATCATAATGATTATAAGTACATTTCTCAAAGAGCGGTTCCGACTAACAACGACAAAATCTGTGAGGCGGGCATGACACAGCGATTAGAACTACATCAGGTCGAGCAATTAAGTGCTTGTAGAATTTCACTATTACTTGGATTAAATGCCGAGCAGAACTACATTGAGCAATTTTTCCGGTTTAGTGTTCGCCTGTTGAAGTGTCAAAAAGCTTTGCTCACTTTTAATCAGGAACCTTATTTCTGGCATCATTGTCCTGAAGGCATGACTGCTATTTCATTTAAACCTTCAAGACACTTAAAACAATGTTTTGCTAAACAACAGGTAATTCATCACGATCATCCTTCTTATCAAAATTTAATCAACTATTTAAAAGAGCTAAATATTGAGTGTGGTCGTGCCTTAGCTGTCCATTTGGTGCAGCCTGACCAGACTTCTATGGGGTTTGCCGTTTTCTTTGATGACGGTGAAACCACTTTTGAAAATGATCAAATTCAGTTGTTGCTCGATTACTGTTCTAGTTTTATGCAACAAATCGAGTTGAAATTTAATTATGAAGAATTAAATGAACTCTATGAGCAACAAGTCGCCCTTAATTCGAGTAAAACAAAGTTCTTTTCTATTATTTCACATGATTTGCGGGCACCATTTCATGGCTTTTTAGGTTTCTCCGAAGTGTTGGCTAAAGAGCGTGAAACACTGGATGAATCGAGTATTCAAAATATTGCCGACTATTTATATGACACTTCTCAATCGACCTATAACTTACTAGAAAGTTTGCTGACATGGGCGATGGCAGAGGGTGGGCGTTTTGTTTATCACCCTATTAATTTTAAACTTAGACAAGTGAGCAATATTGTCTGTGATGTGCTGCATACGTTGGCTTTAAAGAAAAATATTGAATTGGTAAATGCGGTTTCCGAAGATTTAAAAATCTATGCCGATATCAATATGATGACTTCGGTGATCCAAAACTTGGTCTCAAATGCATTGAAATTTACTGATGTTGATGGTTCTGGCAAAGTATTCATTGAGGCTAAGCAAGCGGGCACAAATGTCGAAATCACTGTACGTGATACAGGTCTTGGCATGACCGAACAACAAATGGCAAATTTATTTCACCCACGCATTACAGCCAGCTTTAAAGGAACTGCAGGGGAAAAAGGTGCGGGTTTAGGATTGAGTCTCTGTAAGCGTTTTATTGAGATTAATCAGGGGCAAATTAGTGTGAGTTCCAAAGAAGGTGTAGGAACAACATTTAAAGTTTTATTACCTTCAGCTCAAGAAAGTCATGAGACGCTTATTGAGCATCATGATTCATCTGAAGCAAAATTGGTTTAATCCCTTTTCCTATTACTACGTGAACTGCTATAACTAAAAAGAGAGTCTGAGGAAAAGAGCTTTTTTATATGAATGCGGAGCAGTTACAAAAAACATTGCGTGCCAGCCAATATGCTGAACAAGTTTTAGGGTTACATCAGGCTGTTTTAGAACAAGATTATCAAATAGATCAATTTGCTGCACCGCTCTCAACAGAACAAATTTACCAGCTTGTAGACACCACGCTTGAATGCATTGCCGATGAAACAACTTGGATGCGTGCGCTTCGTATATTACGCAGTCGTTTAATGTTTCGCTGGATTTGGCAAGATGCCAATCAGCTTACCGATGTTGTGACACTCACTCGTGAACTTTCAGACTTTGCCGATGCAAGTATTTGTGCAGCAAAGGCTTTTGCTCGTGTTGCACTTGTGGCTAAACACGGCGAACCCTTAAGTTATTCAGGTAAAGTTCAAGATTTGATTGTGGTTGCCATGGGTAAGCTTGGGGCACAGGAATTAAATCTATCAAGTGATATTGACCTGATTTTTGCCTTTGATGAGCAAGGCGAAACCAATGGTCGCAAATGTATTGATGTACAGCAGTTCTGTATTTTGTGGGGACAAAAACTTATTTATTTACTCGAACATATCACCGCAGATGGTTTTGTGTTTCGAGTAGACATGCGCTTACGGCCTTGGGGGGATGGCTCGGCATTAGCGATTAGTCATGCAGCTTTAGAAAAATATTTAAGTCAGCATGGTCGTGAATGGGAACGTTATGCATGGATTAAGGCACGCGTTGTCACTGGGGGTAAAGAAGGGCAAGACTTATTAGAAATGACACGTCCTTTTGTATTCCGCCGTTATGTCGATTACACCGCTTTTGCTGCCATGCGTGATATGAAAGCGATGATTGAACGCGAAGTTTTACGTCGCCATATTGAGGATGATATTAAACTCGGAGCAGGCGGTATACGCGAAATTGAGTTTATTGTTCAGGTATTTCAGCTGATTTACGGCGGGTCTAAACGTGAGTTACAAGACCGCCAGTGTTTGGTCAGTCTAGAGCATATTGGTGAGGCAGGTTTGTTAGAAAAACAGGCTGTATTAGAGCTTGAAGATGCTTACCTGTTTTTACGCCGTGTTGAACATGCAATTCAGGCTCTTAACGATCAGCAAACGCAATTATTACCCGAAGAAGTTGACCTAAGACAACGCATTATCGATACCTTGGGTTTTACGAGTTGGAATGAATTTATTGATGTTCTTAACGAGAAACGCCAAAAAGTAAAAGTTCAATTTAAACAGCTGATTGAAGATACTAGCTCTAATGCTGCAACTGAAAATTTTGGGCAGTTAGAACAACAGCTAGATGAAGTGCTGGATGATAATGCGAAAAATTTGATTCATGAATTTTGGCATGGGCATGCACTTAAAAAACTTCCTTCAAATGCTGTGCAGCGTTTAAAAACTTTCTGGCCTCATTTGATTGAAGCGATCTTACAGTCAGATCAACCACAAACTGCATTATTACGTTTAATGCCGCTCATTGAATCGGTGATGCGTCGAACCGTGTATTTGGTGATGTTGATTGAAAGTAAAGGGGCATTGCAACGCTTAGTGAAAATGGCGACGGTGAGCCCGTGGATTTGTGAAGAGCTAACGCAATATCCGGTACTGTTGGATGAGTTCTTATCGATGGACTTTGAGTTACCAAAACGTAAGGACTTGGAAGATTCATTACGTCAGCAATTACTTCGCATCGAAATTGATCAAGTTGAAGACCAAATGCGAGTACTTCGCTTGTTTAAAAAGAGTAATGTGCTCACGGTCGCTGCAAGTGATGTATTAGCTGAAAGCCCTCTTATGAAGGTGTCCGATGCATTAACGGATATCGCTGAAGTGAGTGTTAATGCAACTCTCCATTTAGCTTATCAGACCGTAGCAAAACGTCATGGTTACCCAAAGGATGTTGAGGGAAAACGTTGCTCTCTTGACTATAAAGCCTTTGCTGTTATTGGGTATGGCAAAGTGGGTGGCATTGAACTGGGCTATGGTTCTGACTTGGACCTTGTCTTTATTCACTATCTTGATGAACAAGCCGACACTGATGGAACCAAGGCGATTACTGGCTTTGAGTTTGCTATGCGTGTTGCTCAAAAGTTTATGTCACTCATGACCACTCAAACGCTTGATGGCCGCGTCTATGAAATTGATACACGCTTAAGACCCTCAGGTGAAGCTGGTTTATTAGTGACCAGTCTGAAAGCCTATGAACACTATCAGTTGAAAAGTGCATGGCTTTGGGAGCATCAGGCACTCGTTCGAGCACGCTCTATAGCAGGTGATGAAACGCTTTGCCAAAAATTTGAAATATTTCGCCGCGAGATATTGACTCAATCTAGAGATGAAGCTTATGTTCGTGAAGAAGTGTTGAAAATGCGTCAGAAAATGAAAGACCACTTAGGTTCGTCTTCTGAACAAAAAAAACATGGTATTTTTCATTTAAAACAGGACGCAGGTGGTATCGTAGATATCGAATTTATGGCACAGTATGCTGTACTTGCATGGAGCGGGACGAAACCCGATCTCGCCCATTATTCTGATAATGTAAGAATATTAGAAGATGCTGCTAAAGCAGACTGCTTATCCAGTGAAGATGCCACAGCATTAATTCGAGCCTATCTTAGTGAACGTGCCGAAAGCCACCGCTTAGCCCTTGCGAATCAATCCATGCAAGTCAGCGCAGCGGACTGGCGTAGTACCCGTGCGGTCGTTTGCAATTTATGGCAAAGATTAATAGACCCAACCGCCTCGGTTGAGTTGGATAGTGAATGATTTTATAACAATTTGGAGTGTTCCATGAATTTGGCTGATCGTGATGGTTTTATTTGGCAAGATGGACAATTAATTGATTGGCGTGATGCAAAGATTCACGTTTTAACCCATACACTACACTACAGTATGGGCGTATTTGAGGGTGTTCGTGCTTATGAAACTCCTAAGGGTACTGCAATTTTCCGTCTTCAAGACCACACAAAACGTTTGTTAAATTCAGCAAAAATTTATCAAATGAAAGTACCGTTTGACCAAGCAGCGCTTGAGCAAGCACAAATCGATGTTGTTCGTGAAAATAAATTAGCTTCTTGCTATTTACGTCCGCTTATTTGGATCGGTTCAGAAAAACTAGGCATTGCTGCAACAAATAACACTATTCATGCCGCAGTAGCAGCATGGGCGTGGGGCGCATACCTTGGTGATGAAGCGATGGCTAAAGGTATTCGCGTTAAAACTTCATCATTTACTCACCATCATCCAAACGTGACCATGTGTAAAGCAAAAGCATCTGGTAACTACACATTATCAATTCTTGCTCACCAAGAAGTTGCGCACTCTGGTTACGATGAAGCAATGCTTATGGACCCACAAGGTTATGTGTGCCAAGGTTCTGGTGAAAACGTATTCTTGATTAAAGATGGTGTTTTACATACTCCAGATATCGCTGGTGGTGCACTTGACGGTATTACACGTCAAACTGTGATGACGATTGCTAGAGATCTTGGTTACCAAGTTGTTGAGCGCCGTATTACACGTGACGAATTCTATATTGCAGACGAAGCATTCTTTACTGGTACTGCTGCTGAAGTTACACCAATCCGTGAATACGATGACCGTCAAATCGGTGCGGGTTGCCGTGGTCCAATTACCACTGAAATCCAAAAGACTTTCTTTGACGCAGTTCAAGGTAAAAATCCAAAATATGAACACTGGTTAACTTACGTAAAATAAGTTAATCCGTTAACATGAAAAGGCGAACATTGGTTTCGCCTTTTTTATTTTTTAGTTAGGGAGCTTTTATGCATATTGTCTATGTCTCTGATGGTAAAGCAGGGCATCGTTCACAGGCTTTAGGCTTGTTTCAGGCAATGCAAAGACAGCAGGCAAATGCAACTTTTGAAGAAGTTTCTATTAATGACTTGCCTATTATTTCCTTAATTAAAGCGCTTTTCTCTTCAAAAACTTCTCTACTTCAGCAAGCACCCGATTTCATATTTGGTGTCGGGAGCCACACTCACTTTCGTGTCTGGTTGCTGGGTAAAATTTTTAAAAAGGCGAAGACTGTTATTTTAATGAAGCCAAATTTACCTATTGCTTGGTTTGACTATGCTGTGATTCCAGAGCATGACGGTATTCTTTCAAATGAGCGCGTTATTGTTACGCGTGGAGCATTGAATCCAATTCGTAATGAAAACCGACATCAGGCAGGCAGAATTTTAATTGCATTGGGTGGTTCATCTAAACGACATCAGTGGAACCATGAAAAAGTATTATTAAGTGTCCAAAAAATTGTTGAGTGTAATTCAAATTCTGAGATTATCCTGACCACCTCACGTCGTACTCCTGTAAGTTTCATTGATATTTTAAAACAACAAAGCTTTGCTAAGTGTTTGCAGATATGTCCGGTTGAGCAAACTCCTCAAGGCTGGATTTTTGAGGAAATGCAAAAGGCAGAAGCTGTGTGGGTAACCGAAGATAGTGTTTCTATGATTTATGAGGCACTTACTGCAGGTTGTCGCGTAGGGGTCATAGCAATCGATCGGTTGAAAGACGATAGAATTACGCACTCGATTGATCAAATGATAGAATCACAACTAATCTCACAGAATACTTGTGTCGTACAGTTACCACAACCTTATGCTTTTAAAGAAGCAGACCGTGTGGCAACATATCTTTTAGCGAAATAATGAGTTTGGCATTGTGATTTATATCCTGATTTTAGTGGTTTTGCTTACCGTGTTATTTAGCTATAAGTATGCGTGGTGGAAGCCAGCAGTGGATTGGAATCGACCACGTGTATTGATGTATCACATGGTACGAGATCATATTAATGGTGCCAAATTTAATAAGCTTCGGGTCAAGCCCGCTGAGTTTGAAAAGCAAGTTGCTTGGATGAAAGCGCAAGGCTTCCATTTTGTAACGATGCACGAATTGCAAGAGAACTGGGGAAAGCACCCAGCCAAAACAGTTGCCATTACTTTTGATGATGGTTATTTAGACAACTTGCAAATTGCTTATCCCATTTTAGAAAAATATCAGGCCAAGGCAACCATATATGTGGTGGTTGATCGTCATGATCGTGATTGGTCAACTTATAAAAAAGAACATCATAATAGTGGTGAACTCATGCTTGAAGCTAAGTTGAATGATGCTCAAGTCAAGCAACTGGCAGATAGCGAACTGATTGAAATTGGTTCACATACGGTAACGCATGCTAATTTAAACAAACTGGATGATACGGATTGTTTAAAAGAACTAACTGATTCAAAGCAGTGGCTTGAACAACTGATAGAAAAGCCAGTAACCAGTTTTGCTTATCCATTTGGTATTTACTCAGACCGAGATGTTAAACTGGCAAAACTGTCAGGGTATAGTAATGCAGTGACCACAATGGAAGGCATTGATGGTGAACAGCCGGACTTTATGCAACTACAACGTATTAAGATCAGCGGAAAAGATTCATTATTTGCCGTCAAGCTTCGTTTAAAACTTGGTACGCGTGAGGGCTAATCATGAAAATTACGCTTGTGATGGCAAGTGATGAGGAAGGTGGTCTAGAAAAACATGTACTTGAGCTAGCTGCTGGTTTATCACAAGCACATGAAGTTTCTTTAATTGCACATCAGAAATATCAAAGTCAAGTGGAAAGTTCGGTAAACTTTGTTGCTTTTGATATGAGTGGCAGTCGTTATAATCCGTGGACGAAATATCTGCTTAAAAAAACAATATTGGGGACAGAACCACAAGTGGTACATGCTCATGCTTCTAAAACGGCCAAACTGTTGCAAGGCATGATTGCAGGTTTTGATTTCCCTTGTGTGGTGACTATCCATGGTGTAAAGAAAAAGATTGATTCTTACTTGGCATTTGATCATATCATTTGTGTGAGTAAGCGACTTGCGCAGATTGTGGGGCAGCCGGAAAAACTAAGTGTGGTCTATAATGGTATTTCTTTGAATATGCCTGCTCAATCATTTGTAAAAAATAGAAAATTTATTGCCATTGGGCGTTTAAATGAAGTGAAAGGTTTCGATCTTTTACTGGCTGCTTGGCGGAACATTTCACACCAATTAACTATTGTTGGTGATGGTGAAGAACGAGAGAAGCTAGAGCAATTGATTCAAGACTACCAATTAGCTGATCGGGTTCACTTATATGGGTATAGTGGCAATATTCACCCTTTGATTACAGACCATGAGGCCTTGATTGTGTCGTCCTTGCGTGAAGGGGGGCCGTATACACTTGCTGAAAGTTTATTGCTTCAACGTCCTGTGTTAGGGACTGATGTCGGAATGATGGCTGAGTTTATTCCTGTTGAGTTTCTATGTGAACCAAATAATATTGAAGCATTGCAACAAGTGATTCAAAACTATTTGGATGTGGTAGCCCCTGAAGCAAGTTTTAAACAGGCTTATGCCTTGGCACAAGAACAATTGACTTTTACGAAAATGATTGATTATACGGTCCAAGTCTATCAATCATTGCTTTCCGCATAGGATGATAGATTAATGGCACAACAAAAACCTTTTATCCTAGCTTTGACCGATGGTAAAGCAGGCCATGAAACTCAAACTCAAGGAATAGTGCAACTACTGAATCAACAGCAAGAGTATCAGGTCGAATGGGTTCAATTAAATCTACCTAAAAAATGGTTGTATCGTGTTCTGAAGTTACTGATCAAGTTTTCAATAAATACACAGTGGTTACGTTATTTTTTTGATGCCCAAACCTTAAGAGCATTAGAGCAGAAACAGGTTGCTTATATTATATCGGCAGGGGGAAACACTCTACTTGCCAATCTACTGCTCAAACAACATTTACACAAAGATCAGTCTGTGAAAAATTTGGTCGCGGGTTCATTACGGGGGATTCGCGCTGACTTGTTTGATGTGGTATTTACTATTCATGAACAACAAGCTGTTTTGCCTCATTATTTTTACTATCCAATTGCACCGAATAAAATGAGTGCTTTACCTCTAACACGCGAACAGGCCCTAGAACATTTGGGTATTCAAAATGCTGAACAAACGATTACAATTTTGATTGGTGCTGACACTAAAACAGTAAAGATTGGTGAGGCGGCACAATGGGCAAATGTTTTACAGCAAGTTCGAAAGCAATATCCTACAGCGAGATTGTTACTGACGACATCACGAAGAACATCGGTTACTTTTGAAAAAGAATTGCAGAAACTTGCCGAGCAGTATGGTATTTTTCAGCCCTATGACCAGTTAACATGGGTAGCACAAGGGCAAAGTTGTGATATTAAGGATTATATTAAAGCAGCTGATTGGGTGTTAGCTAGTCAGGATTCAACTTCGATGATCGCCGAAGTTATAATGTCTGGCTGTCCATTAGTAATTTTCTATAATGAAAATGCTATGCATGATGAGGATATCAAAAAGCAGCTATTCTTTTTGAAAAAGAAATTATGGATTGCATTATTTGATCAGTTTACAGTACAAAATTTTGATCAAATGCTGCAAGATCTGGAGATGAAAGACCATGCAAAAGAGATTTTTTTCAAACTAAGGAGAAATTTATCTAGTCATAGAATTTAATTAGTATTTTCAAATGTTATTATTTAATAAGTAATTTTAATTTAAGCGAATGTTGTTATGAAAGTTATAAATACTGTTTATGGGGATGCAACGGGTGGTCGTTGGCAAGCCATGTTGAATATATCTGATACATTGGAAGTGAATGGTCATCAGGTTATTCTGCTGCGTGGTGAGGAAAATAAACACCTTAGTAGTGGTTCACGTCCAATTTATGTCATTCCTAATACTGGTTTTTATAGTATCAATGCCGCTTTAAAAGTTAGAAATTTTTTACAAGAACAACAACCAGATGTAATTATTGCACATAGCGGAAAAGCTGTCTGGCTATTTAAAAATGCTCAGATCGGTATGTCAAGAAAGATACCTGTTATTGCTGTGAACCATAGCCATAATGTAAAAAGGTCAGTCAGAGCTGATGCATTTATTCATATCACACCTCATATTCAAGAGTTAGTGAAATCTCTATTAACAGCGAAGCAAAAAACAACAAAAATGCATCGGGTGATTTCTAATCTGATACATCTGCCAGAGGAATCGGCACTTCCTCAACCTTTACGAAACCCCGTTACTATAGCAATGTTAACCCGCATGATTCCAAATAAGGGTGTCCATGTCCTGATTGAAGCTATTCACTTATTGAATCAAAAAAATATTCAGATTAAAGCAATACTTGCTGGTGATGGAGAAAATAAAGCTGAATATGAAAAAATGGTTCAGGATTTCTGTATTGAACATTTGGTTCAATTTCCTGGATGGGTAAACGCGCAGCAAAAAATCGAGATTTACCATGCAGCAGATATGATAGCAATTCCTTCTCTAAATGATATTCAGCCACTTGGAATACTTGATGCTTTTGGTTGGGGAAAGGTTGTGTTGAGTAGTGATCATGTTGGCCCTTTACAAGTATGCAAGCATCGTGAAAATGCCTGGGTTACCAAAGTAGGTGATTCTCAGGATTTAGCAAATGGAATTGAATATCTAATTAGAAACCCAGATTTTGCGTTACAGCTCGCACAGCAAGCCAAGAAGGAAGCATTAGAAAAGTATTGCTTTGAACAAATTGCAAAAGAGCACAATAATTTTATTCATGATGTTTATCATTACTATAACTAGTTGATTAGATGTATTAACTATTTTTGAAAGATATTAGAGTGAGTGCAAAAAATCTTAAATAAAGATATTTAATCAATTCAGAAGGGTGACCGCGTAATATCTATTAACATTAGCAAACTTACTCTGTAGATGCCTGTTACCGATATACCCCATTGTATAAAAGTAAGTATATACAAAATGGAGTGAGTTAAGCTAATTATGAGCTGATAATTTTTTAACTGTTAATTGAAATGGTAATTATGTTGATTTTAAGGCATAAAGTAAAAATAATTAAGTTTTTTACTAGATATGAGTATATTAAATGCAGCCTTTAGTTTCGGTAATTATACCTTGCTATAATCATCGCCAGTATATTCTTGATACTATCAAGTCTGTTATAAATCAAACTTATAAAGCTATTGAACTCATCGTTATTGATGATGGTTCAAAAGATGATTCATTTGAGGAAATAAAAAAAATAGAGTCAGAATGTCGAGAAAGATTTAAACGGTTCGAATGTTACACACGTGAAAATAGAGGTCTGAGTGCGACACTAAATGAAGCAATACAATGGTGTCAGGGAAAATATGTATCTCTGATTGCGTCAGATGACATAATGTTCCCTGAGAAAACATCCAGACAAGTCGAATACCTTGAAAATAATCCTGTTATTGGAGTATTTGGTGCAGTAGCAATTATTGATGCAAGTGGAAATGCAGTTACTAAGAGAATCTCTAATAAGACATCATTTTCATTTGAAGATATTATTCTAAATAAGCATGATTTGCCTGCATGTACACAAATGCTTCGTTTAAGTACTTTAAAAGATGTAAATGGGTATGATGAAAGTATAAAAATTGAAGATTGGTACTTGTGGTTAAAGCTAACAAAGGATGACGAAAGACTCGACTATATACCGGAAGTCTTTTGTGGTTACAGAGTACATGACTCTAACTTTTCTCATAATCATTTAGCAATGTATAATGATATGAAAAAAATTATACAAGACTATAAATTTCATTTTTTATATCCTCTGGCTGAATATAAAATTAATAGACAAATAACAAAAGCACTTTTTAAAATAAATAAATCTTTTTCTGAATATATATGGCTAAGAGTAAGTAACTGGTTTAGATATTATTTATTGAAGTCGAAAATCTGTAAATGAAGAAAATACTTTTTATTGTTGATAACTTAGGTAAGGGTGGTGCTCAAAGCATTACATGTGCTCTGGCAAATTTTTTAAGCCGTTCTTCATTAATTAAAGTCACAGTTTGTGCACTTGATAATACGAATCAGGAATGTCATCTTGAACCATCAGTTGAACTTATTAGTTTAAATATTCGCCATGATTTTTCTTATGGTAAATTGTGGAAAAGAAAAACTTTAACAAAAGCTGAACAGGTTATGGTTGAAGAAAAAATTAATATCAGCTCTTATAATTTAATTATTTTAGGATTTCACAATGGATATTATCTTTATGATTATCTTAGACAAAAAGATAAAATCTGGTTTTGGGTACATGGGGAGATATTAGAGAGAAGAACTTTTAAGGATATTGGGGGGCAGTTGCGTAGTTATTTACGTTACGAACGTCATAAAATTTATTTCAAACAATTGCTCAATGGGAAAAGAATTGTTATTGTCAGTAAGCATCTCGAAGAAGCATATAAAAAGATCCTAGAATCATCAGAGTTTGTAACAATTCCAAATGGTATTGAATTACCAGAAAACACAAACCGTTTTAATTCAAAAAAGTGGGATGCTTTATTTTTAGGACGTTTAGTGAATCTTAAGCAGGTTGATCATATTATTAAGGCGTTCTATAAAGCAAACGTGAGCGGAAAACTTGGAATACTAGGTGATGGTCCTGAAATTTTACCTTTAAAAAATTTAGCGAATAAATTAAATATACAAAATCGTGTAGATTTCCTTGGTTGGTCCAGTAGTCCGCAAGATTTCATATGTCAATCTCGGTGTGTTGTTATGAGCTCATCAAGTGAGGGAAGCCCGATATCTTTATTACAAGCTTTGAGTTTGGATGTACCAATAGTAAGTTATAACTCAAGTAGTAGTATTGCATTACTCTTTAATAATCCGATTATGAATCGTTATCTAATTCCAAAAAATGACATAGAGAAGTTAGCCATTGCTTTAAAAGAATGCATTAATCATCCTTATGACATACCTAAAGAAGTCAAAAGTATTATAGATATGGAAACGATGGCTAAGACTTTCATAAACTTGATTCAAGATTAACTTTATGAATTTTATTTATGGTCCGCATTACCTTTAAGTACCATATAAATTAGGGCAACAAAGATAAGTAATGCACCGACTAAACTACTTACACAGAAATAAAGAATACGTTGGTTCGTCGTGAGATTAAATAATTCATTCGCAAGGATGTAGCGCATGAAAAACCATTGTGCGAGGGAGAATACAATCACGACTAAAGCATGTCGACGTACATCAGGACGCATAGCCATAAAGCTGACCTCTAAATTAAAAGCTCCTTATTATGCCACTGACTAGCTTATTCGCAAAGCATAGCTTAGGTAAGTCGAATATATATCTTATTTCTCAATAAAAAAACCCTGCAATAGCAGGGTTTTTTATTAAAGAGCAATTAAGCTTCTTTCTTTTGTTGTTCACGTAAGCGGATGCCCAAGTCACGAAGCTGGTTTGCTTCAACAGGAGCAGGTGCTTGAGTAAGTGGACATTCAGCAGTTTTCGTTTTAGGGAATGCAATAACGTCACGAATTGAAGTCGCGCCAGTCATAAGCATTACTAAACGGTCAAGACCAAATGCCAAACCACCGTGAGGAGGGGCGCCATAACGAAGTGCGTTAAGCAAGAAGCTGAATTTCTCTTCTGCTTCTTCATCAGAAATACCAAGCGCTTCAAAAATCGCTTTTTGCATTTCTAATGTGTAAATACGAAGAGAACCGCCACCAACTTCAGTACCGTTCAATACCATGTCATAAGCAACAGAAAGTGCTTCGCCTGGATTGCTCTTCACGTCTTCTACGCTAGATTTAGGTAGTGTGAATGGGTGGTGAACAGAAGTCCATTTGCCATCGTCAGTTTCTTCAAACATTGGGAAGTCAACAACCCAAAGTGGAGCCCACTCACAAGTTGCAAGGTTCAAGTCATGACCGATCTTGACACGAAGTGCACCCATAGCATCGTTTACAACTTTGGCTTTATCAGCACCGAAGAATACGATATCGCCATTCTCTGCACCAACACGCTCAAGTAACTTCATTACGATTGGTTCAATGAATTTAACGATAGGAGATTGAAGACCTTCAATTCCTTTTTCGATTTCATTGACTTTGATATACGCCAAACCTTTCGCACCGTAGATGCCAACAAATTTAGTGTATTCATCAATTTGGCTACGAGTTAATGAACCTGCACCTGGTACGCGAAGTGCTGCAATACGGCCTTTAGGGTCTTTTGCAGGACCAGCAAATACTTTGAACTCAACTTCTTGCATTAAATCTGCAACGTCAACGAGTTTCAATGGAATACGCAAATCTGGTTTATCAGATGCATAGTCACGCATCGCTTCGCTGTATGGCATGCGGCGGAATTTTTCAAATTTTACGCCAAGCAAGTCATTAAATAGTTTAACAGTCATGCCTTCCATCAAATCCATGATTTCATCGTCATTTAAGAACGATGTTTCAATGTCGATTTGAGTGAATTCTGGCTGACGGTCAGCACGTAAGTCTTCATCACGGAAACATTTCGCGATTTGGTAGTAACGATCGATACCACCAACCATCAATAATTGTTTAAACAATTGAGGTGATTGTGGAAGTGCGTAGAAGCTACCATTTTGTACGCGACTTGGTACTAAATAGTCACGTGCACCTTCAGGTGTTGCACGAGTTAAAATCGGAGTTTCAACGTCTAAGAAACCGTGATCATCTAAATAGTTACGGATCAAGTTAGTTACTTTAGAACGGAAACGTAAACGCTCTAACATTTCAGGACGGCGAATGTCCAAGAAACGATATTTTAAACGGTGTTCTTCTGACACGTTAATCGTGTCATCATTTAATGGGAATGGAGGAGTTTCAGAAGCAGCAAGAACTTCGATTTCTTTGCCTAAAACTTCGATTTGACCACTCACCATATTTGGGTTTTCAGTACCTTCATAACGGCGACGAACACGACCTGTAATTTTTAATACATATTCAGAACGTGCTTTATCTGCAGTTGCAAATGCTTCTGGAGTATCTGGGTCAATAACCACTTGAACGAGACCATCACGGTCACGCATATCAAGGAAAATAACACCGCCATGGTCACGGCGACGATGTACCCAACCGCATAATGTAACGGTTTGGTCGATTTGGGCTTCAGTTAAAGAGCCACAGTAATGAGTTCGCATCATGATGAAGATTATCCAAACTATATTGGCTGAAAAGACGGATGCGTAAACCGCGCACCGTCAAAAAAGTAAGTTTTCGATTATGCCCTGTTGAATGGCATGCCACAAGAACTAGATCAAAAAACAGCAATAATTTAGCTAAAAATGAGCAATTTGGCAGCAACTTTACCGATTAGCCCATTCTTTGTTGTCGATCTAAAAACAAGAATAATAAGCACCCTAAACTAAAAGTACTTAACCAACCTTGCATAAACTCATTAATAGATCGGCCTGTAAAGTAATAGGTGTCGGTATGCCAAACCTCATGAGGAATGTAACGGGCATAATCCCAAAGTGAAAATAAGCCTAAAAGTGTAGATAAAATAAACAGAGACCATGCAAAAATTTTAATTTTATGACTTATTTTCCAGTGCTGTTTATATTTTTGATAATAATGAATACTCATCCAGCCTAAAAAAGGTAATGCTAGAGCAGAAGAACCGAGTTGAAGTAGACGGTGCAAAGGATAGGGACGACCAAAGAAATGAACCGTTTGGGATAAAAAATCTTGGAAGATAAAAGTTCGAAAGTCAGAATGAGTAAGACCATCCCAAATGAGATGAGTGGCAATACCGATAATGAGTGCAAATATAATTCCAATTAAAAAGTAGATAAAACGTTTAAAAGAGTCTAATTTCAAATCATGCTGAATACCAAAAAAATGGTAAACCACAGGTCGATAAAGTAAATACCAAATGACGCAAAACAATAAACCTAATGCAAGGTTTGGGTAAAGCAAGCCCTTCCATTGATGAGTCAGCATACCTGACTGAACTGTAAATAAGCGGTAAAGGTCAGGTGTCATGCTGCCAATAGCTAGGGCGGCAACAGGCAGAGTGTTTCGACTTAGTTTAGCAATCGGTGGAGCAAGAACAGCATGAGAGATTGTAAAAGGCATTGGAAAACGAAGCTTCTCACATCATCAAAACAACGAGTCTAACGAAACATGCCTTTGGTTAATGTTTTTTATTGCAAAACATTTGGAATGTTATAATATAACGTAAAAAATATGGGGCATTGACTATGCAGCTCAAAACACAGCTTTTTGTTCTCTCATTATTATCACTTTCTATTCAGCAAGTGATGGCAGCGGATGACACAAATACTAAGGAAGAGAAACCTGCCGAATTGGCAACAATTACGGTTAAAGCAGAACCCACAGCACCAGCCAATAATACGTCTTTAGCAGAAGGTGCAACGAGTATTGGTAATGCCTTAAATGGTCAAGCAGGGGTTTATTCAGCTCAATATACAGGAGGGGCGAGCCGCCCTGTCATTCGTGGTCAAGACGGTACACGTGTCAAGATCGTACAAAACGGTGGCGATGTAATGGATGTTTCATCTGTATCGCCAGACCATGCCGTTACGGTTGATCCAAACTCTGCCCAAGATATTCAAATATTAAATGGTGCTGAAGCATTATTATATGGTGCAGGCTCTGTGGGGGGACTGGTAAATGTTGTTGATGAAAAAATTCCAACTAGCATGCCAGACAAGGGCTATCAAGGAAAAGCTGGTGTCCGCTACAACTCAGGTAGTGATGAGCTACTATATTCAGGGCAAGCGACAGTCGGTTTAGGGGACCATGTTGCGCTACGTGTCGGCGGTTTAAAGCGCGATGCGAATGACTATATCTTGCCTAGAGATTTACAAACAGACGAGCGTCGTCAGGATAGCACTTTTGCCGACTCTAAAAATTATAATGCTGGATTATCTTGGATTGGGGATCGTGGTTTTATCGGTGCTTCATTTAGCCAGCGTCATGATCAATATGGTATTCCTGCCGATAATGAGCTTTTTGGTTCATGTGAACGTGATGGCTTGCACCTCGTGTGTGGAACTGATGACCCATCAACCGAACATGAGCATGAGCACGAACATGATGCCTCATGGATTAATCTCAAAGAAAAGCGTTATGATTTAAAAGGTGAGTTAAGAGACCCGTTTGCAGGCTTTGCTAAAGTTGCAGCGCAAGCAAGCTATACCGACTATCAACATGAAGAAATGCATAATACTGATGTCGGAACAACTTTTAAAAGCAAAGGGATTGATAGCCGAGTTACATTAGAAAATAATGCTTGGGCGGGTTGGACAGGACAAATTGGCGCGCAATATACCCAACAAAAACTGAATATTGTTGGTGATGAGTCGATTATGGATCCAAGCAAAACCCAACGTTATAGCGTATTTGGTTTGCAACAAAAACAAATCAATAACGTCAATCTTGCAGTTTCTTCGCGTATTGACCATCAAACTATCGACATTGAGTCAGATCAAAAGAATTACACGGGTACTGGATATTCGGTTGCTGGTACAGCAAGCTGGGAATTTATTCCGCAATACAAATTGTCCCTCACAACATCACACCAAGAACGTTTGCCATTTGCTCAAGAGTTGTATTCGGACGGTGTGCATATGGCGACCAATACTTATGAGTTGGGTAATGATGACCTGAAGAAAGAGCGCTCAAATAATGTTGAGTTAGGTTTGCACTTTAATAATGATCTTTTGAAATACAACGTAAGCGTGTTCCATAACCGTTTTGATAATTTCATTTATGCTAATACATTGGATGATTTCCAAGGCTTCCGTCTTATTCAATATAGTCAAGATGCAGCTAAGTTCTATGGTGTCGATGCTGACCTAAGCTACCAAATTTCACCTGTATATAATTTAGGACTATTTGGTGATTATGTTCGCGGCAAAATTGATAATGAAAATGCACCACGTATTCCGGGTGGACGTTTAGGTACTAAAGTTAAAGCAGATTTTGGTGATGGATGGGATGGTTCTGCCGAGTATTATCATGTATTCAAACAAGATGATATTGCTAATTATGAAACCAAAGGGCAGAGCTATAACATGCTGAATTTAGGCGTTGGTTATAACGGCAAATATAGTAATATTGGTGATTACCGAGTGTTCTTAAATGCCAACAACTTGCTTGATAGCCGAATTTATCAACATGAGTCTTTCCTTGCAAATGTTCCACAAGTCGGACGTAATTTTACTGTCGGTGTAAACTTTAGTTTCTAAGGCCTAACACGAAACTAAACTTGAAAAATCAAGCTAAAAGACCTAATTTGGAATGATCAAGTTAGGTCTTTTTTATGCGTATTTTTCAGCGAATTCATCAAAAAATAAATTGGTCAGGGCGTCGTTATATGGCGGTATTACTTTGCGTTGTTGCTATTGCATATATTGCATCGGCAATTTACCACACAGTAAAACCATTACCACAGGGCATTAACTTTAGTGGCAAGCTTAGACATGCCGATGTCAAATTTTTAGCAGATAAAACTTATCTGGATGCCAATGGTCAACAGAAGCTTGATCAACATATTTTTGATGAAATTTTAAAAATGATTGATGAGGCAAAGACTACTATTGTGGTCGATATGTTTTTATTTAATTCAGAGGTGGGTGATTCAAAAATAAAGCAAAGACCATTGATGCAGGAACTTACTAATGCGTTGATTAGTAAAAAAAGACAAAACCGTCAAATCCAGATTGTATTAATTACTGACCCGATTAACTCAGTTTATGGCGGTTTAAGTCCGGAGCATTATCGGCAATTACGACAAGCCGGTGTTGATGTTATCGAAACGAATCTGGCACCTTTACGTGCTTCAAATCCACTTTGGTCTGGTTTTTGGTATATTTGTTGCCAAAATATCGGAAATAATCCAGACAAAGGTTGGTTACCCAATCCTTTTGGTAATGAAAAAATTACATTACGCAGTTATCTGAACCTATTTAATTTTAAAGCGAATCACCGTAAAACCTTGGTTGTTGATACTGACGCTGGTTGGAAATCATTGGTCACCTCAGCAAATCCACACGATGGTAGTTCGAGACACTCTAATGTGGCGTTGGTTGTAACAGGAGCCACAGCTACTGATATTCTTCAAACAGAAGCTGCTGTTGCGCAGATGTCTGGAAGTAGCTCACCATCACTCATTTTAGGTGACTTCGAAAAAGATATAACCAAGCCTCAGGTTCAAGTGTTAACTGAGGGCGCAATCTATGAATCTGTACTGAAACTAATTAATTCCGCTAAACCCAAAGAACATCTCGATCTAAGTATGTTCTATCTATCTGAACGCAAGATTATTCAAGCTCTAAAAAATGCACAAGCACGAGGGGTTATGGTTCGAGTTCTGCTTGATCCAAATAAAGATGCATTTGGAAGACAAAAGAATGGTATTCCAAACCGTCAGGTTGCTTCAGAACTACATACTGCTGGTATACCAATTCGCTGGTGTGACACGCATGGTGAACAGAACCATAGCAAAATGATTGTGAAATATAACGACCAGCAAGCTGAGTTGATTGTAGGTTCTGCCAATTTCACTGCTCGTAATTTAAAAAATTACAACCTTGAAACGGATATGTTGGTTATAGGCAAAGTTCAAGATCAAGTTTTTAAAGATGCTCAGGATTACTTCAATACTTCTTGGTCAAATCTACAAGGTAGACAGATGAGCGTCGATTATGCGAAGTATGCAGACGAGTCTAAAGTGAAGTATTGGATTTATCGCTTTATGGAATGGTCAGGGTTATCGACTTTTTAATCACTACCTTTGGAGTTTTCCAAAAAATGCCGTGTGCCTAGAGTCATCCACAACCTGAGCGAGGGAAAGCAAACATCGTTTGCTTCGAGCGCAAGACAAACAAAGTGCGTAGTTCAAACTCAAGCATAGCTTTCGCCTTGCGGTACGGCAAAGATTATTAATCTTTGCTATTCGCACCTCAGGTTTTGTGGATGACAAATGCTTTTGGTTACTTTGGGCAAAACCAAAGTAACGAATTAGCTACTACAAGTAGAACTTAAAGCGGTAAGACCCCGTCGTGCTAATTAAAAATAGAGAATAAAACTTGAAATATTTTAAGGTGTTGGCGGAATCAATTGATCCAAAGCCTTATCATCTAACTTTTCTATTTCACTCAAATCAGTCTTAATCTTCCACTGCGATTCATCATCTACCGGATTAGGTAAACGTGCTTCAAGCCAATCACATACGGCATCAGGGTTAAATTCAGGATGATTACATTGAATAATCCATGACAAAAAGTCTTTTGCTTCGCCATTCATATAAGGCGGTGGTGACACTGGAAAAAATAACGTAGGCAGACGTTCATTCGTCGATAGATAGTTTAAAACATGGCCGAGTTCTTGCACGGTTTGCCATGCAAGTGGGTGTTCTACATCAATACTGAACTTAAACCACCAAGCGTGTTCGCCATCTGCTCCATGCGCCATAATACGGGCTTCTTGTACACTTGGAACTTTGCAGAAAAATTGATGAAGACGTTCAAAACTGATTTCAGACACAGCAATTGACCTAGCTTAGAAAATGCTAATGGTAGCACAGATACAGATTCTTCATATTTTCTTTATAGTCATTACAAACAATATCAATCAAGCCTGTTTTATTCATGGTTTCTCCTTGACTCTCTTTTAATCTAGCTCTATATCAAGACAAAAGGGATGCACCATGAAAAAGCCAATCGTTCTTGTACTTTCAACTTTAATGTTGGGTATGTCTGCTACTGCGATGGCGGATTCAAATAATCGCTGGGATAACTATCACGGTAAAGACTATCGACATTATGAACAGCGCTACGATCATCGTTATGATCGACGCGATGACCATAGACCACCGGTTTGGTCAAATGCAAACCGTGGCCATGAATATGTTGTGTTCAAGCGAGGGGAGCGTATTCCTGTAGAATACCGTGATAACCGTTATTTTGTTTCGGACTGGCGTGCCCATCGTTTATATGAACCACCACGTGGATATCACTGGGTGAAAACACCGAATCAATATTTATTAGTTGATTCACATCACCAAGTTTATCGTGTGCGTTAAAACTAAAATATAAAAATGAAAAGGCCTCAATATTGAGGCCTTTTTTATGCTAATTCGTCATCTTGTGGTTGAGGAGTTTTTAAAGAGTTGGGTGTTTTTGAATGCTTTTCTTTCATTACAGATGGGTAGTGCCAAGAAGCAAAACGAACCACTAAAATTGAAATCGCTAAAATTAAAATTGAACCAGTAATAATCACTTGATCGATATCTGCTTTATGGTCATGTTGAATATCTGAAATCAGTAAACGCGTTAAGGCTGTAATCGCCACATAAATAAGAAAACGTACAGGCATATGATTGGTTTTAAAATAAATACCGACCATTGCGCCGAGTTCCAGATAAATAAATAACAATAAGATGTCATCGATTGAAGCATACTTTTTGACAGTTAAAATTTCATAAACTGTATGTGCTGCTGACCATGCCACCATACAACCGATAATGAATAAAGCCAAATAATGAAAAGCTTCAACGGCATAGTGACCAAACCGGTCGAGCGTTCTTTCAAACTTTTTCGGATCAGGCATAGTAAAATCTTTTTAATATGAGTATGCCTAGAAAATAAACAAATTTTATGCCAATAGAAATAGTAAATACAAAATAAAAAACGCCTGATTACTCAGGCGTTTTTTATAAAAATCTTAATTATGCTTGGTTTGTAAAGTAGTCTTCACTAAAGCCCATAATTAAGTCTGAACCAGCTTTGATTTTAGCAATACGTGCATCAATATCTGGCAAGATACGTTCAACAAAGTATTGAGCTAAAGCAAGTTTGTTTTGGTAGAAATCACCAGATTTATCTTTAGCAGCAGCTGCAATTTTTGCAAACATATAAGAGAAGCTGAGTAAGCCAACTGCATGTAAGTAATCAACAGCAGCAGCATTTGGGAAATCTACATTTTCAGCAGCTTGTTCAATAATAAACTGAGTGATTGCTTCAATTTCAGTTGCAGCATCTAAAGTTGCATCTTTAATGAAGTTCAAATCGGTGTCTAAATCATTTGCAAAGTCACGGATTTCTGTAATGTATTCAGCAATGAATGCACCGCCACATTTAATAGTTTTACGACCAATTAAATCTTGAGATTGAACGCCGTTGGTACCTTCGTAGATTTGCGCAATACGAAGATCACGAATACATTGTTCCATACCCCATTCACGAATATATCCATGACCACCAAATACCATCTGAGCATCTAAAGTTGCTTGGAATGCGGTATCTGTAAGGTAAGCTTTTGCGATTGGTGTTAAAAGCGCAACGCGATCATTCGCTTTTTTCACAGCTTCTGCATCAGTTGAGAACTTAGTGATATCGAGCTGTTGACCTACATAGACTGCAAATGCACGAGAAGCTTCGTTGTTTGCACGGACGTTAAGTAGCATACGACGTACATCACCATGTACTAAAATGCTATCAGCAGGTTTGTTTGGTGATTGGACACCAGCTGCACTACGGCCTTGTAAACGGTCAGTCGCATATTGAGCAGCATTTTGATAAGCAAATTCAGAAGCACCTAAACCTTGAATACCCATTGATAAACGTTCGTAATTCATCATAACGAACATCGCAGCGAGGCCTTCGTTTTCTTTACCAACGAGGTAACCTTTTGCGCCATCAAAGTTCATTACACAAGTAGCAGATGCTTTGATCCCCATTTTATGTTCAATAGAACCTGGGCCAACATGGTTGCGGTCACCTAAAGAACCATCTTCTTTTACAAGGTATTTCGGTACGATAAATAGTGAGATACCACGTGAACCAGCAGGAGCATCTGGAGTTTTAGCAAGTACCAAGTGAATGATGTTTTCTGCTAAATCGTTGTCACCGCCAGTGATGAAGATTTTAGTACCTGTAATGTTATAAGTACCGTCTTCATTACGTTCTGCTTTAGTTTTAATAATACCTAAGTCAGTACCTGCATGTGGTTCAGTCAAGCACATGGTACCTGACCATTCACCTGAATAAATCTTAGGTAAATAAGTTTCTTTTTGCTCTTGAGAAGCATAGCTACTTAAAGCCATACCAGCACCTACTGAAAGAAGCGGGTAGAGCATGAAAGATGGGTTTGTCGCAAATAACATTTCATCTGCAAGAACGGTCAGCATTTTTGGCATGCCTTGACCGCCCCATTCTTCATCTGCGCCTAAGCCAATCCAACCACCTTCTGCATATTGACGAAATGCATCTTTAAAGCCAGCAGGTGTAAAGACTTCGCCGTTTTCATAGCGAGCGCCTTCTTCATCACCAGTACGGTTTAATGGATGAGTCACGTTCTGAGCAAATTTAGCCATTTCTTCTAAAATTGCTTCAGCTGTTGCAGCATCTACATGAGCGAGTTTCTCATTAGACTGCCAAAATTGTTCTGCTTTAAATACATCATTTAAGATGAATTTCATATCAGCTAAAGGAGCATTGTAAATTGGCATAATCGTTCACCTTTTTTATGCACATCAACTTGTGCTAGATATCCTGTAAAACGAAATGGATATTGAATTTAAAGTCTAAATTTATCACTGATCTTATAAAAAAAGGACCGTCAAAACTGAGCAGTCCTTTTTTAGTTTTTAACATTGCATATCGCAACTAACTATGGTTAGAAAGCGAAATGTTCAGCATCTAATGACATCAATGGGTCTAAACCACCAGCAATAACGTCTACGTGAGAACGTACGCGTGGCAAGATTTTCTTGAAGTAGAAGCGAGCAGTCGTAACTTTCGCGTTATAGAAATCAACGTCAGTTGTACCTTCTGCTAATTTCTCTTGTGCTACAAGCGCCATACGAGCCCATAGATAAGCTAAAGTAACGTAACCAGCGAAGTAGAGGTAATCTACAGCAGCAGCGCCCACTTCATCCGGATTGTGCATTGCACGCATACCGATTTGCATAGTGAGGTCGCCCCATTCTTTGTTAAGCGCAGCAAGTGGCTCAACAAATTCTTTCATGGCAGCATTGTTTTTATTTGCTTCTACAAACTTGTGAACAATCTTAGTGAAATCACGAAGCATTGCACCTTGAGTTTGTAAAACTTTACGGCCTAATAAGTCTAGTGCTTGAATTTCAGTTGTACCTTCATACAAGCAGGCAATACGTGTATCACGTACGATTTGTTCCATGCCATGCTCAGAAATAAAGCCATGACCACCGAAGACTTGAACACCGTGCTTAGCAGACTCAGAACCTGTTTCAGTTAAGAATGCTTTTGCAATTGGAGTCAATAAAGACAAGATGTTGTCAGCAAACTTACGCTCTTCTTCAGTTTCGCCTTTTTCAACGATATCTGCATATTGAGCAAGTAAGTAAACAAGTGCACGACCGCCTTCAGCAAATGCTTTTTGAGTTAAAAGCATGTTGCGAACAGCAGGGTGAACAATAATTGGATCTGCTTCTTTTTCTGGAGCTTTAGGACCAGAAAGTGAACGCATTGCTAAACGCTCTTTCGCGTAAGCTAAAGCACCTTGGAAAGATGACTCAGATGCAGATAAACCTTGAACCGCAGTACCAATACGTGCTGTATTCATGAAGGTGAACATACAGTTCAAACCACGGTTTTCAGGTCCGATCAAGTAACCTTTAGCTTGGTCAAAGTTAATGACACAAGTTGCGTTACCATGGATACCCATTTTGTGTTCAATAGAACCACAACGTACTGCATTACGCTCGCCAATCGTTCCGTCTGCATTGACATTGAACTTAGGAACGATAAATAACGAAATACCTTTAGTCCCTTTTGGTGCACCTGGAAGGCGAGCAAGAACGATATGGATAATGTTTTCAGCCATATCATGTTCACCAGCAGAGATAAAGATTTTCTCGCCAGAGATTGCATAGCTACCATCTGCATTTGGTTCTGCTTTAGTACGGATAATACCTAAGTCTGAACCTGCATGAGATTCAGTTAAACACATCGTACCTGTCCAAACACCTGAAACAAGGTTTGGTAAGTAAGTATTTTTTTGTTCATCAGAACCATGATGTTCTAATGTACGTACTGCTCCGTGAGACAAGCCAGGGTACATACCCCATGCCCAGTTAGAGCTACCTACCATTTCTGAAATTGCGATACCTAAAGAGTTAGGTAAACCTTGACCGCCGTATTGTTCTTCTGCTGATAAAGACGGGAAGCCAAGTTCGATGTATTTTTGATAAGCTTCTTTAAAGCCTGTTGGTGTAGTAACAACACCATCATTCCAAGTACAACCTTCGCGGTCGCCAACTTGGTTTAAAGGAGAAAGTTCATTTTCACAGAAGTCTGCCGCAGCTTCTAAATATTGATCAACCAATTCACGGCTTACGTTACCTTGAAAGTCAGGTAATTTTGCATAGTGTTCTTCAGCATTTAATAATTCATGCAAAACAAATTGCATATCACGTAAGGGCGCTTTGTATTGTGGCATATCGGGTTCCTCAATACTGGTGAAACCAGAGTTATAATCCTAATCTACGATAATGTGCCATAAGAGGCACCTTGAACCATTACATCGTGCAACAACTTGCATAACTGTACAAGCACCTCAGGGCCTTTACTTTGTGACTGCAAAGTCAAGAAAAAAATACTTGAACTATGTAAGTGCTTTGAGTGTAAACACTTTTGGTGAAGTTTAGATGAGACAAATAGTCAAAATCGTAAGTAGTTATGTACACAAAAAAGGCGCCTATAGGCGCCTTTTATTGCAGTATTTTTAAAATTATTTTGCTTGTGGTGCTACTGGAGCTGGAGCATTCATTGGAGGTTGAGGACGCTTTGGCTCGAAACGAAGATTACAAGTCCCTTCAAGTGTTCTATCTCCAACTTGGACATTTACAGCTTGACCATTTGCCTTGCCTTCACATGCTTTTTGAATCTGTTCAAAACGAGCTTGACGTTCTGCGCGGTGCTGTTCCCACGCTGCTTTTTGCTCAGGTGTAAATTCACGATGTTTCATGCGGTGATGACCATCACGTGGACCATCTTTCATCATATGATGGTCTGAATTAGGCGTTTGAGGGTTTGATTGACAAGCTGCCAAACTGCCCATAGTTACAATTGCTGCACTGAATAATGCGATTTTAGCCGTCATTTTCATGTTTAAAGCCCTTTAATGTTTGTTTTAAGATGACTTAAAGATTAGATAATAAAGATGAAGAAACAATGGAGAGTTTTTCTTTTCGTTGTTGGTTACAATGCAAAATATAGGATAAAAATGAGAGAGTGCTTTTGAACGTTCTACGTGTTCCCATTGCATTGCGGCTATTTTTAACGGTCTTGCTTACCACGCTGTTAATTGCAACCGCAAGTTTGAGTGTTCTGCACTGGACAATGCAAAAGAACTTTGCCAAATATGTGGCCGATGTTGAAATGCAAAAGCTAGATCGGCTCATGACCAATCTTGGAAATGTTTATAACGTTTATCATGATTGGGGAAACGCGATTCAGGCCCAAATCTTACAAATTGAAGGAACAGCCGCTCCAGATGATTACGATCGTCTTTCACAGTGGTGGTTAAGACGCCAATATGACATTGCCATTCAGCAGCATTCTTTCGATGAACACACTCTCATTAATGTTTCTCCAGATGGTGCATCTCCAAATAAAAATTCTATTTTTAGCGATGAAGAGTTACGTACACTAGAAAAAAACTTACCTTCTGAATATCAACCATTTGAAGGTTTAAAATTCCCGTTAAGTGCTAACCAGTTTCGTCCACGTGATGACAATAAAAACAAGTCAAAAAGAGGAAGTCTCAAAGATATTGAGACACAAAATGGTAAGAAGCGCTTTATTGCTTTACCAGACCGTTTAGGCTTAAGTTCTCGTTTATCCTTATATGATGCCAAACATCAGTTTGTAGTGGGTGAACCGCCATCTTCAGATCAAATGTCGTACCGTCCCATCATCGTCAACAATGAGGTGGTAGGGTACTTAGGACTAAAACCAGTCCTAGATAAAGAAGATGCTTTAAGTATTAATTTCTTTAGTAATCAAAAGCGTTATTTACTTTTAATTTATGCCTTAACATTGCTGTCGAGTTTAGTTGCAGCACTTTTAATGGCAACTTATTTTAAAAAGCCAATTCAGCGTTTATTAAATGCAACAAATGAATTAACTAAAGGTAATTATCAGCATCAAGTTGTGATTAAACGAAATGATGAGTTAGGTGACTTATCAACTCAACTAAATCATTTAGCCGAGATTTTACATCAACATGAAGAATCACGACGTCAATGGGTTGCAGATACATCTCATGAGTTAAAAACACCATTAGCTGTATTGCAAGCGCAAATCGAGGCAATGCAAGATGGTATTCGAAAGGCGACTCCTGAACATCTCGATGCCATGATGCGACAAGTTTCAAGCTTAAAGAAACTCACTCAAGATCTTGCAGACTTGGCACAGGCCGATGCCCAGCAACTTAAATGCTATTTAAGTTCGGTCAACCCTTGGGATGTTGTACTGCAAGAAGTCGAAAATTTCAGACCTAAACTCGAACAGGCAGAGCTGGAAATTGAGGTGGAAGGTGAGGGCGTTCCATTATTATTAGACCGTGATCGCTTTAAACAAATTATTGTTAATTTAATTAGTAATAGTATTCGTTATACCGAAACAGGTGGAAAGATTCATATTCATACAAGTCAAACGTCTCAGGAGTGGACTTTATATGTCGATGACAGTCCGTTTGGTTTAAGTGATGAGCAATTATCACGTTTAGGTGAACGTTTTTATCGTGTAGATGATTCGCGCACGCGTAGTACAGGTGGAACAGGACTAGGCTTAGCTTTATCTTGTAAAATTGCGCAAGCGCTTGGTGGTACACTAAGTTTTGAACACTCACCATTAGGTGGTTTACGTTGTGTACTTACCTTTAAAAAGCAGAGTTAAATAAAAGGAAAAATGGCCCATGAAACATGTAATGTTGGTTGAAGATGAAGTCGAGTTAGCGCATCTGGTGCGTGATTATCTTGAGGCTGCTGGTTTCGAAGTAAGCATGTTTCATGATGGTCAAGATGCTTATACGAGCTTTCAACAACGTAAACCTAATTTAATGATTCTGGACTTAATGGTTCCAAGAATGGATGGTTTAACGATTTGCCGTAAGGTACGTGAACAGTCAGACTTACCAATTATTATGGTAACTGCACGTACTGAAGAAATTGACCGTGTTTTAGGGCTAAATATGGGAGCAGATGATTATGTGTGCAAACCTTTTAGTCCAAAAGAGTTAGTTGCCCGTGTACAAGCAGTTTTACGCCGTTTGGAACGTAAGGCTGAGCCAGAACAAAATGATTCGTTCCGCATCGATAAAGCCCAACAAAGAATTTGGTATCAACAAAAATCTTTAAGTTTAACGCCGACAGAATTTCGCCTACTTGAGCTATTTTTAGAACATGTGGGGCAAGTTTATTCACGTGCACAATTATTAGACCATATTAATCCGGATAGCTTTGATGTTGCTGACCGAGTTATTGATAGCCATATTAAAAACTTGCGTCGAAAAATCACGGAAGTGGCGGAAACTGGTAACCGTCATGAGTGGATTCAAGCTGTTTACGGTGCAGGGTATCGCTTCGAATATCCTGAAGAATAATTGCTTAGAAAAGTTATTCTGTGGATAACCACAATGTTATCCACAGAAAATGTGGATAAAAAATTAAGACGAACAGCTCACTGCTACATCAGGTACATCGCTTGGCAATGGCCCTAAGTCTTCAGGTTTTTCCAAATCTGGTTGTCTTGTATAAGGATGATTGAGTAACTTAAACAAACGGTCTACTTCACTAAAATCATCTCGCTCCGCTGCTTCAATCGCTCGCTGTGCCATATGATTACGTAAAATATAAATCGGATTTGCTTCTTGCATGTTCGCATCAAGTTCATCGGTATCTTGATGTTCACGAATATTTTCGTATTGCGTAAGGAAAGCATCAAATTGTCGAATATCAAGGCAATCATCACGTAAAACCTTATACTCTTTATTTTGAAGGCGAATAAAGCTTTGAGTGTAATCAAGCTGCTCTGTTTGCAAAATACGTAAAAAGCTTAAGCCGCATTCAGTACTGTCTTTATGAAAATGAGGAAGCCCCATTTTTTTGCATAACCCAGTGGTGTAATGCTCAATAAAAGTGGGTTCAAATTCTTCTAGACAAGCGGCCAACGCTTCTTTGAATTGCTCCTTTTGCTCAGGCTCAGCAAGTGGAATGAGATTATTTAACCAAGTCCATAAATTCCAGTGCGCAATACTCGGTTGGTTTTGATAGGTATAACGTCCTTGGTAATCAGAATGGTTGTTAATCCAGTTTGGACGGAAACGTTCCATAAAACCGTATGGGCCAAAATCGAGTGTAGAGCCCGTAATATTTAAGTTGTCAGTATTCATCACACCGTGAGCAAAACCGACCAATTGCCATTTAGCAATCATAATGGCTGTATTTCTAATCACAGCTTTAGCAAAAGCTAAAATAGGCTGTTCTTCTTGTTGACATTCTGGATAGTGCCATTCAATGCATTTTTGAGTGAACTCAGCCAATAACTCAGGCGCATATTGATTGATCCATTCAAAATGCCCTAAACGAATATGGCATTCAGATGTTCTAAGCAGCATTGCACCAGGTTCTAGTTTTTCACGTTGTACACCTTGGGTAGAGCTTGTAAAACCTACTGCATGACTCGAGGCGACTCCTAGAGCATTTAAGGCATGACCTGCTAAATATTCGCGAATAACTGAACGTAAAACTGCTCGGCCATCTCCCATGCGTGAATAAGGGGTAGGGCCTGCACCCTTCAAATGCAAATCGATGGTTTGACCTTTTTTATTCAGAATTTGTCCAATGAGTAAACCGCGTCCGTCGCCTAGCTGACCTGCCCATTGTCCAAATTGATGGCCTGCATAAACCATTGCTAAAGGTGGAAACTCTGGGAAAGTCCGCTGGCCACTACAGATCTCAACCCATGCTTCTTTTTCTTCATCCGTCCATTGTAATTCTTCGGCTAAAGCTAAATTAAAGTGTCCAGCCTTTGCACCGCGAAGAGGGGAAGGCGGCTGTATATGAAAAAGCTTAGAATTGAGTGATGAATAAAGCGGATTAAATTGCATAGGCTGGACTAAATATTTGAGGCGAACTTCACTATACCATAGTTAAAAACGAGCCAAAAAAATAGCGCCTGCAAAGCATGGCTTTACAGGCGCTATTTCGAACTAGAGACGTATTAGTCTGGTACGACGTTTGTGTTCTTTTTAATGTTGCGCATTAAAGTTTCTAGACACTCACGGTGATGACTCAAACGATGTTCAAGCAATTGGAAATCAACTTTTAACTTATGATCTATTTTATGAATCTTTTCAGCCATTGCTGCTTTCTTTGCTTGTAACTCTTGTTCTTTGAGTTTCGCCCAGTCATTTAAAGTATGCGTAAATGCTTCATATTCTTGAGCAATACGTTGCTTCATTTGACTAATGTCGGCATTTACATCGTGGCCATAAATCGCAAGATCTTGTTCAGCATATTTAAACTTCATTGCCAATTCTGCTTTTTTAATATTAAAGCTTGGAATACGACGTAGGTTCTTTGCTAAACCAACTTTAGAACATGTCCAAATTAGCCATTTTGTTGGGTCATATTGCCACCATTTTACCCCATTACGATAGTCGTACTGGAAAATATGGTGATAGTTATGGTAACCCTCGCCCCATGTTGCAATCGCTAACCAGAAGTTATCGCGTGCTGAGTTTTCATCGGTATAAGGACGTTTACCAAACATATGGCAAAGAGAGTTAATGAAGAAAGTTACTTGATGGCTAATGATTAAACGTACTAAACCACCGAGAAGAACAACTCCCCATAAATCGCCAGTTGCCCAGCCGACTAAACCTAAAATACCAACGTGAACTGCTACGACAAGTAAAGCATAGTATTTATGCTGGAACATCACCAGTTTGTCATTGAGTAAATCAGGCGCATTTTTAAAGTCTGGCTCAGATGGAGAATGATCGCGAATCATCCAACCCATATGGGCATACCAGAATCCACGTTCAATTGAATATGGATCTTCATCCACATCGTCAACATGGCGATGGTGGGTACGGTGACCAGATGCCCAAAACAGAATACTGTTTTGTACAGCAAATGTGCCGCCAATCATTAAAAGAATTTTAAGAGGTAACGACGCTTCATAAGCACGATGTGCCCAAAGACGGTGATAACCAGCAGTAATCCCCATGCTACTTAAAGCTAAAAGAAAAAATAAGCTTACCCATGCGCTTACACTAAAATCATAATAATACGCGTAAATCGGGATTATGATTGCAGCAAGAATTGGTAAACCAATTAAGGTAATGCTAGCGGTCCAGTTAATTGGGGCCTTGAGTGGGGCGGAAGTCATATCCGGCAGCGCTCCTAGAAACCTTGTCATACAAGGTAAAAAGACAAAACGACATAGCAAAACCAATCATCAAGATTTATTGCTATTTTGCACACCATATTAGCACGTGCATAGTGAGAATCACTAACATTATTGTACAGATGTATCGAAAGAACCGTAACAGAATTAAACCATGCTTGGCAACATTTCAGATAGGAGAAGTTGTGTAATGAAAATACAGCGATTGAGAAAAAAGAATAGCATTGATATTGCAGGAAAATTGCCATTGAAATGTCTTTTCATCGCAATCAGCCTTGTATTGGCAGCATGTCAAAGCGCGCCGCAACAAAATGTTCAAAAAGGCCATGTAAAACCCATACACCATGCACAAACTCCGGTAGTTAAAAAGAAAGTGAGCCCGGAAGGTGTTCAAGATATTGATTGGCAAATCACTCAGATTAATGGTCATAAGGCAAAATTCTTTAACCAATGGCCGACTCTTTCACTGAACTCAGCAGTCAAAACTGTAACTGGTCATACCGGATGTAATCGTATTTTTGGACGATACACTTTTGATTTCAACCAAAAGAAACTTGATATGGAAGTTAATGCGGGACATTCAAGTTGTGATGGTGCTTTGGCACAAGAAGCAGAACTAGTTGATTCCTTACAACGTATTCAACGCTTCCAGTTGGTAGGTAATACCCTATATTTACTTGATCAGAATGGACAACGCCTGATTCAGGCCGAGAAAAAATAAAAGGTGGTTAATACCACCTTTTTTCATTTAGAGTGTTTCGAGCATTGTTGTAGGAATATCTGTAATTAAGCCCTGAATATCTAAATCACGTAGCTTCTTCGCTCTTTCTACATCATTTACTGTCCAGACACTAATGTTTAAACCTGCTTGGTGAGACAATTGAATCATTTCATCTGTAGCAAGCTGGTCATACCAACCAATATGACAGCAACCAAATTGATGAGCGAGTTCAATCGCTGTAGCTCCAACCGGAAGTTCAACTAGCAAACCGCGTTTAAATTGAGAGTTGATATCACGTAAGGCAGTTAGAATTTGAAGATCGAAACTTGTAATAGTCACGACTTTTTCATACCCCTGTAATTCAGACTCAAGCTTTTGAACTATCTTTTCTGCAAATGCCATATCTCTGACAGCTTTAACCTCAACTTCAATATGATCAAAGTTATCAAGTAAATTTAGAACGCCTGTAAGAGTAGGGGTTGGCTCTGAATTTGGCCAATTGGGCCAGTTTTGTCGATGATCAAATGATAAAGCTTGAGCCAAAGTGGATTGCTCAACAATTTGGTTGACTCCAGCTGTACGTAAAAAATTATCATCATGAATAACGACCAGTTCTTGGTCCTGAAGCTGGCGAATATCAAATTCGACACCACGAATACCTAAATTTTTTATGTGCTGAAAACCGCCTAATGTATTTTCAGGGGCTTCTCGGCGTGCACCACGATGACCAATAATGCGCATAATTTTCTTCTATTCAGTTATTGTTGGTTATGATCTCTTCAAAAGTAGAGACCATACTTAAGTTAGTCTATTTTTAAATAATCTCATTAATATTTTTTTGCCAAAGGACTTCTTGTCCACCTTCTGCACGTTGTAAAGCACGAGATGCGACAAATAACCAGTCAGATAGGCGGTTTAAAAGTTGGAGTGCTGTGGCTTGAATATTTTGATCACGAGTCTGTACCGACATAAGTGATCGTTCTGCACGACGGCAAACAGCACGCGCTTGATGAGCGTAACTGCAAGATAAAGAGCCAGATGGCAGAATAAACTCTTTCAGCATAGGCAAATCTTCATTCATACGATCAATTTCTTTTTCCAGAAATTCAATACAAATGGGCTGAAGCAAATTGTAATTGGGAATACAAACTTCGCCGCCTAAATCGAAAAGCCAATGTTGGATCAAGCTCAGGCTTTTGTCCCAATCTGCTTTATTAGTCACTTGGCTGGCTGTGATTTGTGCACGCAGTACACCAATAATGGCATTGAGTTCATCGACATCACCAAGTGCCGCAATTCGTAAATCATCTTTGGCAACACGAGAGCCATCGCCTAAACCTGTTGTACCTGAATCGCCTGTGCGTGTATAGATTTTGCTTAAACGGTGTCCCATGATGG
This sequence comes from Acinetobacter sp. 1424608, assembly GCF_000588255.1. Taxonomy (NCBI): domain Bacteria; kingdom Pseudomonadati; phylum Pseudomonadota; class Gammaproteobacteria; order Moraxellales; family Moraxellaceae; genus Acinetobacter; species Acinetobacter sp. 1424608. The sequence goes on from NZ_JFXL01000009.1 coordinate 56,318, forward strand.
ATATCCTGAACATAAAAAAGGGGATAATGTCGGTCAGAACATTACCCCGAAACTGGAGTTAAGAAAATATTTTTATAATGAGGGTGAAAAATTAATAGCGGAAAGTTACGCCAACAGAAGCTTGGCGGCCTCCATCTACATACCAATTTCCAAAGTTGTAAACTGTTTTGTAATCTACATCGCCTACATTTTGAATATTGGTAAATAATTTTACGTTTGGATTGATATTCCAGTAAGCATTTAGGTCGACAGTAGCATAGCCAGGGACTTTCTGCGGATTAGCGCTATTCTGAGCATTAGAGCTAGAACGGGCAATAAGGGAAGCGCTAATACCGTAAACAGTATTTTCTAAACCAGTAGTTAAGGTAAGGGTTTGCTTAGGACGATACGCAATTTCTAAACCAGATTCTTTATTCTCTGTTTTTACATAGGCATATTCAGTTGATAAGAACAGATCTTGCTGTTTCCATTTTAAACCGACTTCACCACCTGTAAATTCTGCTTTATTTATATTTTCATAATTAGCAACGGTAGCAAAGGTTACAGGATTAAATACAGTATTGGTTGTGATTAAGTTTTTAACTTTAGTTTGATAAGCCGAAATCGAACCAGATAAATGACTATTAAATTGATGATCTGCACCAATTTCATAAGAAAAACTTTCTTCTGGTTTTAAATTTTGATTACCATATGAATAGTAATTCCATGCTGGATTTTCATAAAAATAATAGAGTTCTGATAAGGATGGTGCTCTAAAGGCGGTTCCGATATTGGCATAAATACTAGTTGTCGGAAGTAGGAAGTAACGGATAGCACCTTGACCAACAGTATGTGTTCCGAACTTTTCATTGTCCTCTAAGCGAACGCCTAACTGTGTACTAATCTTATCAGTTTTATATTGGTGTTGAAGATAATAACCAGCGGAATCAATATTTTGTTTTCCATTTAATATGGACGCATCTTTATATTCAGTTTTATCAATACTTGTACCAGCTAAGATGTTTTGCGTTGGTGTAAATTGCCATTTGATATTTAAATCCCCTTCATTACGTTTAGTATCTGCGTGATAAGGTGAGGATTCATGGTACTCTTCGTTATCTTTGAAATTAGAATAACGTGCATTAATAGTGACATCAGATGTCGCTTTATATTCAACTTTTGTTGTGATTAATTGATTATCAAACTCTCTTCTTGCAGCATTATTCACACCACTATTTTCTGAGTAGTTGTTATTACCCTTATTTTGGCTGATTTCAACGCTGGCATTTAAGTCATTTTTATTGTTGTAACCTAATTTTGCACTATAACCTTTTTGGTCATAAGCTGCTTTCATATTCTCTGGTTGACTATCAAATATACGAGTACCATCGCTTTCCAAACGTTGTCCGCGAATTTGAGCATAGAATCCTTCATCACTGACTAAATCTGCCCCTACAATTGCTTTATAGGTTTTATTTTCACCATAAATACCTGTAATAAATGCAGAGTTCTTTTGAGGGGTAGCCGTAATCATTTGAATTACACCCCCGATAGCATCACTACCGTATTGTACAGATGATGGGCCTTTTAGAACTTCAATGCGCTCAACATCAGTTGTATCCAAGAACTCAGGATAGATAGGAGATAGTGTATTTGGTGTATTTAAGCGAGCACCATCTTTAAGTAATAAAATATGATTTGGGTTAGTGCCTCGAATAGAGAGGTTTGTACCTTGTCCAAGACCGCCATTTTGTTTGATATAAACAGAAGCATCTTTTTGGATGAGATCAGATAAATTGAGTGCGGGATTCTGCTCAATGGTTTTTTCATCAATCACGGAAATACGAGCCGGAACTTCACTTGCTTTTTCAGCACTTTTAGAAGCAGTTACCACAATTGGATCAAGCTGAGTTGCGTTTATTGTATCTTCAGCAAAAATAATAGGCGAACACCCCATCGCAATAGCGATAGCACCTACCAGACGAGTAGGTTGAAAAGACTTAGACATAACATGCTCCATACATTCACCCCACGTGAATGATCGGGTAGATAGATGAAACAAGCAGGTCTCCGGACTTCAGCGCCATAATTCATTTATGGACATATTCACCTTCCCACATCACTGCAGTGGTGTAAGTCGATCTCGACTTAAAAAATATGCTTTACATTGTTACCGTTGCGGGGGCAGTGCCGGACTTTCACCAGCTTCCCTAAAGCATCAATTGCTTACACTTGCTTCCATTTGAACGCAGTATAAAGTGCTGAATTGCTTCCTACAATGTCATTTCGAGCAATTCCCGGAGAACTTTTACGCAAGGGACTAAAATTGCATTACAATGACGCTTATTTTAAAAAATGGTTGTAGTTTAGGCAGATCATGAGCCCATCAAACCAAAAACGTACTCGAGCAAAAATTTGTGGAATTACTCGTAAGCAAGATGTTCAAGCAGTGGTCACAGCTGGAGCAGATGCGATAGGTTTTGTTTTTTTTCCGCCAAGTCCAAGAAACGTAACAGTTGAACAGGCAGAAGAATTGGCAAAACTTATTCCACCTTATGTACAAATGGTTGGTTTGTTTGTTAATGCAAGTGCCACTGAAATTCAGGATGTACTTGATTGTGTTCCCCTAGATGTATTACAACTACATGGCGATGAAACTCCAGAACAATGCCAAGACATCGCTCGCCATTGTAAACGTCGTTGGTATAAAGCAATTCAGGTTAAACCTGATCTGGATGTAGTTGCTGAAATTCAAAAATATCAGGCAGCTGGTGCCAGTGCTGTATTGCTCGATGCATGGCATCCTGAGCTTAAAGGGGGCACAGGACATCAGTTTGACTGGTCTAAATTCCCGAAACTTGATATTCCATTAATTTTGGCAGGTGGTTTAACCCCTGACAATGTCATTGACGCTATTCATACTACCGGTGCTTTTGCAGTAGATGTGAGCGGAGGCGTAGAGTCCGCAAAAGGTATAAAAGACCAACAACTCATTGAAAGATTTATGCAAGGAGTCCAACGTGGATCAGCAAAATAATGTGATTGACTATACCCAATTCCCAGATGCAAATGGGCATTTTGGTATCCATGGCGGACGTTTTGTGTCAGAAACTTTAATGGCGGCATTAGAAGATTTAGAAAATCTCTATTCCCGCATGAAAAATGATGATCAGTTTCTGGCAGAATTCGACCGTGACCTCGCCTATTATGTAGGTCGTCCTAGTCCACTTTATTATGCTGAGCGATGGTCAAAAGAGTTAGGTGGTGCACAAATTTACCTTAAACGTGAAGACTTGAACCATACAGGCTCACACAAGGTAAACAACACGATTGGTCAAGCACTACTTGCAAAGCTTTCTGGTAAAAAACGTATTATTGCCGAGACAGGTGCAGGTCAGCATGGCGTGGCAACAGCAACAATTGCAGCACGTTTAGGTCTTGAGTGTGTTGTATATATGGGTGCTGAAGACGTTAAACGTCAAGCCATGAACGTTTATCGTATGCGTTTGTTGGGTGCAACAGTTGTTCCTGTGCAAAGCGGTTCTAAAACGCTGAAAGATGCCATGAACGAAGCAATGCGTGACTGGGTAACTAACGTTGATACGACTTACTATGTCATTGGGACAGTTGCAGGTCCGCATCCTTATCCTCAACTCGTTCGTGATTTCCAGTCGATTATTGGCCGTGAAGCACGTAAACAGATTTTGGAGCAAGCAGGTCGCATACCAGATGCATTAGTTGCATGTGTAGGTGGTGGTTCAAATGCAATGGGCTTGTTCTATCCGTTCTTAAACGATGCCAATGTGAAAATGTATGGTGTTGAGGCTGCTGGCTTCGGTATTGAAACTGGTAAACACTCCGCGCCTTTAAATGCAGGTCATGTGGGTGTATTGCATGGTAACCGTACTTACCTCATGAGTGATGAACAAGGCCAAATTATCGAGACACATAGTATCTCGGCAGGTTTGGACTATCCGGGTGTGGGTCCTGAACATAGCTTCTTAAAAGATATGAAGCGCGTTGAATACGTGCCAATTAATGATACTGAGGCGCTGCAAGGTTTCCGTGACTTAACCAAAATCGAAGGGATTATTCCTGCGCTTGAAAGCTCACATGCTATGGCATATGTATCTAAGCTTGCACCAACCATGTCTAAAGATCAGATTATTATTGCGACTGTTTCAGGCCGTGGCGATAAAGATTTAATGACAGTTGCACGCATTGATGGCGTAGAAATGGTTGAGATGTAAGAGGAAAAAAATGCCAAGTTTGTTTATGGTAATGTTGGGTGGCCGTCATGCGCGTGCCAATACAGAAGTCCATGACATCGTTATGGCTGTAGGGGATACTTTAGAAGAAGTTTGCCCTCAACTTAAACAGGCTTGGTTTGGTGAGGCTCAAGGGTTACATATCGATGCTTGGGCCAAGCTTTCAGGGGTTAGCTCTCAAGGGCAGAACTATCAAATCCAGTTTACCGATGCAGCCCCATCAGCTTCAGATCTAAAGTTATATTTGATTAATCTGGGTGGATATACACCCCAAGCTTTTGGTGAGTTGCATAGTTATCATTTGGTTGTTGCACCTGATGCGGTAAGTGCAAAACAATTAGGTAAACAGTTTATAGATCAAGAGTGGCATAAACCACACACTGACCGTGTAGTGGATATTGATGATTGTATTCCTATTGACCATATTGCGGGTCGTTATATACAGTTAGTGCAAGGTGAGTTCAATCCAACACGTTGGGAAAATACTTATTTACTTCTTTAACTGTTCTTAAAAAGAGCTTAAAGGCAAAAATAAAATATAAAAAGTTGCTGATCTCATGTATAGCTCGCTCAAATCGCAACTTTTTTGTACCACTATTTACAATTCATCTGCTTAGACTAGAAGCTCAACATAAGCTCTTTGGAGTAATCAAAATGGGTCTTCTAGATGAAGTAGGTAAAATTGCTGGTGCAATTATCGCGGAACAAGGCGTCGATAAATTAGATCCAGATGCAGGTTTTCTAGAAAAAGCAGCTGGTGCTTTTGCTGGCTATGAAGCAGCAAAAATCGCTGAGAAAAAATTGGAAAATCAGGACAGTAACGAGCAAGAATCAGAGCCAGAACAGGCAAGTGACGATGATGCTTAACTTTTAGAAATTGAATTACACTTAAATCGAGAGTTGAATTTGATTTTGTTGATGGAGTGGGTCATAGCTACTGAAATAGACCCTCAAAGAGTTTAAGTTATCGTATATAGATTTAAGTGAATATCAGAAAAAAGAGCATATCAATATGCTCTTTTTTTATGGCTAAATAAAAGTCATTTGAAGACCAAAACAGATAAGTAGCCAACTGGTCAGTGATCAGTCTATTATTAGTCAATAGATGAACAGGAAATCAACGGATAATAAATAATGGATTTAATTCAAGAAAATGGACAGCCTCGTTATGGGCGTTTTGAATCTGTACCGTCGACTATTCATGTACAACGTTATATCTATAAAACGCCTTATGGTAAGGTTTTAAAGGGCTGGCGTAAGCAATTAAAGTATAAAAAATTTAAATTCTGTGGCATTCAGCATAAACACTACAGTATTGGTCTAGCCATTGCAGATATTGGTTGGGTTGGACATGGTTTTTTCTATATTTTTGATCATGAAACAGGACAAGTCATTGAGTGGAACGCCATTCAACCTTTAGGTCATAAAACTCATCTTGATGAACAGCCATTATTTAATCAAAGTTATTTTTCTAAATCGCCTTATCAACTAGATATTCAACATGCTAATGGTGTGCGATATATTCGGGTAACTAAATATGGGGAAATTTGCCTGAGTGCCCGTATTTTTTGTGCTGGAACAGATATTTTAAGTTTGTGTACCCCAACAGGTATCAATGGTTGGACATATACCCAAAAGCAGACCACTTTAGCTGTAGAGGGAATGTTCATGAATAAACAGAATCAACTTATACAATTTGATGAAAAGACATTTGCATCGCTTGATGATACTTGTGGATTTTTACGTCCCGAGACAGCGTGGTTCTGGCTTTCATGTAATTTTTGGGATGAACAGGGGCGACGTATTGGGTTGAATTTGGCTTCTGGGGTCAATGAAAGTTTTGGTAATGAAAACTGTTTATGGGTAAATGGGGTTTTATTTCCACTCACTGATGTTTTGTTCGAAAAAATAAATGATGAAAAATGGAAAATTAGCTCTTTAGATCAAAAACTTAATCTAGAAGTGCATATTGGTTGGTGCCGATACGAAAATATAAATTTAAGAATGATTGGCAGCCAATTCAACCAGTGGCAAGCTAAAATTACTGGCACTATTGAACACGAGGCAATTGATACGATTACTTGTAATGAGCAATACGGTCTATTAGAACAACATTATGCAAAATGGTAACAAGCAGGTTATAAACCTGCTTGCCAAAATGCCTCACCCGCTGCGATAGGGTCATTTGTTTTTTCTAAAGTCTCAATCCAAACAGGGTACTGACGAATAACTGGATGTTGGCTTGGGTGAAAATCTTTTTTAAACCAGTCCAGATATTGCTTTTTCATAGCCGTTAATGTGCCATTTTTGCCAAAGAACCAAGGTAAACCTTTGAGTGTCATCGATAACCTTTCTTTAGGGCTAAACCCATCACATTTCAACATGATGTTGGTTCTATAGAGGGTAAAACCAAACATGAGTACAGTTGTTAAAACAAGTACAAAGCGACGGGTTGACTCTGGAACTTCACCCACCTGTCTCATGACATCAAATGCCACATCACGATGCTCCATTTCTTCGATAGCATGCCATGCAAATAATGCGCGAACGTAAGGATGAGCATTTTCCAAGGTTTTTTTATTGCTATAAAAGGTTTCTGCCATTAATGCTGTTAAATGTTCAGCCGCGGCTGTCATTGCAATATTGTATTGTGGTGAACGTTTGGTGAGCTCAAAACGGAAAATTTTTTTAAGTGTGCTTGTGAACTCATCCACAGGCATACCTTGTTCTTTCATGAGCTGATTCATTTTGTCATGGGCAATACCATGTTGAGCTTCTTGTTTAATAAAATCTGCAACTCGCTTTTGTAGTTCCGGGTTATCAATTTTATCGCGGAACATCCGCACACATTCAATGAAGTAACGCTCTCCGTCGGGAAAGGTTAAGCTGAGTGCATCAAACATGCGAGTCAAAAAAGGATCGTTATTAAACCAAAAGCGTGGTGCTTCGTTTAAATGAAAATCTAGATCTTTGCGAACCACTGGCTCGACCTGATAAGAAACATGTGCGTTCATCTTTGTATTTCTCGCAACTAAGCTTTTCATTAGTATGTCGTGAATGGTCGGCTTTGTTTTGACAGTTATCGCCAATTTTTATACAGTTTGCGACAATATGGCAGTAAAAAAAGGAAACGCCATGCAAGAGTTTACGATCTCAAATGGATACTTTTACCTTTGGAATACGTATTTAAAAGAAAAGGGAATAGCGTGGCAGTCACTCAATTTAAATGACACTCAAACTCGGCAAATACAAAATATTTTATCTGCCTCTATTGATGCGCAGTCCTCCTTACATCTTTTTACTGAGCTTTTAGAACTAACCGAATCTCGATTGCAAGTGACCAATTTGGCTTTAGAAATGGCAGCCTGTATTACACCTGCCAATTTTGGCGTGTTGGGTTATATGGCCTCCAGAAGTGATACCTTAGGTCAAGTGGTTAAATATATTGCTAAATTTCATCGCCTAGTGATAGATGGGGAGCAAGTTGTACCTATACAAATCGAGCAAGATGCTTCCAAAATTCGCTTGTATTGGCCTTTGGTTGATGACAGTAATATTGTACTTAGTGAGTTAACCTTAGCCGCAATGGTACAGCTTGCTAAAGAGATTGCTCCCTTACATGATTTTCTTTTACAGCATGTCGAATTTGTACACCGACCTCGGGGGCCATTGGTTCTTTATCAACGCTTCTTTCAGTGCAAATTGTCATTTGACCGACCGTACTATGCATTAACTTTTGCAAGTGAAAGTTTAAATGTTCGCCCCCAGCATGCAGACCCGACTTTAGTGCAGCTTTTAGTAAAACAAGCTGAAGAAGCTTTGGTTCAACGGAAAATACATACCGATTTAGTTCAGCAAATACATTGGATCGTACAAGAATATTTAAAGCATAAGCAGCAGGCTCCAAAAATAGAAGATATTGCCATCGAACTAAATGTTTCAGTACGAAGCTTGCAGCGTCAACTACAGGCATTAAACACTTCATTTAAATTAATTTTAGATACTGAGCGTATGAAGCGCTGCGAGATATTGTTAAGTCAAAATGAAAGTCTTACTGCGATTGCTGACCAGTTGGGTTATTCCGATCAGTCTGCACTTGCGAGGGCACATAAAAATTTAACAGGGCAAACATTATTAACTCGTAAAAAGCAATTGCAACTCACCCATAAAAATACAGAGAAATAGATTTTTTGATGATTTTTTATTCATATTGCAAACGAATAATGGCTCAAAAATAGGAAGCTTTGATCATTGAGAAAAGTTTCAAAATATTGATAAATGTACGCCATGGGTTGTATGAATCATACAATCGAATATCGCCATAACGTTAGGCCTGTTCAATGAGCAAAAAATAGCGTTAAAATGCGGTGTTCTTGTATTTCTACAAACAACTCCTCAATTTTAAATAATTCAAGGAAAGCACAACCCTATGTCACGTCTTGCCACCCGTTTTGAAAAGCTGCAGTCCCAACAACGTAAAGCACTTGTATCTTATGTCATGGCGGGGGATCCACAGCCACAAGTAACAGTTCCGTTACTTCATAAAATGGTTGCGGCAGGAGTAGACGTTCTTGAGCTTGGTTTACCATTTTCAGACCCGATGGCTGATGGTCCGGTTATTGCGCTTGCTGCGGAACGCGCGCTTGCGGCAGGGACGAACACCTTAGATGCATTGAACATGGTAAAAGAGTTTCGTGAACAGGATCAGGAAACACCTGTTGTTTTGATGGGTTATCTCAATCCTGTTGAAGTGATTGGTTATGAGAAGTTTGTTTCTTATGCGAAACAATGTGGTGTAGATGGCTTATTACTTGTGGATTTACCACCAGAAGAGTCAAAAGAATTTGGTGCGATCTTAAAACAGCATGATATGGACCAAATTTTCTTACTTGCACCAACTTCAACTGATCAACGTATTCAACACGTAGCAAATCAGGCAAGCGGTTTTATCTACTATGTTTCACTTAAGGGTGTAACAGGTGCAGCGACTTTAGATACTTCTGAAGCGGCTGCGCGTATTGAAAAAATCAAAAGTATAACTAACGTTCCTGTTGGCGTTGGTTTCGGAATTAGTGATGCTGCATCAGCGAAAGCGATGGGTAGCGTTGCAGATGCCGTGATTGTAGGTAGTGCTTTCGTTAAATCTTTTGCAACGTTAACAGCTGATGAAGCTGTTGAACAGACGGTGAATAAAGTCAAGGAGCTTCGAGCAGCGCTCGATGAGTTAGTATGAATCAAGAAGTGAAATCAGGGAAAGTTCTTAGCCCTTCGACGCCATGGACACAGCGTCCAGTTCCAGGTATTGAAGTTGCAGATGAGCAACAGACTCTCAAAGCAACATTTACTGAGCCGACTATTGAGTGCCCTGAATGTCATGCTTTAGTGACACGTACAGCTATATCTTTCAATGCGTATGTATGTCCACAGTGTGACGAACACTTAAAAATGAAAGCTCGCGATCGCTTAAACTGGTTCTTCGACAATGTTGTAGCTGAATTAGGTCAAGAATTTAGCGCCAAAGATCCTTTAAAGTTTGTCGATAGCAAACCGTATCCAGAACGTATGCGTGAAGCGCAAACTAAAACTGGTGAAACGGAAGCCCTCATTGCTATGCAAGGAAACTTAAATGGCGTAGACATGATTGCATGTGCTTTTGAGTTCGACTTTATGGGTGGCTCAATGGGTACTGTAGTAGGTGACCGTTTTGTTAAGGCGGCTGAGCTTGCAATTGAAAAACGCCAACCTTTAATCTGCTTTGCAGCTTCTGGTGGTGCACGCATGCAAGAAGGTATGTTGTCACTTATGCAAATGGCGCGTACTTCTGCTGCAATTCAAAAATTAAAAGATGCAGGTTTACCTTATATCGTAGTGTTAACACACCCAGTTTATGGTGGTGTAACTGCTTCTTTAGCAATGTTGGGCGATATCCATATTGCAGAACCTAAAGCAATGATCGGCTTTGCTGGTAAACGTGTAATTGAGCAAACTGTACGTGAAACATTGGAAGAACCGTTCCAACGTGCTGAATATTTGCTTGATCATGGTGTAATCGATCAAATTGTTCATCGTCATGCTTTACGTGATACTGTATCTCGACTTGTATCGAAATTGATGAACTTACCTTGAAACAACAAGCTCCACTTTCAACAGACTCTTTAGATACATGGCTCAATTATTGGAGCCATGTTCACGTTACAGGGATCGATCTTGGTCTGGAACGTGTTATTCCCGTAGCAGAAAAATTAGGAGTGACAAAACCCACTGCTAAAGTTTTCACTGTTGCCGGAACAAACGGGAAAGGTTCAACTACAACAACACTTGCGTCTATATTAAAAGCACAAGGTTATAAAGTTGGGTTGTATCAATCGCCGCATATCTATCGTTTTAACGAACGAGTCAAATTAGGTGGAGTCGAGGTTGATGATCAAAGCCTGATTGATGCTTTTGTACAAGTTGATCAGGCTCGTCGCGATTGCGATTTAAGCTTATCGTTTTTTGAAGCAACCACTTTGGCTGCTTTTGTCATTTTTAAACAGCAACAATGCGATGTATGGGTGCTTGAAGTCGGTTTAGGCGGACGTCTGGATGTCGTCAATGTCATTGACCCTAATATTGCTGTGATCACCAATATTGGTCTTGACCACACTGACTGGTTAGGCGATACCATCGAGAAAATTGCTTTTGAAAAAGCAGGTATCATTCGCCCTGATATTCCAGTCATTTTTGCAGGTGAGCAAGTTTTACCTCAAGCCATTCAAGAAAAAGCCAATAGTTCAAAAGCGACACTATACGCGATTAACAGAGACTATTTCTATAAACTCGCAAATGATGGAAAACACTGGTATTTTGCAAGTGAAGGAACTACTTTAAAACTGCCACTAGGGTCACTTGCAATTGAAAATATTGCAGGAGCAGTTGCTGCTGTCTTAAATAGCGGACTTGAAATCTCACAATCGGCGCTAGAGAAGGGCATTGGAAATGCTCGCTTGGCAGGACGCTTTGAAGTGCGTCAAGTCAATGGAAAAACCATAATTTTCGATGCTGGACACAATCCACATGGTGTTGAATTTTTGTTAAAGCAATTGCGAAATTTCTTAGAATACAATAAACAGTACACAGAAGTTGTCGCAGTATTTTCAATGCTGGCAGATAAAGATATAAAATCAGTAGTCGATTTATTGAAACCTACTGTTTTACATTGGAAAATTGCTGAGTTGAATGTGCCGCGTGCTGCACCGATTCAGCAATTGAATGACGCCCTACAAGGCCAGACAATACAACAATTTGGCAATATCAAAGAGGCTTTTAAATCAGCGCTTGAGCAGACAAATAACAATCAGCTGATTTTAGCCTGTGGTTCGTTTCATACTTTAGAAGCGATTTGGGAGTATTTGGAAGAATGTCAATGAATAACAAACAACGCTGGATGGGTGGCGTTGTTTTATTAGGTGGTGGTGTTTTATTGGCAGCATTACTTCTAAAAGGAAATGAAGAAATAAAACATGTGGGCGCTGAACCACAAACCTCTACATCACCGAAGCCACAAGCTAAGCCAAAGCCATCCGCACAAGAAGGGCAGATGGTACAGCTACAGCCGCTTGCAGTAGATGTGGAAACAGAGAAACGTCTTCTGGAAGAACAACGCCGTTCCCGTGAAAAAGCTGTCGCGGAACAAGAAGCTCGTGCTGCTCAGTTCTTGGCAATGCAACAACAAGCAGAAGCAGATGCAGCGCGTAAAGCCGCTGCAGAATATGCTGCGATTAATGCACGCCGTGCTGCTGCGCAGGAAAGTTCAGATAATATCCCTCCTGAAGTTGCAGGTGGTGAGGGTAAGGCAAAAGGACAGCAGACTGATACAAAAAAGCCAGTAGATACAGCTAAAGCAGATGCAGATAAAAAAGCTGCTGAAGCGAAGAAACAAACAGAAGCCGACAAAAAAGCCGCTGAGGCAAAGCGTCAGGCCGAAGCTGATAAAAAAGCAGCAGAAGCTAAGAAACAAGCCGAGGCAGAAAAGAAAGCTGCTGAAGCTAAAAAGCATAAGGCTGAAGCAGAGAAAAAGGCTGAAGAAGCTAAACATCAAGCTGAGGCGGAAAAGAAAGCTGAAGCTAAGAAACATGCTGAAGCAGAAAAGAAAACAGCAGAAGCTAAACATAAAGCTGAAGCAGAGAAAAAAGCTGAAGCTGAGAAAGCGCGTGAATTGCTTGAAAATGGCGATAAGAAATGGATGGTACAGGTTGCATTGGCTGCTAATCAGGCAAATGCAGATGCTGTTGTTTCTAAACTACGAGCTAAAGGTTATAAGGTCACGACAAGCCCAACCAGTAAAGGTATTCGTATTATGGTTGGACCAGCAAAAGACCGTGATACTGCAGATGCAGCTCGTAAGAAAATTACCTCTGACTCCAGTTTAAACATGAAGTCAGCTTGGGTGATTGATTGGGTGCCATTAGATCAGCGCTAATCTGATCATAAGTTTATTCAAGATCTAGTTAAGATGGATTCGACAATTGTTGTTGAATCCATTTTACATTTTCAGGGGTGAATAAACGGTCAATATTTTTCCAAATAATATGGTAACCATAACCCCCTTGTTTCATTTCTTTAACAGCATCATCAATTGTCCAATCTTCAAAAATAATTCGGTACATTGCAACGCTGGCACCGGTACGGTCTGAACCATGGTAACAGTGTAATAAAACACGTTGGTGATTTTGTTTGGCAATTTTAATTTGCTGCATGACTTCTAATAGATCTTGTCTGTTAATAGCCCATGTGTCGATAGGAATATGAACAAGATTAAAATTTTCATTTTTAAATACTAATTCATCTGAGTCTTTAGCTCTTAAATTAATAATAGTTCCAATTTGATGGTGCTTTAACTCGGGAATCATTGCTGCATTTGGTTGTTCGCTACGAAAAACATCATTACTCACTTGATAGAAATTATGGGTTTGAGAAACTAAAGTTCCCCAATCTTTGGGTCTATGCTCATGTGCAATGCTTTCATGTTGCATACATCCTTGTAGGTTTAAACACAGAACAAAAGCAATGAGGGAGAGTTTTTTCATGTTTGATACCGTCGAAGCTCATGAGGATCATGGGCACAAATAATTTCAATCGTTGGCTCATGTTGAGCCAAATGCTGTATTTTTTTCAGGTTAACAAGACGCTTTTCATTGTCTTCTGCAAATGTTTTTTCCAGAAGGGTCAGCGATCTTAATTTATTTTTAGGATTTAACTCTAGGTGTGAGTAGTAAGCATCTCCGCAGAACAATAACCACTGATTTTGCTGTTTGATGGCAATACCACAATGTCCTGCGGAATGGCCTAATAATGGCACCATTAAAATTTCGTCTTGGAATAACGGGAAACCTTTGACTTTTTCAAGATTAAACCATTTTTCACCCTGCTGATATTCAACAAAATTCCAGTATCGATGATGATTATATTGATTGGTTCTATAACGAAGCTTACCTTTAAAATTAGGCAATTGTGCAGCATTATATTCAGCGGCTAACACATGAACTGTGGCATGAGGAAAATCCGAAATGCCACCTGCATGGTCAAAGTCGAGGTGAGTCACAAAGATGTGTTGTACATCTTTAGGATGAAATCCTAATTTTTGTATTTGCTGAATCGCGCTGAATTCAAGATTCGGCTCAATTTTCCCCAAACGTTTGACTAAAGAGCCAAGGCGCTGTTGCATGTGTAAATAGTCTTGCAGACCAAATCCGGTATCAATGAGCACAAGGCCTCGATCAGTTTCGACCAAAAGACAATGGCATACAACGTCAGCTTTCCAGCCTTTCTGCCCAAATAATGGTGCGCAGACAGGACACATACTGCCGCATTTCAAATGATGAATTTTATGGATCATGATTTTTGTTTTTTGCACAAACTCCTTGGGAGTTATAACTGATCTCGACAGTAAAAACCATGTGTATTCAATAATGCAAAAAAAAAGCCATCGGTTGAGATGGCTTGGAGATGGAAACATTCGTTTATGAGCTTTAGTTAGTTTTCTTTGCTTTTTCTCATTATTGATTACGCGCTTTATTGGTTTTTTAGGCAACTTTTCAAATGTCTACCTATGCGCTTCGCTTGTTTTGCAGGGAACCTTTCAGACGCTTGCCTACGCACTGCGTTTGTCTTGCAAGTGATAAAGCCTTTATTCGGCTTTATCACTTTCAGGCTGTGGTGTGAGACGTAAATAAGGTTTCACCGCAGTATAGCCTTTAGGGAAACGTTGTTTAATTTCTTCTTCATCTTTCAAAGAAGGAACAATCACAACATCTTCGCCTTGTTGCCAGTTCGCTGGAGTAGCTACTTTATGCTTGTCGGTTAATTGTAATGAATCTACTACACGTAAGACTTCGTTAAAGTTACGACCAGTCGAAGCAGGGTAAGTAATAATTAAACGAACTTTTTTGTTCGGATCAATAATGACTAAAGAGCGAACTGTAAGCGTTTCACTGGCATTTGGATGAATAAAACCATAGAGTTCAGATACTTTGCGGTCTTTGTCGGCAATAATTGGAAAATTAACTGTAGTATTTTGAGTTTCATTAATGTCATTAATCCAGCCTTTATGCGACTCCACGTCATCTACAGATAGGGCAATCGCTTTAACATTACGTTTTTCAAATTCATCTTTTAATTTCGCTGTATAGCCTAATTCTGTTGTACATACAGGGGTATAGTCAGCGGGATGCGAGAATAAAATACCCCAACTATTACCTAAAAAATCATAAAAATTAATTGTGCCTTCGCTTGATTCTTGTTGAAAATCAGGGGCAGTGTCTCCTAATCGTAATGTCATGATCTTTCCTCAGTTGCTTAAAATTTGTTATATGTTGAAATGACTATGCCGCAATTTATTTATTATTAAAATTATTGTTTTTGTATTTTATTATGAACTTTTTATATAAGTGTAAATATATATGACTAAAACTCGTTAATTTATGGCCTGAATCAATGTAACTTTAAGATAAATTTGCTAAATTAGATTTCTCGGAAGTTGTGTTCAATAGATAAGCGTTAATGTTGAGTTTTAGGTGCCAGATGCATTAAAGGGGCTTAGATAAAGGGTAAAACCGTTTATCTAACTATCAGATTTTTTTTATGGGTTTTGTGCAAACCCCTTGTACTTCAAATTTCTGACACCATAATAAACGACTGAGAAAAAATTTATTCATTTGACCAAGCAAGATTTAGAGAGTTTATCCATGTTGGCAAGTCTGATCGGAGGTATCTTCGGTACAAAAAATGAGCGTGAACTCAAACGCATGCGCAAAATTGTTGAGCAAATCAATGCGCTCGAGCCGACGATATCAGCTTTAAGCGATGCAGACTTATCTGCAAAAACTCCAGAATTCAAACAACGTTATAACAATGGCGAAAGTTTAGATAAGTTACTCCCTGAAGCGTTTGCAGTTTGTCGTGAGGCAGCAAAACGTGTGATGGGCATGCGTCACTACGATGTGCAATTGATTGGTGGTATTACTCTCCACGAAGGCAAAATTGCCGAAATGCGTACCGGTGAAGGTAAAACCCTTATGGGTACTTTGGCGTGTTACTTAAACGCATTAAGTGGCGAAGGCGTTCATGTGATTACCGTGAACGATTACTTGGCACAGCGTGACGCTGAGTTAAACCGTCCATTATTTGAGTTTTTAGGTTTAAGCATTGGTACAATTTATTCAATGCAAGAACCGTCAGAAAAAGCAGCGGCTTATCTTGCTGACATTACTTATGGTACCAATAACGAATTTGGTTTTGACTACTTACGTGACAACATGGTGTTTTCTTTAGCAGAAAAGAAACAACGTGGTTTGCACTATGCCATTATCGATGAAGTTGACTCAATCTTAATTGATGAAGCGCGTACCCCATTAATTATTTCTGGTCAAAGTGAAGACTCTTCACATCTCTATACGGCAATCAATACAATTCCACCAAAACTACGCCCGCAAAAAGAAGAAAAAGTTGCGGATGGTGGGCATTTCTGGATTGATGAAAAGCAACGTTCAGTTGAAATGACTGAAATCGGTTATGAAACTGTAGAGCAAGAACTTATTCAAATGGGCTTGTTGGCTGAAGGCGAAAGCTTATATTCGGCAACAAACCTAAACCTTGTTCACCATGTATCTGCAGCTATTCGTGCGCATTTCTTATTCCAACGTGACGTTCATTATATTATTCATGATGGTGAAGTCATCATTGTTGATGAGCATACTGGCCGTACAATGCCGGGTCGTCGTTGGTCAGAGGGTCTGCACCAAGCAGTTGAAGCAAAAGAAGGTTTGGAAATTCAGCCTGAAAATCAGACCTTAGCGACAACTACATTCCAGAACTATTTCCGTCTTTATAAAAAGCTTTCAGGTATGACAGGTACTGCTGATACTGAAGCTGCGGAAATGAAGGAAATTTATGGTCTTGATGTTGTTATTATTCCGACACATCGTCCAATGATTCGTAATGACCAAAACGATTTAATCTATTTAAACCGTAACGGCAAATATAATGCGATTATTCAAGAAATTATGAATATTCGTGAGCAAGGTGTTGCACCGATTCTAATTGGTACAGCAACCATTGAAGCCAGTGAAATTCTATCTTCTAAGTTGATGCAAGCTGGTATTCACCATGAAGTGTTGAACGCTAAACAGCACGAGCGTGAAGCAGACATTATTGCTCAGGCGGGTAGCCCGAATGCAGTAACAATTGCAACCAACATGGCTGGTCGTGGTACAGATATTATCTTGGGTGGTAACTGGAAAGCGAAACTTGCCAAGCTTGAAAACCCAACAGCAGAAGATGAAGCACGTCTAAAAGCACAGTGGGAGCAGGACCACGAAGATGTATTGCAAGCAGGTGGTTTGCACATTATTGGTTCTGAACGCCATGAATCACGTCGTATTGACAACCAGCTGCGTGGCCGTGCGGGTCGTCAAGGTGACCCTGGTGTTTCTCGTTTCTATTTATCTCTTGAAGATGACCTCATGCGTATTTTCGCAGGTGACCGTGTTGTTGCCATGATGCGTGCAATGGGCTTACAAGAAAATGAAGCGATTGAACACAAAATGGTAAGTCGCTCTATCGAAAATGCTCAGCGTAAAGTTGAAGCACGTAACTTCGATATCCGTAAGAACTTATTGAAATACGATGATGTGAATAATGAACAACGTAAGATCATTTATTCACAACGTGATGAAGTGTTAGCTGAAAATACTTTACAAGATTACGTTGAAGAGATGCATCGTGAAGTCATGCAAGCCATGATTGCCAACTTTATTCCACCTGACTCAATTCATGACCAATGGGATATTGAAGGTCTAGAAAATGCTTTACGTATTGATTTAGGTATTGAACTTCCGGTTCAGGAATGGTTAGAACAAGACCGCCGTCTTGATGAAGAAGGTCTGGTTGAGCGTATTAGCGATGAAGTGCTCGAACGTTATCGTCAACGCCGTGCGCAAATGGGTGATGAGTCAGCAGCAATGCTTGAGCGTCATTTCGTTCTAAACTCTCTTGATCGCCACTGGAAAGATCATTTAGCTGCAATGGATTATTTGCGCCAAGGTATTCACTTACGTGGCTACGCGCAAAAGAACCCTGAGCAGGAATACAAAAAAGAAGCGTTTAACCTGTTTGTGAACATGTTAGGCGTCATTAAAACTGATGTTGTGACTGATTTGTCTCGTGTACATATTCCAACACCAGAAGAACTTGCAGAAATGGAAGCTCAACAGCAGCAACAAGCTGAGTCGATGAAGCTTTCTTTTGAACATGACGATGTAGATGGCTTAACAGGTGAAGTGACTGCCTCTCAAGAAGTACTCAATGAGCCGGCTGGTGAACAACAAATGTTCCCAGTACCAGAAAGTCGTAATGCACCATGTCCATGTGGTTCTGGTTTAAAATATAAACAGTGTCACGGCAAAATTTAATTTTCGTGATAAAAAAGCAGAACAATCGTTCTGCTTTTTTTTCATTTGTAGTAAGCCTGTGAATAATGTTTGCAGTTTTAAGTATTAAATGCTATTTACTTCTCATCCAGAGTGTATGTTGGAAAGACAATGAAAAAAGTATTACAACCTTTATTTTTAACTGTTCTTGCTGTACCAAGTTTTGTTTTCGCAGCAGAAACAGCTTCAGCACCTCAAACCACAACGGTTGATAAGGTTCTTGCGGCAAAAGGCCCAACTTCGGCTCAGGCTGTAGTGAAACAAGAGAATACGACGGTAATTAGCCCGCGTACAGGTATTCGTTATACATTGGGTAACACAGGTAATCGCCCAATCATTTTACAAACTGCTGCGATTGCTCCAGCAAACTCTGCAAACATTAATCGTATTGTGGCAACGAACCCAGCTCTATCTGCAAAAAGCCAAGAAAAAGCAAAAATTGCATTAATTGGTGAAGCGGCAGTTGCAGGCGCAGCAGCTGTGGCGGCAAGTAATGTAACTGCTCCTGCAGCGACAAACAGTTTTGCACCAGCAAACCCTGCATCAATGAATTAATTTTCATATATAAAAAAGCCGGTCAATTTTGAACCGGCTTTTTTATATTAGGATGTTTGAAAATACTTAAATCTGATTATTCACATCTTCATTCTTGGTTTCACGAATAAGTAAAAAGGCAACCAATGATAAAAGTGATGCCGCTGTAAGATAATAACCTACAGCATACAAACCATAAGTTTCAGCAAGTTTTGTGGCAATTAATGGCGCAAACGATGCACCAAAAATACCAGCTAAGTTAAAGGTTAATGCTGAACCTGTATAACGAACTGAAGTTGGGAAAATCTCTGAAAGAACCGTACCAATCGGACCATAGGTCAACCCCATAATTGATAGGCCAGTACATAAGAAAAGAAAAACGATAAGAGTATTTCCAGATTCTAACATGCTAGAGAAGAATAATCCGAAGATCGCAGCAGCGATACATACACCAACTGAAGTTGCTTTACGTCCAAATTTTTCTGCAAAAATAGCAGATAAAGGTATGAAGGCTGCAAAACAAAGTGTGGCAAAAAGTTGAAGTTCTAAAAACTCACCACGTGCATATCCCAGTTTTGTTGTTCCCCAGTTAAGTGCAAACACTGTGGTCAAATAAAACACTACGAAAGTACAAATTGCGGCAATTGTGCCGAGAATAAGCTTTCCAGTGTGTTTAGTGATAACTTCTTTAAATGGAATATTAACTTCTTTTTGCTTATCTAAAACTTTCTGGAAAGCTGGAGTTTCATGGAGTTTTAAACGGATATATAAACCAACAATAACCAAAATTGCACTGGCAATAAATGGAATACGCCAGCCCCATTGCATGAATGCTTGTTCAGGAATAGCGGCACTTAAAAGTAAGAATGAACCCGTTGCTAAAATAAAACCAATAGGTGCACCAAGCTGAGGGAACATGCCATACCATGCACGCTTACCTTCTGGAGCATTCTCAGTTGCAAGTAGTACAGCACCACTCCATTCGCCTCCTAGACCTAAACCTTGTCCTAGACGGCAAACTGCTAATAGTAATGGTGCGACAATCCCGATTTGGGCATAAGTCGGAAGTAAACCAATACATACCGTTGATATACCCATAGTAAGCAAGGCTGCCACTAGGGTTGCTTTACGTCCAATACGATCCCCTAAATGGCCAAATAGCGCTGCACCAATAGGGCGGGCAATAAAGGCAATCGCAAAGGTTGCTAGTGACTGTAAGACTGCGGCACTGCCACTGCTAGCAGGGAAAAACAGATGTGGAAAGATAATCACGGCAGCAGTTGCATAGATATAAAAGTCGAAGAACTCAATGGTTGTACCGACTAAGCTTGCAAACAAAACCCGTGTTTTTGAATTGGTGGCTACTACAGGAGCAGCTGTCGCAGAGGTTGACTCCATATAAGTCCTTATATCAGTTAAAATTTATTTTTAGTTTACTATTCTCTTTAAAGGCATATTTTTCTTCAAAGAATAGTGTGAAAGAACATCTTCCATGACTCTTTCAGGATCACTGAATATGAGTGAAAAATGGATTAAACAACGTACCAATAGATTGCAAGAAAGTGTGCACCTGCACCTAAAAGTACAAAAATATGCCATATCGCATGGGTATATCTTACCTTTTTTAACGCGTAAAACAATGCTCCAACGGTGTAAGCCAAACCTCCAGTAATCAATAACATCAAAGCGTCTTTACTTAAATAGGTACGCATATCATCCATTACAAAAACGGCAAGCCACCCCATAACAACATAAGCGAGCAAAGAGATTTTCTGAAAACGATGAATAAAAACTAACTTGAAAAGTGTACCAATTGCAGCAATGCTCCAGAGTGCAATAAGCAGAATATGAGCTTTTTGTGTAGGTATCGCAATACTCAAGAACGGGGTATATGTCCCAGCAATTAAATAATAAATAGCAGTGTGGTCGAGTTTCTTATACCAGTAACGTAAGTTTTGGGTCTGGGCAAAATGATAGAGAGTCGAACTGGTAAAAACGAGAATGAGGCTAAATGAATATACCCACAAACCTACCCACTGTGCCGTGGAAAGATAAGAACCTTTTATAATTAAAAGGATAGATGCAATCACGGCCATAACAACGCCAGCACCATGGCTATAGGCATTAAAAAGTTCTTCTTTAGGATCGTAAGTTTCTAACACCGATTTGCTCATAAGTTTATTTTTTTGATTAAAAATACAAATGTATAGAAATACAAGACAGTCGTAAAGTTATTTTATTTTTAATCCTATACCCTTTAAACTTTCACTTTATATGAGTCACCATTCTTTAGGTATATCTGTGTCGGTTTTCTCCTTTGAGCAAGAACAGCAATTCTTTCATGAAATCAAACAAATGCTTGATGAGCAAAGTTTTGAGCGTTTGATTTTGAGCCAATATAAAGGAGAGATGGCACAGCTAGAAAAAATCACTTTCCGTATTGTGGAGTTAAATGGGAAAAAACAGCTTTCAGCTTTATATCATTATACTACTCAAGATGTGACCAAAAACTATACCTTTGAAGAGGGTTTAGAACAGATCGCAACACTGATTGTTCAATGCAAACAAGCAAATTTATTTTCAACTCTGCAAGAAATTCAGCTTAAAAAAAATAAGAAAAAAGCCATGCTTAATATGGGTAAAAAGCAAAGTACGAATACGACTCCAACAGTACAAGCACATGATCGTGAAAAACAGCGTTATGTACAGCAAGGTAGTGCATTTTTAAAAGAGCTTGGTATTACCGATGAGAAAGCTCAAATCATTCCAAGCATGGCTCGTAAATGGAAGCAAATTAATAAATTCATCGAAATTTTTGCGAGTGCGTATGAGCAGATCGATGCAGAGCAAAAAGAGTTACGCATCGTCGATTTTGGTTCAGGAAAAGGCTATTTAACTTTTGCTTTGTATGATTATTTACAGGAACAACAAAAGATACCGCTCATTACAGGTGTAGAGTTGCGCCGTAACTTGGTTGAGTTTTGCCAGAATGTGGCAGACAAAGTGCATTTTAATCATTTGGACTTTTTTGAAGGCGATGTTCGTAGTTATCAGCCGGAAAAACTGGACGTTATGATTGCTTTGCATGCGTGTGATATCGCGACTGATTTTGCCATTCATACCGGAATTCGTTTGAACGCTTCAATGATTATGTGCGCGCCGTGCTGTCACAAAGAATTACGTCCACAACTACATAGTCCTGAAGTTTTACAACCCATGCTACAGTTTGGTATTCATGCTGGACAGCAAGCTGAGATGTTGACCGATACTTTGCGTGCGTTACTTTTAAAAGCGTATGGTTATGAAACCAAAGTTTTTGAGTTTGTATCACTTGAGCATACCAGCAAAAATAAAATGATTTTGGCAACAAAACGCAAAGACGTTTCTCAACCTGATGCGAAAATTATGGCTCAAATTCAAGCATTGAAAGAAATGTATGGGATTAAAAAACAGACCTTGGAATTGTTGTTACAAGATCAGTTGCCAATCGAAAATATTGGTTGCAAATGCTAGGAAGGTGAGTGGATGTATAAAATTATAGCGGGTGATTGGAAACAGCTTGAGAAGGACGCCAAATACATCCGTGAACAAGTTTTTATTCAAGAGCAAGGTATTGCACCCGAAGACGAGTGGGATGATTTTGACGCTACTGCTGTGCACTTTATGGTGTATGACAAAGAGCAGCCTATCGCTACAGCACGCTTGTTACCGCAGCATAGTGTAGGACGTGTTGCTGTTTTAATGCCTTATCGAAAGCAGGGTATAGGTAAAATTTTAATGCAGCATATTATTGACTATGCGCGTAATCAAAAATTGCCTTATTTAAAGCTTTCCGCGCAAACTTATGTGACAGCTTTTTATGAAGCTCTAGGTTTTAAAGTCCAGGGTGAGGTTTACAAAGATTGTGGTATTCCACATATTGATATGACTTTAGCGTTAAGTTGAGATTCCTTTTTAGAAATCTCAACTTTGAATTACTTCATCGCATTCCAGTTTTCGATGGCTTGTAAGCCTGTTTCCAAACCAACTTCATAACTGTAACGAAGTTTTTTCGGTTTTGTCGTTAAACGCCCTGCCATATTTTTAAGAGGTGGTGGACATACCTCTAAAATTTGCTGTTCAGGGTTACTGCTACGAACAAATTCAACTGAAGCATTATAACGGGCACAGCGGTTACGCAAACTATTTGCAAAACCGTAATGGTGTTTAAAAGCATATTTCGCAAGGAATTGGTCGCCTCGGCTACTGGCTTTAAAGTAGTTCTTCGGACGAGTTCGTAAAACTAATAGCTTTTTGACACCACTTTGCTGAGCCGTCCAGCGAACAGGTAGAGCATCTGCAACGCCGCCATCAAAGTAGGGTTCACCCATAATATCGACGGGATGACGAGTTAAAACCGGAATTGAGCTAGACGCACGAAGTGCATTTAGCAAATTATCTTTACCAGCACGAAGATACTCAGCATGACCAGTTTTAGCATGCGTTAATACCATATAAAAATCTGGATTTTTGGCAAAAAGGCTCTGTTGATCAAGCGGGTGCTCTTGCTCGCCAATTTCCCACATCCATTTTAAATCGAGTAAATCACCACCTTTAAAGAAGCGCTTGTAATCGATAAATTCGGGACGTAGTGAATGATCAATATAGAAGGTTAAAGTCCGACCTTGTTGACCTGCCAAGTAGTTAGCCACATTGGTCGAACCAGAAGATACACCAACGTATAAGTCAAAAGGATTGAACTGTTGTTGTAGAAAAGCATCAAGTACACCACTGGTAAAGGCACCACGCATGCCTCCACCTTCTACAACCAGTGCGTTGCGGGAAAAATCTGTCATTTGAAAAATATCTGATTACTGATGTGAATGCTGATGTTCTTGCATGTCCATTTCAGGCATGTTGTCATGCTGACTTTGTTGATCTGTCGATTTTTCAATTTTTTGTTGCATTTCGTGCTGTTGAGCTTTGCGCTGAGCACCTGGCATATAGTCAGGTTCATTACTCATTGCTAAATAGAAAAAGCCAAGGAAAATCGCACTTAAAACACCAACGATCAGAACAAATTTCCAGCCTAAAACTGCTGACTCGGAAGAATTTTTATCGGACATAAGGATTTCTCGAATGTGCTGTAGAAGCACAAAAATGAAGTCTATTTATAGCATATTTAGGCAGTAGGCTGAAATCTTAAAGGTCATAAAGAAAAACCCATATAAATAAAATATATTTATATGGGTAAGGTTTATGCAGTTTTTAAATATTTAATAGATTTAAATTATTGAATATTTTGTTTCTGCTCAGCTTTGGTTTTGAGTAACGCTGGGGGCGTGAAGCGCTCACCATATTTGGCAGCCAACTCTTCAGCACGTTTCTCTGCTTTATCAATACCATACTGATTTAGGAATTGAATCGCTCCGCCAGTCCAAGGGGCATAACCAATTCCAAAAATAGAACCGACATTGGCATCAATAACCGACTCCAACACACCTTCTTCGTAACAACGTAAGGTATCTAAGGCTTGTACAAACAAAATGCGATCTATCATATCCTGCTCAGAAATATCGTGATCTTTCTGCCAGCGGTTTAAGCCTTCCCATAGGTGCTTTTTACCATTTTCAGGATAATCATAAAAACCTGCGCCAGCAGCTTTACCTTTACGGTTTAACTCATGAATCATGGTATGAATCACTTCATCTACTGGTGTTTTCGGTAGCTCTTTGCCTTCGGCTTGCAGCGCTTTACGTGCTTCACTGGCAACATGCTCTGTCAAAGTTAAAGACACTTCATCTTGAATCGCAAGTGGTCCCACAGGCATGCCTGCTTTCAGTGCTGCCATTTCAATACGTGCTGGGTGGACACCTTCGGCAAGCAAGCGCATACCTTCTTGAATAAAAGTACCAAACACACGACTGGTAAAGAAGCCACGGCTATCATTAACAACGATTGGCGTTTTTCCAATTTGCTGTACAAAGTCGTAGGCTTTAGCAAGCGTCTCTGCCGAGGTGTTTTTACCTTTAATAATCTCAACCAACTGCATTTTGTCGACAGGGCTAAAGAAATGCAGACCGATAAACGCTTTATCATCCTTGCTTGCTTGCGCTAAACCTGTAATTGGCAGGGTCGATGTATTTGATGCCATTACGCCATTAGGCACTAAGTATTGTTCAGCTTCTTGAGTGACTTTCGCTTTGAGCTCTTGGTTTTCAAATACGGCTTCAATAATTAAATCACAGCCTTGAAGGTCTTGAGCTGACGCTGTAGCCGTAATGAGCGATAAAATCTGATCACGTTTTTCTGCCGTCATGCGGCCTTGTGAAACACGTTTATCTAGCAATTTCTGAGAATATGCTTTGCCTTTTTCAGCATTTTCAACAGATACATCTTTAAGGATAACAGGAATGCCTTTAATCGCTGTTGAATATGCAATACCAGCACCCATCATGCCCGCACCTAATACACCAACTTTAGTCGCTTGCCATTTTGCAACGTCGGCAGGGCGGCTTGCACCAGACTTAATTGCATTTAGGCCATGCCAGAACGTGCCAATCATATTTTTAGAAATTTGGCCTGTTGCTAGTTGAGTAAAATAGCGAGACTCGATGCGCAACGCGGTATCAACATCAACTTGAGCACCTTCTACTGCGGCAGCCATAATCGCTTCAGGAGCAGGGTAGCAGCCCTTGGTTTTGTCTTTTAACATGGCTGGTGCAATCGCAAGAACTTGTGCAACTGCCGGAGTTTTTGGATCGCCACCCGGAATTTTATAACCCTTCACATCAAAAGGCTGTTGAGATTTCGGATTTGCCTTAACCCATGTAATTGCTTTATCTAAAAGCTCTTGCTCACTTTCAGCTGTGTCATGAATTAAGCCTAAAGATTTTGCTTTATCGACACCGAACTGCTTACCTTCCATTAAAAATGGGAATGCATTTTGAAGACCAAGCAGACGGACCATACGTACAATACCACCGCCGCCCGGTAGTAAACCTAAGGTAACTTCTGGTAGGCCAAATTTACTTTTCGGGTCATTGATTGCAATACGGTGATGGCAACTTAATGCGATTTCCCATCCTCCGCCCAGTGCCGTGCCATTCAATGCTGCAACCACGGGAATCCCTAGTGTCTCAATCGTTCTTAGATGACCTTTTAACTTCTCAACCATATTGAAAAAGTCAGTTGCATGCTCAGGTTGAACTTGAATCAGTTCATCTAAATCACCACCAGCAAAGAAAGTTTTTTTTGCTGAGCGAAAAATAACACCTGAAAGTTCTGTTTCTGCTTTAAGTTTCTGGGTGACCTCATCAAGCGAGTCACGAAACTCGGCATTCATGGTATTTGCAGACTGACCAGTTGAATCAAGTGTCAAGATGACAATATTGTCGGCATTTTTTTCGTATTGAATTGCACTCATCTTTATATATCCCTAAATTTTTATACACGTTCAATAATGGTGGCAATACCCATACCACCGCCGACACAGAGCGTCGCTAAACCGCGTTTTTTATTTTGACGTTCAAGTTCATCAAGTAATGTACCCAAAATCATGGCACCGGTTGCGCCTAAAGGATGTCCTAAAGCAATTGCACCGCCATTTACGTTGACTTTTTCAGCAGGGACATTGAGTTCATTTATAAAACGCATCACGACAGCTGCAAATGCTTCGTTGACTTCAAATAGGTCAATATCATCAATTGTTAAACCAGCTTTTTCCAAGGCTTTGCGTGCAGCAGGCGCAGGACCAGTTAACATGATGGTTGGGTCGGTACCGACTAGGGCAGTCGCCAAAACTTTAGCGCGTGGTTTTAAATTTTGTTCTTTCACTGCTTTTTCTGAAGCCAGTAAAACGAGAGCTGCTCCATCGACAATACCTGATGAGTTACCGGCATGATGAACATGATTTACTTTTTGTGCTTCTGGATATTTTTGTAAGGCAACAGCATCAAAGCCCATTTGTCCCATCATTTCAAAACTTGGGTTGAGCTTTGCTAACCCTTCAAGGGTAGTATTGCCTTTAATAAATTCATCTTTTTCTAAAATCACAACACCTGCGTGATCTTTGACTGGCACAACTGATTGATCGAAATAACCATTTGCTTGAGCTGCCGCTGCTTTTTGTTGTGACTTTACGGCAAAATTATCAACATCTTCTCGGCTATAGCCATCTAAGGTCGCAATGAGGTCAGCGCCGACACCTTGTGGAACAAAAGATGATTTAAGGTTGGTTTCCGGATCTAACGCCCACGGTCCGCCATCAGAACCCATTGGGATACGTGACATTGATTCAACGCCACCAGCAACCACTAAATCTTCCCAACCAGAACGAACTTTCATAGCTGCCATGTTGACCGCTTCTAAACCTGAAGCACAAAAGCGGTTAATTTGCACACCTGCAACATCATCATTCCAGCCCGCTGCAATCGCTGCTGTTTTGGCAATATCACCGCCCTGATCACCAATTGGTGTCACGCAGCCCAGAACAATATCATCCACTTTAGATGTATCGAGTTGATGGCGTTGCTGTAATTCGTTTAATAGGGTGGTGAGTAATGTGATTGGTTTTACTTCGTAAAGAGAGCCGTCTTTTTTTCCTTTTCCGCGTGGTGTGCGAATGGCGTCAATAATATAAGCCTCGCTCATAACAGTTCCTTTTTTTATTACTTAAACTTTGTCGTGTTTTGAGTGTACTGTTTTTAAGAGGGAGTGCAATGACGATAAGCACACCAGTCACGTGATGATTTTTGCCAATGGCGATACAAAAAAGCCCAAGTTAAACTTGGGCTAAATGTAAAACTAAAGAGATTTAAGAATTAATGGTAACCATGGAGCTGGCGATATAGACCTGGAGTAACACCAGTCCACTTTTTAAATGCACGGTGGAATGTACTAGTTTCACTAAAACCAACTTGCTGAGCAACATCTTCAAGTGTTAATTCAGGATTGAGTAATAAGTGAATCGCAGCATCTCGGCGTAAAGCGTCTTTCACGCCCTGATAGCTTTTGCCTTCGGCAGCTAGTCGGCGGCGTAAAGTTTGTGGAGATAAATACAACATTGATGCAACGTCATTGAGCGTTGGCATTTCTTCACCAATTTGGCTTTTGAGCACTTCACGAATACGAGAAGTCAACGAATTGGTGTTTTTGAATTTTACTAAAAGCTGAGCAGGGGCTGCTTTCAAGAACTCTTCTAGCGTTTTTTCATCTTGGCGAATTGGTAAGTCAAGATAATCAGCCGCAAAGGTTATTTCGGTACGCGGTGCGTCAAATTGCATAACTGGTGCAAAGAATAACGCGTCATATTCATCTGCATGTGCAGGGCGCGGATAACTAAAATGAACACGTTCTAATGGTAAGCGGCGTTCAATCAGCCAAGATGCCAAACCATGCCAAATCATGAGCATACTTTCAGTAATGAAATGATCTGGATCTAATGTTTTTGGAATGAGAGGTACTAAACGTGCTTCGTGTTTGTCACGCTCTAGCGTTACCGACCATTCATCACCAAATAATTTATAAAACTGAGATGAGAGTTCAAGGGCTTGGCCCAAGGTTTTTGCATGAATAATCAACTGACACATAATGGCAAAAGTGCCCAAACGACGCGGCTGTACATCAAAGCCGACGTGTTCATCTTGTGTGACCATCCATAACATTTTTATAAAACGGGTATATTGTTCTGGTGAGATTCGAGCTTTAGGTTGACGTAATAGTTCCGCTTCGATACCCACATGTGAAAGTAACGTCTCGACATCCATGCCAAGGCGTTTTACGCCTGTCAAAGCCGCATTCACGAAGTGGATGCTAATCGTATCGCGACTCATATTGAATCCTTCAGTCTCTTTGATGTTCACTTTAAATTGACCTAAATGACCGTCTAAAAAAATAAATTGGCGATTTACAACAGTGTAAAAGCACTTTTTACATGTTAAATTGCCGAAATGATCAAGGTAAATGGCTGAACATGACATTGTTTTAGAATATTTGCTTAACTAATATAAAAGAAAATTCGAATAATAGTGGTTAAAAATACGATGACGACAGCATTAAATGGACTTAAAGTTCTTGATTTCTCGACGCTCTTACCTGGACCTTTCGCCACAATGTATTTGGCCGATATGGGGGCAGAAGTCATCCATATTGAATCTCCATCACGTCCAGACCTCATTCGGATTATGCCGCCCTATGCCAATGGACAGGCGACTGCACATAGTTATCTAAACCGAAATAAACAGTCGATTGTTCTCGACTTAAAAGATGCTGCCAGTATTGATCTGATAAAAGCTAAGATTTCCGAGTTTGATATTGTGATTGAGCAGTTTCGGCCAGATGTCATGCGCCGTTTAGGGCTGGACTATGCCACCCTTGCAGAAATTAACCCGCGTTTAATTTATTGTTCAATTACAGGTTATGGCCAAACTGGAAGTTATAAAGACCGGGCTGGCCACGACATTAATTATTTAGCCTTAGCTGGTATTGCTGGGTATAGCGGCCGGCAAGATAGCGGCCCGCCACCGCTTGGTATTCAGGTTGCCGATATTGCTGGTGGTTCATTACATGCAGTCATTGCGATCTTGGCTGCAGTAGTTGAACGCAACCGTAGCGGTATAGGTCAATATATTGATATTTCCATGACGGATTGTGTAGCGAGTCTAAATAGTATGGCGGCGTCAGCTACGCTTGCCGCACAAGTTGAACAGGCTCCCGAGCAGGGGATGCTCAATGGGGGGATTTTCTATGACTATTATATGACGCAAGATGGTCGTTATCTTTCTATCGGTAGCCTTGAACCACAATTTATGGCAGGTTTGTCTGCGGCACTAGATTTACCTGTATTATTACAAAAAGGTGCGTCATTAGATGTGCAAGATCGACAGGAAGTTAAACAAGCCATTCAAGAAAAAATTAAAGCCAAAACATTTAAAGAATGGCATGAAATTTTTGCCAACCTCGATGTATGTGTAGAGCCCGTATTGAGTTTAAGTGAGGCTTTAAATTCACCGTTAGCACAACAACGTGGATGGATTGTGAATGTTCCTTTGCAAAATAATACGACAGATACAGAACCACAGATTGGATGCCCAATTAAGTTTTCACGTTCGCAAATGCGATATTCCTTTGTAGGTCAAAAACTTGGCGAGGGGCAGTGGTGAGGTTAAGGGACTATTTCTTATACAGTATGTATTGAAATTATTATCTGAATAATCAATTGATTAACATTTTGAATAATTTCTTTACATAAAATTAGCGTAACCTTTATAAACAAAGACATAAAAGGTTCGTAAACATGAAAACGCATAAATCTTTGATGGTTTCCTGTTTATCCGTTTTATCAATTACTCTTTTTGTTCAGCATGCACAAGCTGCTGCTGCATTTGACCCAAATGGTTCTTGGATGTTGGGTGATTGGAACGGGCAACGTACAGCGTTGCAAGCACAAGGTTATGATTTTTCTTTTGGATATACCGGTGAATATGCCGGTATTTTAGATTCCAAACAAACATCTACACACGGTAGTGCTTATACAGGGCAACTTGCTTTAGGTTCTCATTTGGACCTAGGTAAAATTTTAGGGTGGCAAGATACAGAAGCTCAAATCACATTAACTTATCGTGATGGGCAATCACTTTCTGAACATTCTCCAGCATTGGCTGGGCACCAAAGTTCTGTTCAAGAAGTGTGGGGCCGTGAACAAACTTGGCGTTTAACAGATTTATGGATCAAGAAAAAATTCCTTGATCAGAAGTTAGATGTTAAAGTGGGCCGTTTTGGTGAGGGTGAAGACTTTAATAGTTTTGACTGTGATTTCCAGAACTTGGCGCTTTGTGGTTCACAAGTGGGTAACTGGGTAGGTGATCAGTGGTATAACTGGCCGGTTAGCCAATGGGCAATGCGTGTCAAATATAACTTGCAACCTGATTTATATACACAAGTGGGTGTATATGAATATAACCCCGAAAACTTGGAACGTGGCAAAGGCTTCAACCTAAGTACAGATGGTTCTCATGGTGCAATTATTCCAGCAGAAGTTGTTTGGTCACCTAAATTAGGTGTGCAAAGCATGCCTGGTGAATACCGTTTAGGTTATTACTATAGTACTGCTGATGCCAAAGAAATTGCAGATTCAACTAAAACATCTCATAAGCAAGGTGTTTGGGTAACTGCAAAACAGAAATTATTCCAGCCAGCTGATCAAACTGACCGTGGTTTAACAGGGTTTGTGAACCTGACTTTCCACGACTCAGATACCAACAAAGTTGATAACATGCAAAATATAGGCTTAGTCTATAAAGGTTTGCTCAATCAACGTCCTCAAGATGAGTTGGCACTTGGTGTTGCTCGTATCCATATCAATGATGATTGGAGCGATGTTCAAGCCAAAGAATACGACACCGAATATAATACCGAGCTTTACTATGGTATTCATGCCACTAACTGGCTAACTATTCGTCCAAATGTGCAATATGTTCGTCATGTTGGTGCATTAAAAAATGGTGATAACACTTGGGTAGGCGGTATTAAGTTCTCAACTGCATTCTAAGTAATTATTCCGAAAACGGATTGTCGAGGGCTAAATCATTGATTGAAGTATCCTGACCTTCCGTTTTTTTCTTTATGCCTGAATTTTGTTTTAGACGTATTGATGATGTCATTTTTCTATAAGTTTTTTGGCACATCTTTCCGATAAAAATGATGATTGATAAGAGGTGGTTTATGAATCAACCTTCTTCAAGATCAGGTTTAACGACTTTTACCGTAATTATTATTGGGTTATTGGCGTTATTCCTGCTAATTGGAGGTATTTGGCTCGCTACACTAGGCGGTTCAATTTACTATATTGTAGCTGGAGTCTTACTTCTCATTGTTGCATGGCAACTCTACAAGCGCGCTTCTGCTGCTTTGTGGGTTTATGCCGCATTAATGCTAGGTACTATTATCTGGAGTGTCTGGGAAGTTGGAACAGACTTTTGGGCGCTTGCACCACGTTTAGATATATTAGGTATTCTTGGTTTATGGTTATTGGTTCCGGCTGTAACTCGTGGAATCAACAACCTTGGATCAAGTAAAGTTGCCTTATCTTCAACTTTAGCAATTGCAATCGTGTTGATGGTTTATTCTATCTTCAATGATCCGCAAGAAATTAATGGTGAAATCAAGACACCTCAACCAGAAACTGCTCAAGCCGTTCCGGGCGTTGCAGAGAGTGACTGGCCTGCTTATGGTCGTACTCAAGCTGGTGAACGTTATTCTCCATTGAAACAGATTAATGACCAGAACGTAAAAGATCTGAAAGTTGCCTGGACATTCCGTACTGGTGATTTCAAAACAGATAATGATTCTGGCGAAACAACCAATCAGGTTACACCAATTAAAATTGGTAATAACATGTTTATCTGTACGGCTCACCAGCAATTAATTGCGATTGATCCAGCTACAGGTAAAGAAAAATGGCGTTTTGATCCGAAACTTAAAACGGATAAATCGTTCCAGCATTTAACTTGTCGTGGTGTAATGTATTACGATGCAAACAACACAACTGAATTTGCGACAAGCTTACAAACTAAAAAGTCGACTTCAACTCAATGTCCACGTAAAGTCTTTGTTCCAGTCAATGACGGACGTTTAGTTGCTGTAAATGCTGACACAGGTAAAGCATGTACTGACTTTGGTCAAAATGGCGAAGTGAATTTACAAGAATTCATGCCATATGCTTATCCAGGTGGTTATAACCCAACATCTCCAGGTGTTGTTACTGGTTCAACAGTGGTTATCGCCGGTTCAGTTACGGACAACTATTCAAATAAAGAGCCATCTGGTGTGATTCGTGGATATGACGTAAACACTGGTAAGCTTCTTTGGGTATTTGATACTGGTGCAGCAGATCCAAATGCAATGCCAGGTGAAGGTACAACCTTTGTTCATAACTCACCAAATGCTTGGGCACCTTTAGCATACGATGCCAAACTTGATATCGTTTATGTTCCAACAGGTGTAGGTACTCCAGATATCTGGGGTGGTGACCGTACCGAGTTGAAAGAACGTTATGCGAACTCTATGTTAGCGATTAACGCTTCAACAGGTAAATTGATTTGGAACTTCCAGACAACCCATCACGATTTATGGGATATGGACGTACCGTCACAACCATCTTTGGCAGATATTAAAGACAAATCTGGTAAAACTGTTCCAGCAATTTATGTCTTGACCAAAACAGGTAATGCCTTTGTTCTTGATCGTCGTAATGGTCAGCCAATTGTTCCTGTAACTGAGAAACCAGTTCCACAAACAGTTAAACGCGGACCACAGACTAAAGGCGAGCATTATTCAAAAACTCAGCCATTCTCTGATTTGAACTTGGCACCACAAGATAAATTGACTGATAAAGATATGTGGGGTGCCACTATGCTTGATCAGCTTATGTGTCGTGTGTCATTCAAACGCCTCAATTATGATGGTATTTATACGCCACCATCTGAAAACGGTACTTTAGTTTTCCCTGGTAACTTAGGTGTGTTTGAATGGGGCGGTATGTCAGTTAACCCTGACCGTCAAGTTGCTGTAATGAACCCGATTGGTCTGCCATTCGTGAGTCGTTTAATTCCTGCTGATCCAAACCGTGCGCAAACTGCAAAAGGTGCGGGAACTGAGCAGGGTGTACAGCCAATGTATGGCGTACCTTATGGTGTTGAAATCAGCGCATTCTTATCTCCACTTGGTTTACCTTGTAAACAACCTGCTTGGGGATATGTTGCTGGCGTAGATTTGAAAACTCATGAAGTCGTTTGGAAAAAACGTATTGGTACAATTCGTGACAGTTTACCGAACTTGTTCCAGTTACCAGCTGTAAAAATTGGTGTTCCTGGTTTAGGTGGTTCTATTTCTACCGCAGGTAATGTCATGTTTGTTGGTGCAACCCAAGATAACTACATCCGTGCGTTTAACGTAACGAATGGTAAGAAACTTTGGGAAGCGCGTTTACCGGCAGGTGGACAAGCAACACCAATGACTTATGAAATTAATGGTAAACAATATGTTGTAATTATGGCCGGTGGTCATGGTTCATTTGGTACAAAAATGGGCGACTATTTAGTGGCTTATGCATTACCAGATAACAAATAAAAGTTTGCTATCAAAAAAGCCCGGATTTATCTGGGCTTTTTTTATGTCAATTTAGATTAAAGCTTATCAATAAAACCGTTATTAAATATGCAAAAAAAGCATTTTATTGATGAATAAAAGCTCGCTATGCTATCCGCCTTAATAATGAATCTACTAGCCATACGCCATGTATTTATATACCGATTTCGATCAGCAGCTGATTAATCAACGAGTTGCTCAGTTCCGCGATCAGACAGAGCGCTATTTAGCGGGCAAACTTTCTGAAGATGAATACCGCCCATTACGTTTGCAAAATGGTTTATATGTGCAACGTTATGCACCAATGCTACGTATTGCTGTGCCGTATGGCTTAATGAACTCAAAACAATTACGTAAAATTGCTGAAGTATCAACTCAATATGACCGTGGCTATGCACACGTATCTACGCGTCAAAATATTCAGCTAAACTGGCCTGCACTTGAAGATGTACCAGAAATTTTAGCTGAACTCGCAACTGTACAAATGCATGCCATTCAAACCAGTGGTAATTGTATTCGTAACACGACTACTGACCAGTATGCAGGTGTAGTTGCTGGTGAAATTGCTGATCCACGCCCAACATGTGAATTGATTCGTCAGTGGAGTACATTCCATCCGGAATTTGCATTCTTACCACGTAAATTTAAAATTGCCGTTTCTGCACTTGAAGAAAAAGACCGTGCAGCAACAGCATTCCACGATATTGGTGTGTATATCGTGCGTAATGATGCGGGTGAGATGGGCTACAAAATCATGGTGGGTGGTGGTTTAGGCCGTACTCCGATTATTGGTAGCGTCATTCGTGAGTTTTTACCACGTGAAGATTTAATTGCTTATTTAGAAGCAGTTTTACGTGTTTATAACTTGCATGGCCGTCGTGATAACAAATATAAAGCACGTATCAAAATTCTGGTTAAAGCATTAACGCCTGAAGTATTTGCACAGAAAGTTGAAGCTGAATTTGAACATACACGTAAAACATTAAAAATTCAGCCAGAAATCTTGAAAAAATTAGACGAAGAGTTCACTCCGTTTGATTATCAAGATTTAGAAGATGAAGATTTTACAGCTTTATTTGCTGAGCATCCAAAATTCAAACAATGGTTCAATATCAATACGCATGCACATAAAGTAAAGGGCTATCGTATTGTTACGATTTCTTTAAAACGTGCAGGTATCGCACCGGGCGATATGACCACTGAAGAAATGAACTTCATTGCAGATCTCGCTGATAAATATACGTTTGGTGAACTTCGTACAACTCACGAACAAAACATTGCTTTAGCAGATGTACCTCAAAAAGATTTGTTCGATGTATGGCAAGCGCTTGAACAACACAATATGGCACGTGCGCATATTGGCTTTATCACCGATATTATTAGCTGCCCGGGCGGTGATTTCTGTTCACTTGCAAATGCGAAATCAATACCTATTGCTGAAGCGATTACACGCCGTTTTGAAGATTTAGATAAAGTTTATGATCTTGGTCATTTAGACTTAAATATTTCTGGCTGTATGAATGCTTGTGGCCACCACCACGTGGGTAACATCGGTATTTTAGGTGTAGATAAAAAAGGCGCTGAGTTCTATCAAATTACATTAGGTGGTAATTCAGACCATGATGCTTCAATTGGTGACATCTTAGGACCATCATTTGCAGCAGAAGCCGTGCCTGATGTCATTGAAGAAGTATTAAATACGTATCTTGATTTACGTATTGAAGGTGAGCGTTTTGTTGATACATATCGCCGTGTAGGAATTCAACCATTTAAGGAGCGTGCATATGCTTAATACAGCTCTACCTGTGCTTTATAAAGATGGCACGATTGCAGATAATACTTATCAAATCATTGCTGAAGATGGTGCGATTCCTCAAGGTGACGTTGTTTTAACAACAGCTCAGCTCGATCAACTGGCTAACATTCAAGGTAAAAAAGCTTTGTATGTGACTGTGAACGATTCACCAGAAGATCATACATTCCCACTTAGTGAACTTGATGCAATTTTTATTGAGTTCGCAGGTTTCGGAGATGGGCGAGGTTATTCATTTGCTGCATTATTACGTCGCCAAGGTTTCCAAGGTGAACTACGTGCAACAGGTGATGTATTTAAGGATGTCCTAAATTACTTAAAACGTTCAGGTTTTGATAGTTTTGTCATTAAAGAAGGTAAAGATGTGCAAGAAGCTGCTGCTGGTTTGCAAGACTTTACTCACCCTTATCAAGCTTCAACAGCTGTGCCAAAAGCAAGTTATCAAACTGGCGCTTAAATCGCTTCTAAGTGAAAAGGCTGAACTCAGGTTCAGCTTTTTTTATAAATAATTTTTTAAATAAATGAATTGAAGAATAAGAATGTTCGCTTTAATTTCAAAAATAAATCCTGGTGCTTGGTGGTTAATATTCGCTATTGCGACAGATGTACTTTCAACATTTTATTCAGCTAAAGGCAATGGATTAGTTAATAAAACTGCTCAGGGAATTGCTCTAGTTTTATATATTATCTCTTTTGCATGCGCTGCTATTGCTTTGAAATATATGCAAGCTGGAATTTTATATGTGTTGTGGTCTGGGGTGGGGGTATTGGCGACCGCTTTTCTCGCAAAGATTTTTCTTGGGCAAAACATTGATGTAGCAGGATGGATTGGGATTGGTTTTATTACAGTCGGCTTAATGATTATTGCGCAATACTCTAATATCGATGTTTAAAGCCCTTATAGAAATACTGAGATCTCTATAAGGGCTAAAGACTTAAGTATCTAACTGGCAGTTAACCATCCACTTAACACCAAATTGATCAGTAAAAGCACCATATAAAGCACCCCAGAACGTTTGTTCTAGTGGCATTTCAATTTTGCCATTTACAGATAACGCATCAAAAAGCTGTTTTGCCTTTTCTTGCTCATCTTTTTCAAGGTTAATTGCAATGTAATGATTATTGCCCTGAGTAAATACACTATTCGGTGTACAGAATTGATCAATGACATCTGATGCCATGAGTACCGTGTATTCATTAATCGGCAGGGAAACATGAAGCACTAAATTTTTTTGAGCTTCGGATAACGTCACACCGTCATTAGACGGCATATCGCTATAGCGGCTCAGCATGGCAAATTCACCGCCGAATACTGATTTATAAAAATTAAAAGCTTGCTCTGCCTGGCCTTGAAAATTGAGATAGTGATTGAGTTGCATTGTTATTGTCCATTGTTGTTTTCATTTAGAAGAATAAGTTAAAACGGAAAAAAGATTTTGTGGGTCATTTTTTGTAGTTTTTTCATAAAAAATCCCACCGAAGTGGGATTTTAGAAAGGTTTTAATTAAAGAATTTCGATGGCAACAGCTGTTGCTTCACCACCGCCGATGCAAAGAGCAGCGACACCCTTTTTACCACCAGTACGTTTAAGCGCATGAATAAGTGTAAGAATAATACGAGAACCTGTAGAACCTACTGGATGACCTAGGGCACAAGCACCACCATTGATATTCACTTTCTCTGCATCAAGTTTGAAATCATCAATTGGACACATGGTAACCATAGCAAATGCTTCATTAATTTCCCAAAGGTCAACGTCCTGAGCATTCCATCCAGCTTTTTTAAGAACTTTCTCGGTAGCACCCACAGGAGCGATGGTAAATTCTGAAGGATGCTGAGAATTTGAAGCTGTCGCAATAATTTTAGCAAGCGGTTGTAAGCCACGTTGTGCTGCAACTTCACTTGATGTTAACACCAATGCAGAAGCACCATCAGAAATAGAACTCGCATTTGCTGCGGTAATTGTACCGTCTTTTGCAAAAGCTGGTTTAAGTGAAGGAATTTTATCAATCTTCGCATTTAAAGGTTGTTCATCTTGGTCAACAATCACATCGCCTTTACGTGTAGAGACAGTAACAGGGACGATTTCATCTTTGAAATAGCCTTCAGTAATTGCAGTTTGAGCACGTTTTAAAGAACGAATCGCAAAGTCATCCATTTGCTCACGTGTATAGCCACGTGTATTTGCCATATCTTGAGCAAATGAACCCATTAAACGACCTGTTTCAGCATCTTCTAAACCGTCGAAGAACATATGGTCTTTAATTTCGCCATGACCCATACGGTAACCAGCACGTGCTTTGGGTAATACATAAGGAGCATTAGTCATTGACTCCATGCCACCTGCAACCACAATTTCAGCACTGCCTGCTTTGATCATGTCTGCTGCTTGCATCACGGCTTTCATGCCTGACCCACAAAGCTTATTAATCGTCACTGCACCTGTAGAATCAGGTAAACCAGCTTTACGCATCGCTTGACGGGCAGGGCCTTGTTTTAAACCCGCAGGTAGTACACAACCCATAATGACTTCTTCGACATCAGTAGGTTGCAAGCCTGCTCGTGCGATTGCTTCTTTAATTGTTACTGCACCTAGTTCAGGAGCAGTTAGACCAGATAGTGATCCTTGAAAACCACCCATAGCAGTACGAGCACCATTAACAATTACGATGTCAGTCATTGTTGTAATCTCCGATTGTTCTTTATCTCAAATTAAGAAAACATTAAAACTTAAGCAGTATATTGCAAAATGAGGGATGTATTGGTCTCGGCATTAGACTGTAGAGTTCTAACAATTTTTTAATTCTTCGACACGTACATGCCCCATTTTGCTAAGAACTAATTTAAAATTTTTAAGCTGATCATAAGAACAGTAAATAAAACTACCATTAGACTCGATTGGAAGTCCCGAGCTTCCTTGAAAAATAATACTATTTTGTTTTTTACCAAAACGTTGTAATTTCATAGAACCATAAGTATGGTTAAGATCTATAGAGGTTAATAATTCTTCATTTAAATCATGCTGTAGATTGCGGTTACTATCTACGAAGCTGATTAAGTGTTTATTCCAATCTGTATTACAGATTACCTGATCTGAACTTGGACACAGAACAATGTTCTTATGCTGAATAATTGCGTCCGATTTGGCTTTTTGTATATGAATTGTGAGTACACGCGAAGTATTTTTTAATTCTACAGATGCCATAAATTGATGGTATAAAGGAATGGCTATAACTGACATAATCACAAGAATTACGAAGGTTATAGATAGCTCAACTATAGTAAAACCAGGAGATCTAAACATTAAGAAACCTTAATATATGTATAAATAGAGCAATTTTATGTTTTCTGACAATGATTTATATTATTTTTTATAATAAGGAAACACAAAATTAAATAAGGGTTATCAGTTGGCTAGAATACTGGTAAAATCACCGCAAGCGAAACAAAGAAGTTGTTCATATTTGCTAGTTGAGTAAAAAATTACCGAATTACAACGGAAATTGTAAGTAATTTTGTCAATAATTTACTTGATTAAAATTATCAAGCACTTGGAAAGTTTATCAAGTGTTTGTATGATTCAAATGTGAATAGCTTAAAAATAATACTGGGGTAAAAATATCTCAGGGGCCAATAAATTTAGGCTGAGCTTGAACAACAATTGTTATCTCTGGAGGATATCCATGAAATTGAGTCGTATTGCACTTGCTACTATGCTTGTTGCTGCTCCATTAGCTGCTGCTAATGCTGGCGTAACAGTTACTCCATTATTGCTTGGTTACACTTTCCAAGACAGCCAACACAACAATGGCGGTAAAGATGGTAACCTAACTAACAGCCCTGAGTTACAAGACGATTTATTCGTTGGTGCAGCTCTTGGTGTTGAATTAACACCATGGTTAGGTTTCGAAGCTGAATATAACCAAGTTAAAGGCGATGTAAACGGCGCTTCTGCTGGTGCTGAATACAAACAAAAACAAATCAACGGTAACTTCTATGCTACTTCTGATTTAATCACTAAAAACTACGACAGCAAATTTAAGCCGTATGTATTGTTAGGTGCTGGTCACTACAAATACGACTTTGATGGCGTAAATCGTGGTACACGTGGTAATTCTGAAGAAGGTACTTTAGGTAATGCTGGTATCGGTGCGTTCTATCGCATCAACGATGCTTTATCTCTTCGTACAGAAGCTCGTGGTACTTATAACTTTGATGAAGAATTCTGGAACTATACAGCTCTTGCTGGTTTAAACGTAGTTCTTGGTGGTCACTTGAAGCCTGCTGCTCCTGTAGTAGAAGTTGCTCCAGTTGAACCAACTCCAGTTGCTCCACAACCACAAGAGTTAACTGAAGACCTTAACATGGAACTTCGTGTGTTCTTTGATACTAACAAGTCAAACATCAAAGACCAATACAAGCCAGAAATCGCTAAAGTTGCTGAGAAGTTAACTGAATACCCTAACGCTACTGCACGTATCGAAGGTCACACAGATAACACTGGTCCACGTAAGTTGAACGAACGTTTATCTTTAGCTCGTGCTAACTCTGTTAAATCAGCTCTTGTAAACGAATACAATGTTGACGCTTCTCGTTTGTCTACTCAAGGTTTCGCTTGGGATCAACCGATTGCTGACAACAAAACTAAAGAAGGTCGTGCTATGAACCGTCGTGTATTCGCGACAATCACTGGTAGCCGTACTGTAGTAGTTCAACCCGGTCAACAAGCTCAATAATTTGAGTTTCTGAACAGTAAAAAAGCGACTCGTTAGAGTCGCTTTTTTTATTGCGATTTTTAAAATATTTTTTCATTTTATATCTCCTTGATAATCTTTATTGAGTTAATTATTTATAGATAAGTTTTTACCAAACACCTTTTCTTAACAGTTGTTTGGTGTCTTGTCGTTCTCTACGATGTTGTGCACGAGGTTTTTCTGTCTCATGCATGCCACCTTTTTGAAGTAAAGGTGACAGGGCTACGTGATTACGAACCTTAATTTTTGGCATTTCTTTAATTTTCATGTTTTAACCTTTAATACATAAAACTTGTTTAAGTGTATGGACGACTTCAATAAGATCTGACTGATTTGCCATAACCTCATCTATGTCTTTATAAGCACTTGGAATTTCATCGACAACGCCACTGTCTTTACGACATTCAATACCTTGCGTTTGCTCAATTAAGTCTTGTTGATTAAACAGAATCTTAGCTTTGCTTCGGCTCATTTTACGTCCAGCACCATGAGAACAAGAGCAAAAAGATTCAGGGTTAGCTTTTCCTCTAACAATATAAGAACGTGCTCCCATAGAACCTGGAATAATTCCTAACTCATCTAAACCTGCTCTAATCGCTCCTTTTCTGGTAACTAAAAGATTTTCACCAAAATGGGTTTCTCGACTTACATAATTATGATGACAATTAATCGCTTCTTTTGTCATTTGAAACGAAGGTAGAAGAGGGCGAATTGCTTCTAAGACTAATCGCATCATTTCTTTACGATTTTCAAAAGCATATTCTTGTGCCCATTCCACAGCTTCTACATAATCATTAAAACTGTTTGAGCCTTCAGCAAAATAACTTAAGTCTTTATCAGGTACATGTCCAAAGCGATGTTGTGCTTCTTTCTTGGCAAGTTCAATAAAATAAGTACCAATGACGTTACCCAGTCCTCGGCTACCTGAATGTAGCATTACCCATACATCTTGATTTTCATCAATACATAACTCTATAAAATGATTACCACCTCCTAATGTGCCTAATTGTTTTTGCCAAGTTGCATCAAACTGCCGAAGCATGCGAACTAGACCTGGATGTTTTTTTACAATCGGTTGTAAACACTTTTCGAGCGGAATAATACTCGACGCTTTAGCTTTGACCTGTTTATGCAAAGCAAAACCGACAGGTACTTTACGTTCGATTGCATCACGTAATCGACTTAAGTTATCAGGAAGTTGTGAAGCCTTTAGACTCAAACGAATTGCATTCATTCCACAACCAATATCTACACCGACTGCTGCTGGAATAATGGCATGTTTAGTCGGGATGACACTTCCTACAGTCGCACCTTTTCCTACATGAACATCTGGCATAACAGCAATATGTGAGTATATAAATTGCAGCTGTGCCATTTTCTTGAGCTGTTCGATACTTTCACTATCTATATCTTGAGTGAAAATTTTAACAGGGACACCATAGAGTGCCTCTTCGTTTAATATTTTTTGTATGCCCATAATTTTTCTCTTATTTTTCTGTCCGAATAGGCATAAAAAAACCTAGCGAATGCTAGGTCTTAAATTCGAGCATTCGGACAAGTGAATTAAATTTGTACACTTGTCCGTGAGCTGACATCGTGCCAAATCGTTACTGTGTTTTACCTTGTAGTGTTGGCATGATGTCCTCCTTTTTTAAAAAGTGCCGTTGAAAATCTGAACGGCATTTTACCTGTTTTTAACTAAAGATCAAGTTTTTGACGTTTAGATAGTTTTAATTGACTCTTTAAACTTACTATTAATCTTGCTCTGGTTTTACATCCATTTGGTCATAAGGGATTAATTTAGTTTTATTTTTCCATTTATATCCGAGCCAAATTACTAAGAATAACGGTATGCTGATATAGGTGGAAAGTAAGCCCATCCAGTCAATTTTTCCGCCCAAAACAGCTTGATAGTTTTGTCCAAGAATAATGATAGAACAGAGAATAAAGGCAAACCAAGGTGCAAATGGGAAAAACTTAGCGCGGTAAGCTAAATCTTCTAATTTATAGCCTTGAGCAATATAGCCTTTACGGAAACGATAATGTGAAATTGCAATGCCTAGCCAGACAATAAAGCCACACATCCCTGACATATTCAGTAGCCAGTTAAAGACTTGTTTTTCACCGATAAAAGTCGTTAAGAAGCAGAAAGCAGCAATAAATGTAGTCGCATATAAGGCATTCATTGGAACACCACGATTGTCGAGTTTGGCAAACCATTTCGGTGCACGACCTTGCTGAGCCATATCAAATAACATACGGGTAGAAGAATACATGCCCGAGTTACCTGCTGACAAAATAGCAGTCAAAATAACTGCATTCATTAGGCTTGCAGCAAAAGCAAAGCCTACTTTTTCATAAAGCAAGGTAAAAGGAGAAAGTGCAACATTTTCTGTTGTTGCGGCTTGCAATAGGTTTGGATCATCGTAGGCAATGAGTGTGCCGATAATGAAAATACACAACACATAGAATAATAAAATTCGCCAGAAAATCTGTTTAATTGCCAGTGGAATTGTTTTCTTGGGATCTTTTGATTCGCCCGCAGCAACACCCACCATTTCAGTTCCTTGAAATGAGAATCCTGCAATCATGGCAACCCCAATCATGGCCTGTAAACCACCTACAAAAGGTGCATCTTTGTAGGTCCAGTTGCCGAATGTCGCCACTCCAGGTGTCAACATCACTTTAATAATCATGGCAATACCAATGATAATGAAGGCAACAATAGCGATAACCTTAACCATTGAGAACCAGAATTCGCTTTCGCCAAATCCTTTTACACTCATCGCATTAATCATAAAAATAATGACGAGGAAGAGCGCACTCCAATAGAACCCAGGAATATCTGGAAACCAGAACTTCATAATAAACTGTACTGCAACGAGTTCAAACGCAACCGTGATTGCCCAGT
Organism: Acinetobacter sp. 1424608; assembly: GCF_000588255.1. Taxonomy (NCBI): domain Bacteria; kingdom Pseudomonadati; phylum Pseudomonadota; class Gammaproteobacteria; order Moraxellales; family Moraxellaceae; genus Acinetobacter; species Acinetobacter sp. 1424608. Next base: position 99,670 of record NZ_JFXL01000009.1, read on the forward strand.
TATACCAGTAGTTCCAACCTAGTGCGAAACCAAAGCCTTCTTCCACATAGCGACTGCCATAGGTGAAGAATGCGCCAGATGTCGGTGTATGAGTTGCAAGTTCGCCCAAGCTGGTCATTAAGAAATAAATCATAATACCAATGAGGGAATAGGCGAGTAACGCCCCACCTGGACCTGCATTTGCAATGGTTGAACCAGAAGCAAGGAAGAGACCTGTACCAATGGAACCACCAATGGCGATCATATTCAGATGACGAGCCCCAAGCTTTCGCTGGAGTTTTTCAGGAGCATGTGTTTCGCTCATGGAGATTCCTTACATAGTTTGTTATGCACAGGCATATAACACCTTAAAGCCTTGTAGATCAGTTTTAATCTCACACTGACCAAAGTGCTTCTCGATTAAGATCGGATAGTTTAAAAAACGGTTTGCTACAATCCATAGCTCACCTGATGCCTTTAAATGTTTTTTAGCGTTCTGGCAGAGTCCTTCACTTGCATCGTAGTTGGTATGAATACCTTGATGAAAGGGGGGATTACTGACAATGGCATCAAGTTCTGTTGGGGCGTCTGCAATTCCCGTAACGGGCTGCAATCTCAACTGGTCTGAACCTATTCCATTTCGACTAAAAGTCATTTCCGTTGACCGTAAAGCGAAGGCATCAATATCTAGGGCATGAATAATATTACTTGAATTTACTTTTGCCAAATAGCAACTGATAATTCCCGCACCACACCCGAAGTCGGCAATTCTACCTGATTTCACCTGATTTAGATAAGGGAGTAAAACAGCAGTTCCGACATCTAGATGATTTTGACTAAAAACGCCAGGTAGCGCGCAAATGGTAAGTTCTTGTTCATTTGCTTGAACAGTATAGGTTTTTAACCAGCTTTCAAGAGGCTTGATTTTTTCAGTTTTTTCAATTTTTAAATGCCATAATTGACAATGGCGTGCACTATCGAGTTTAAGTATCTGGCCAAAACTTTGTAATTGTTTAGCTGCTCTTTCAACACCGCCTTTTTTCTCGCCTACTAGAAAAACTGATTGATCAGCCTTTAAATGGCTCATCACTACATGCAATATATAGTTTAAAAGCTCTTTTGATTTAGGCACAAAAATTAAAGCCTGATCAAATTCTTGTGATGGAAACTCAACTGAGAAATGTGCTGGGGTACCTGTATTAATGAAACCTTGGTAGTCGGCATAATTCCATGTCCAGACTGAGGCATCAACCGCAGTAGCTAATTGACTGACTAAGGCATCATTGGGTGCATTAATCAACAAGAGTCTACCTTTTAAATAGTCTTGCTGTCTTAATACCACTTCACTTCTAGGATCCATGTACATCTCTCATGAAGAAGAATGCCCAGTGGAAACTGGGCAGTAATCAAAAAATTAAAAAATAGGTTATTTGTGGGTTTCAGGCAGAACAATATTTAAAATTAGTGCTGCAATACCACCTGTTGCTACACCAGAACTAAAAATATTTTTAAATAACTCTGGCAAGTGCTCCAAAATTTGTGGAACTTGGGCAACACCTAAACCGAGTGCAAGTGAGATCGCAATAATTAAAAGTGCGCGACGATCGAGATGGATAGATGAAAGAATGTTAATGCCTGAGGCAGCAACTGCACCAAACATTACCATAACTGCTCCGCCTAATACTGCCTGTGGTACAGCTTGTATTACACCCGCTACAGCTGGGAATAGCCCTAATATAATGAGTAAAGCTGCAATCCAGATCCCTACGTAACGACTAGCCACACCCGTGAGTTGAATAACACCATTATTTTGGGCAAAAACAGAACTAGGGAAAGTATTAAATAATCCTGCAAGTAAAGAGTTTGCGCCATTTACTAACACCCCACCTTTAATGCGTTGCATCCACTGAGGGCCATCTACAGGTTGGTTTGAAAGTTTGCTGGTTGCTGTGACATCACCAATTGCTTCTAATGAAGTCACCAAATAAATGAATGCCATTGGAATAAATAAGCCCCATGAGAAGCTTAAGCCAAAGTGCATTGGTGTTGGAATTTGAATGACTGGGGCGTCTTTTAGACCAGAGAAATCTAAATAACCCATGAAGCCGGCAAGAATGTAGCCAATAACTAAAGCAATCAAAATAGCTGAGCTTTTAATCCACACTATGCGTATGCGATTTAAGACAATAATGATGGCAAGAACTGTACAAGACATTATAAGGTTATCGGAACTTGCAAAAGTATGATCTTGCATGGCTTGATAACCACCACCCATACTAATCAAGCCTTCCTTAATAAGTGTCAAGCCAATCAGAAGTACAACAATACCTGTCACAAGCGGAGTAATCAGTCTTTTTACCCATGGCAGAATTTGTGAAACACCCATTTCAATAAATGAACCAGCAATCACCACACCAAAAATAGCAGCCATAACTTGATTTACTGGCGTACCTGCAGCAACCATTGCACTACCGATACCAATAATTGGTCCAATAAAGTTAAAGCTTGTTCCTTGAACAATGAGTAGACCTGCACCGAAAGGACCAACTTTTTTGCATTGTAAGAAAGTTGCAATTCCTGAAATGACCAAAGACATGGATAAAATCATGTTAGTTTCGGTACGTGAAACGCCCAAAGCTAAACAAATGAGAAGTCCAGGTGTAACAATCGGGACAATAATTGCAAGCAAATGTTGAAAAGCTGCTAGAAAAGCCACGAAGGGTTTTGGTCGGTCATCTAGTCCATAAACGAGGTCAAGATGGTCTTGTGATGGTTGATTGGACATGGGGGTAAGTACGCCGCAATTTCGCAAATTGGCGCTATTCTAATCGAGATACCTATCTTTACAAAACGAAATACAAGCTATTGGGAAATTTTTTTGTCAATGTCAATAAACTGTCACTACTCAAGAGTAGTGTTTTTCTGTATAATTTGCCCTCAAATTTCAGGCGTTTCTAATTTTCATGTCAGATATCAAAAATCTCCGTAATATCGCAATTATTGCGCACGTCGACCACGGGAAAACCACACTTGTCGATAAACTACTTCAGCAATCAGGTGCTCTCGGTGACCGAGCAGGCGAGATTGAGCGTGTCATGGACTCGAATGCGCTTGAAAGTGAACGTGGTATTACCATCTTAGCGAAAAACACTTCTATTACTTGGTTGGATAAGCGTACTGATACAACTTACCGTATCAACATCGTGGACACCCCGGGACACGCCGACTTCGGTGGTGAAGTAGAACGTGTTATGTCGATGGTTGACTGCGTATTACTTCTTGTTGACTCTCAAGAAGGCCCAATGCCACAAACTCGTTTTGTGACACAAAAAGCCTTTGCTCGTGGTTTAAAACCAATCGTTATTATCAACAAAGTTGATAAACCAAGTGCGCGTCCAGACTGGGTAATCGATCAAGTGTTTGATTTGTTTGATAACCTTGGTGCAACTGATGAGCAACTTGATTTCCCAATCGTTTATGCATCAGGTTTACGTGGTGTAGCGGGTCCTGCTCCTGAAGAACTTGCAGAAGATATGACTCCGTTGTTCGAAACGATTGTAGACATCGTTGAACCACCAGCGGTTGACGTTGATGGTCCATTCCAAATGCAGATTTCATCACTTGACTATAACAGCTTCGTAGGCGTTATCGGTGTTGGTCGTATTCAACGCGGTTCAGTAAAATTAAACACTCCTGTTACTGTAATTGACAAAGATGGCAATACACGTAACGGTCGTATTTTAAAAATCATGGGTTACCATGGTTTAGAGCGTATTGATGTTGACTCAGCATCTGCTGGTGACATCGTATGTATTACTGGTATTGATGCACTTAACATTTCTGACACGATTTGTGATCCGAAAAATGTTGAAGCATTACCAGCTTTATCTGTAGATGAACCTACAGTATCTATGACTTTCCAAGTAAACAACTCTCCGTTTGCTGGTAAAGAAGGTAAATTCGTAACTTCACGTAATATCCGTGAACGTCTTGATCGCGAATTAATTCACAACGTAGCTTTACGTGTTGAAGATACTGACAGTCCAGACCGTTTCAAAGTATCTGGCCGTGGTGAACTTCACCTTTCAGTTTTAATTGAAAACATGCGTCGTGAAGGTTTTGAAATGGGCGTATCACGTCCACAAGTAATCATCAAAGAAATTGATGGTGAAAGACAAGAACCTTACGAAAACGTAACGTTTGACGTTGAAGAACAGCATCAAGGTGCTGTAATGGAACAAATGGGTCACCGTAAAGGCGAAATGACTAATATGGAAGTTGACGGTAAAGGCCGTATCCGTATTGAAGCGACTGTTCCTTCACGTGGTCTTATCGGTTTCCGTTCTGAATTCTTGACTATGACTTCTGGTACAGGGATCATGACTTCAAGCTTCTCGCATTATGGCCCTGTTAAACAAGGTACTGTTGCGAAACGTCAAAACGGTGTGTTGATTTCTATGGTTCAAGGTACTTGCTTGGGCTATGCATTGTTCAGCTTGCAAGACCGTGGTCGTTTGTTCGCTAAACCACAGTTAGAAGTTTACGAAGGTATGATCGTGGGTATTAACTCTCGTTCAGACGATATGGTTGTAAACCCAACTAAAGCGAAACAATTAACTAACGTTCGTGCATCTGGTACAGATGATGCTTTAACTTTAGTACCAGCAATTGAATTTACGCTTGAACAAGCGCTTGAATTCATTGAAGATGACGAGTTAGTAGAAGTTACTCCAAAATCAATCCGTATCCGTAAGCGTTACTTGACTGAAAACGAACGTAAACGTAATCGTGATAAATAATTTTCCTTAAATGAAAAAAGACAAACCGCTAAATTCGTTTAGCGGTTTTTTATTGCTTACTGATAAAGCTGAAAGTAAACTTAAAATCATATTTTTCATGTAAGCAAATATGTTGTTAAAGTGTGAAATAGCTTTCTTTTTTTGAAAAAAATATTAAATTATCAATATCATGGCGAGTACTATCTAGACGGATAAGAGGCCAGTGAAAAAAGAAAAATATGATGTGTTCCTCCCCCCTACATCTGGAGATGTTTAGATGAGTATTATTCAAGAATTTAAAGAATTTGCCATTAAAGGCAATATGATGGATTTAGCCATTGGTGTAATTATTGGTGGTGCTTTTGGCAAAATCGTAGACTCGTTAGTAAAAGATATCATCATGCCGCTTATCACTGTAATTACTGGTGGTGGTGTTGATTTCTCGCAGAAATTTATCGTATTAGGTGCAAATCCTAATAATTTACAATCTCTAGATGCCTTACAAAAAGCAGGTATCAATGTATTAACTTACGGTAACTTCCTGACCATTTTAATTAACTTCCTGATTTTGGCTTGGGTTGTGTTCTTAATGGTTAAATTATTAAACAGACTTCGCCGTGATAAAAATGAGCCAGAAGCTCCAGCTGCAACTCCTGAAGACGTACAATTATTGCGCGAAATTCGTGATGAGTTGAAAAAGAAAGCTTAAGCAGATTTCAAATAAAAAACGGTACTTAGAGTACCGTTTTTTATTACATCTCATTTTATACTAGACTAGAGATATTGATAAAATTGCAAGGTCACAGTTAAGTTTAGCTAAGCATATTGAACAAGGAACATAAATTAATGAATCAGCTTTTTGTATATGGAACCTTATGTCCTAATAAAGCAAATGCTCATATTTTAGAGCAGATTGGTGGAAGCTGGACGAAAGCTAGTGTACGAGGGGTAATTCATATTTTAGATTGGGGCCCAGACAAAGGTTTAAAAGCGTTAGAGTTAGATTCGCAAGCAGATTGGATAGAAGGTTATGTGTTTAGCACAGAAAAACTTGCTGAAAACTGGCAAATGTTAGATGACTTTGAAGGCTTTCAATACCAACGTGTAATCGCTGATATAAAACTAGAGTCGGGGGAATATATTAAAGCCTGGACATATCAAATGAATGCACAGGCTAATACTTTTGAAAACGATAATTAAATTAATGAGTCCTAACGTAAGCTGCCCATTCGGAATTTAACTTCTAAAAGATGATAGCCAAACTGACTTTTGATAGGACCTTGTAACACGCGTTCAGCAGCAGTAAAAACGACTTTGTCGATAACAGGTACCAACTGTCCTTTTTTGACTTCACCAAGTTCTCCACCACGTTTTGCTGAATTGCAAGTGGAGTATTGCTTGGCAAGTTTGGCAAAGTCGGCCCCACTTTGTAGCTTCTTTTTTAGCTGTTCGGCTAAGTCTTTATCTTTGACTAAAATATGTCGGACAATTGCTGTTTGCATGTTGTCTTCCTCCAAAAAATTAAGGCTTTTTCAGCTTTTTAAGTGGTTGGCATTGTGGGCAAAATACACTGGCGCGTTGACCAAGTTTTAAGTTTTCTAATGTGGTTTCACAGTTAACACACATTTCTCCGGCACGACCGTATGCGAGCAATGTTTGCTGAAAATAACCATTTTCACCCATGGCATTGCTGTAGTCTCGTAAAGTCGAGCCGCCTAAATCAATTGCCGATTTTAAAATGCGCTTAATCTCGATAACCAGTTTCTCAATTTGTTGCATAGTCAAATCGCCAGCAGGCTGAGCTGGGTGAATGCCAACATTAAACAAGCTTTCGGTTGCATAGATATTGCCAACACCAACCACTACATGATTATCCATGAGTGCAATTTTTATGCCGACAGCTTTATTCTTGAGTTTGGAAGCTAAATATTCTGCATGAAAGTCAGTACTTAAAGGCTCTGGGCCTAAAGTATCGATGAGTTTGCCTTGAGTTTCAGGGTTAAGCCAAAGAATGCAGCCAAAACGACGTGGGTCGTGGTAATGTAACTGCTGATCTTCAAATTGAATAATCAGATGATCATGCTTTCTCAATTCATCGTTTGGTTGACACAGACGAAAGCTACCTGACATTCCTAAATGCCAGAGCATTTCATCTTGTTCAAACTCAGCCAAAATATATTTTGAACGACGATTTAATCCAATCAGGCGTTGCCCAACAAGTCTTTGAATATCATCTGGTATTGGCCAACGTAAGCTAGGATTACGTACTTCAACACTTAAAACTTTTTGATTCAATAAGGGAAATAAACTGGTTTTGGTGGTTTCGACTTCGGGTAACTCAGGCATGCCAACTCGCAGAATTAACAGATATACTGGATTAATCAAGTATAACGTGTGGTATCTAATATTTCAGAGAATACTATGTCAGATATTTTACCATTAAACTGGTTTCAACGAGAAACTTCGGAAGTAGCATATGATTTAATCGGCTGCATATTATGTAAGCGACAGCCTGATGGACAAGTTATCCGCTGTACAATTAGTGAAACAGAAGCTTATTTGGGTGTTCGTGATAAAGCCTGCCATAGCTACAATGACAAACATACCGCACGAACAGAAGTGATGTATCGCCATGGTGGTACCATTTATGTCTATTTAATTTATGGCATGTATGAAATGCTCAACATTATTACTCAAACAGAAGGTGTACCTGAAGGAGTAATGATTCGATCAGCATTTTTAAATGGTGCTTCAACCAAAAAAGAATATAAGCTTTTGGCTGGACCCGGCAAACTGACGCGTTATTTGGGCATTGATCGGACTTTAAAAGGCCAGACTTTAGGTGAAGAATCTGGACTATGGATTGAGGCAGCCACTACACAGCCAGAAGTGGTTTTAACGCCACGTATTGGAATTGATTATGCCGAGGAAGCAAAAGATTGGCCTGAACGATATTGCTGGAAAGATCATCCATCTTTGAGCCGATAACTCTTAAACTGGAAATCAATTTTTATATCGCAAAACGACTGTTCCAGATTTACAACAATGTAAACCGAATTCTATATCCAGACAAGACACTGCTTTTTGTTATCATAACTACAATATAAATAAAGGAAATAAGCATGTCCTTATTACGCTTAGACCGACTTCACTACTGTATTTTGATGAGTATGGGCTGTATTTCTAGCCCACTTGTTTGGGCAGAAGACTTAAATTCAGATGTTGCCAAATTGCCTACTTTACATGTGGAAGTAACGCGTACTGATACTACTTACTTACAAACACCTGCTTCGGTTTTTCGAATCGAGGCACCTCAGGCGGATAATTCTTCACAAGTGAATTTGACCGAAGTTGTGAAGGGGATACCGAGTTTGCAAATTCGTAACCGTGAAAATTATGCGCAAGATTTACAGCTATCTATGCGTGGTTTTGGTGCACGTTCTACTTTTGGTGTCCGAGGTATTCGCCTATATGTGGATGGTATTCCTGCAACAATGCCAGATGGGCAAGGCCAAACGTCTAATATCGACTTAAGCAGTCTGGATCATGTTGAAGTCCTAACAGGGCCTTTTTCTTCACTCTATGGAAACTCATCGGGCGGGACAATTTTAACTTCTACTAAAGAAGGACAAGGGAAAGACTCAATTGAGCTCAGCTATTCGGGTGGTAGTCACGATAAAAGCCGAGCAGGGTTAGTGCTACAAGGTGGGGCAAAAGGGGCGAATGAACCAAGTTATATTATTAGCTCATCATACTTCGATACCGATGGTTACCGAGAACATAGCGGGGCAGAAAAAATATTAAATAATGCAAAGCTCAGTTGGAATCTTGATGATGGTAGCAAAATCAACTGGGTGACTAACTATGTCAAAATCAATGCGGATGATCCGGGTGGTTTAACTCGTGCTGATTGGCAAAATAATCCGAAACAAGTTGTCCAAAATGTTCTGGATTACAATGCCCGAAAAGAAATTGAACAAACTCAAACGGGTTTAACTTGGTCTAAACCGATTAATGACCAACATGAACTTTATGCAATGACCTACGTGGGGCAACGTCAGGTAACACAATACCAATCGATTCCTGATACTGTACAGAAGAATCCAAATACACCGTACCAAGCTGGTGGCGTAATTGATTTTAAGCGTAATTATTATGGTGCTGATTTCCGTTGGACGGGCAAAGAGTTACTCCCAAATACTACTCTAAGCATTGGTGTTGCACTTGATGCAATGAAAGAAGATCGACAAGGTTATCAAAACTTTAATGATGCTGGTGATAAAGGTGTAAAAGGGGCTCTACGCCGTGATGAAGATAATACTTTGTGGAATATTGATCCATATGTACAGGCTTCATGGCAGTTCTTGTCTACATGGCGTTTAGATACGGGTGTACGTTATAGCAATGTCCATTACAAATCGAAAGATTACTATATTGTTGGTTTGAATGGAGATAATAGCGGTAAGACATCTTATGAAGAGGTGTTACCTTCAGTTGCTTTAAGCTGGCAAATCATTCCAGAAGTTTTGGTTTATGCAAGCTACGCAAAAGGCTTTGAAACGCCAACATTTACTGAAATGGCCTACCCTGCACAAGGTGGTGCAAGTACTTTAGATTTAAAACCATCGACAAGTGATACTTATGAAACTGGTTTAAAGTCACAAAATCAATTAGGTGATTTTACGTTGGCAGTTTTCCAAACAAAAACTAAGAATGATATTGTTTCAGCGGAAAGCTTTGGTGGTCGATCAACCTTCCGCAATGCAGATAAAACCTTACGTGAAGGCGTAGAGTTTGCATGGAATAAAAAGTTGTGGCGAGATTTAACAGCGACAGCAAGCTATGCCTATTTAGATGCAACCTTTGATTCTACTGTACCCGCAGCTGGGAAAATTTCTGAGATCCCAGAAGGAAATGCCATTCCGGGTATTGCCAAAAATCAGGCTTTTGTCTCTTTAGCTTGGCAACCGAGCCACGGCTTATATGGTGGTGTAGATGTACAGTATATGGACAAAGTATACGTGAATGATACCAACAGTGACGCAGCACCAAGCTACAGTGTAACTTCAGCAAATATTGGTTATGCATGGGATTTAGGTACTTGGAAAGTCAAAAGCTTTGCTCGTGTAGATAACCTATTTGATAAAAATTATGCGGGTTCAGTTATCGTAAATGATGGTAATGATCGTTACTTTGAGCCCGCTGATGGGCGTAACTGGAGTGCAGGTTTACGTGTAATTAAACAATTCTAGGAATTTAAAATGGCAAAATTATTTGAAACGGTTAATTTTGATTCGCTACAACTGGTCAATAGAATTGTAATTGCCCCAATGTGTCAGTATTCGGCAACTGATGAAGGCGAAATTACCTATTGGCATGAGCAGCAATGGGCAAATTACGCGTTGTCTGGAGCTGGGTTATGCATTGTGGAAGCTACGGCTGTACAAGCGGAAGGTCGAATTAGTTACGCAGATCTTGGACTTTGGAATGATCAGCAACGTAACCAAATCAAAACTTTATTAGGAAAAGTTAAAACACTTTCTCCTATGCCATTTGGAATTCAGTTAGCACATGCTGGACGTAAGGCATCAACTGAAAAGCCTTGGTTGGGGAAAGGTCAAATTGCAAAAGATCAGCCACATGGTTGGCAAACAGTTGCTCCAAGTACAAGTACTTTTTCAGTTCACGATGCTGCACCACATGCATTAACAATCGATGAAATTAAACAAGTTCAACAAGACTTCGCCGCTGCGGCAAAACGTGCAGTTGAAGCTGGCTTTGAGCTAATTGAGGTACATGCAGCACATGGCTACTTGTTGCATCAATTTTTATCGCCAATTGCCAATCAACGAACAGATGAATATGGCGGTTCTTTAGAGAACCGTATGCGTATGACGCTTGAAGTACTTCAGGCAATTAAACTTGCTGTTCCTGCAGGTTATCCTGTAGGGGTGCGTTTATCTGCAACTGACTGGATGGATGGTAACGAACAGTGGGACATTGAGTCTACAGTTGGTTTATCAAAAGCCTTAGAGCAGTTAGGTGCGGCCTATATCCATGTCTCTAGTGGTGGCTTACATGAACACCAAAATATTACCATCGGGGCAGGTTACCAAGTACCATTCGCGGAGCAGGTTAAAAAACATGTGTCTATTCCTGTGATTGCGGTAGGTCTTATTACTGATCCACAGTATGCTGAACAAATTTTAGAAAACCAACAAGCTGATGCCATTGGTCTTGCACGTGCAATGTTATATGACCCACGTTGGCCATGGCATGCTGCAGCTACATTGGGTGCAAAAGTCAAAATTGCTCCTCAATATTTGCGTTGTCAACCACATGGCTTAAAACAGCTTTTTGATTCTTTTTAGTTTTTAAATATGCGGGCAAATTAAGATTTGCCCGTTTTTCTTTTGAAATGAGTGAGGGCGTTGTTTGTGGTTTTTCAGGTAATCTTACCAATTTTGATTTTATTATTGATGGGGTACTGTAGTGTTCTCATTAAATTGGTGACACCTGAGCAAATTAAGGCTCTTAGCGCATTCGTTATTAAAATTGCTCTTCCTGCATTTTTAATCCAATCCTTAGCCAATAAAAATTTACAAGATATTTGGCACCCAGCTTATTTTATTGCTTACGGTGGTGGCTCTTTAATCTTGTTTTTTCTGGCTTTTATTATTTATCGAAAATATTTTAAAAACAGCTTAACCCATAGTGCAGTCATATCAATGGGTGCTTCTATGTCAAATACAGGTTTTATGGGTACTGCTATTTTGACTATGCTCATGGGTAGTCATGCTGCAATCTATATATCTTTAACTTTAATCATTGAAAACTTATTAATCGTCGCTTTAATGCTTATTTTGGCAGAAGCGGGATTACATCAACAGCAGCGGCTTTTGCCTTTACTGAAAAAAACATTCATAAATTTAATTAAAAATCCTGTAATTATTGCAATTTTGGTGGGGATGAGCTGTATCTTGCTAGGTATTCATCTGCCTTCAAAACTTGGGCAAGCTTTAGAACTTTTAGGAAGGACAGCTTCGCCTCTAGCACTATTTGCTATTGGCGGCAGCTTGGTTGGTATAGGTATTACCGCCGTGAATTTACAAAGTGTATTGTTGGCTGGGTTTAATGTCATTCTTATGCCAGTTGTGATTTTTGGGTTATTCCTTTTATTACCAAACGTCAGTCAAGAGATGTTATATGCTGGAACATTAATTGCGGCACTTCCAATGCCAATTGCTTTTGGTATTTTTGGGCAAGCATATGGTTTAAATGAAAGAGCATTAACACCTTTAATGATAAGTACCATTATTGGTTTTATTGGAGTAAGTGGACTTATCGCTTTGTGGTGGTAAAAGAAAAGCCCCATACGGGGCTATTGTTTCTTTGCTATTTTTTAGGTGCAGGCTGTGTAGGGGCGGCTGCAGCTTGTTTATTCTTCTCAGCAATAATCTTTTCGACTGAAGCTAAAGACTCTCTAGCATTAGGAACATTTTGGTTAGCAAGTTCAGTAAAAATCTGTTTTGCTTGAGGCAAGTTCTGAGGAATGATATTGCCATTTGCCATCATAGTCGCTAAAGCCATAGACGCTGGTGCATAACCTTTTTGTGCAATTGCTTGTAAAGCTTCAATGCCTTGGCGTTTCATTAGCGGATTTTTATTTTCAACCCCTTGGCTAATATCATAAAGTGCTTTGACTTGAATAGCAGGGTAGTTTCCTTTTCGAATTAAAGGCGCTAGCTTTTGTAAAGCAATTTGATGAGACTGTGGCTTTTTCTGAGCAAATAAAATGGTCGCAATTTTTACCGTTGCATCATCAGAGCCTTGAGCTGATGCTTTTTGCACATATTGGCTAAATTTATTACTATCTTTTGCAACGCCTAATTCACCCGTTTCATAAATCTGTGCAAGTCTATAACTGGCCTGAGCATAACCTTTGTTTGAAGCGTCTTCATAATATTTTAGAGCTTTGGCATTATCTTTAGGGGTGCCTTGTCCCATTTGCGTCATATAACCTAAGTTATAGATCGCTTGAGCATTTCCTGTCTGCGCAAGGCGCTGCACTTCTTGGAAAGCAGCAGGATAATTTTTTGCCGCATACAATTGTTCAGCCTGTTTAAAGACATCATTTTTTGCCACAGATGCTGTAGTGTCTGCCGCAAAGATTGATGAACTTGAAATGGCGATTAGGCTGGCGATGAGTAATTTCTTCATTTCTTTTTAACCTTTTACTTTGTAGCTACATCATTCCATCGATGTATTGAATCAACTCAACTTCTCATCATAAATATTGATAGATGAAAGTAAACAGCCGATTTGTATATAAAACGATGTCTATAAAGCAAACTATGGAGAAAAATAATATGCCACTCTACTTCTGAGAGTGGCATATAGCATTATTTTACTGATTTAAGTAATGCTTCAATTTGTTTTGCATCACTTGGTACACCAGAGATTCTTTGACCATCTTGCAAGAATAGGGTTGGTGTTCCATCGATATTTAATTTTTGTCCTAAAGCGATATTCTTTTGAATTGGGCTTGAGCAACTTTTGCTGTTAGCCGGCAATTTGCGATTAAGCATATAACTGGTCCAAGCTTCCGAAGGGTTCTTTGAACACCAGATCTGATTTGAAACTTTTTCAGCATTGGGGTGCAAACTGGTCAGCGGATATAAGAATACATATACCGTTACGTTATCAACCCCAACCATATTTTGTTCTAGGCGCTGACAGTAAGGACAATCAGGGTCGCTGAAAATATAAAGAGTACGTTCTCCTTTACCTTTTACATATTTAATCGCTTGGTTTAGAGGTAGGCTTTTAACATCAATTTTACCCAATTCGGCAATTCGTTCTTCTGTCATATTTTTTTGTTGTTTGATATCAACTAAATTGCCTACAAAAAAGTATTTAGCATCTTGATTGGTATAAACAATACGACCGCTTGTATACACTTCATAAATACCTTGCACAGGTGATTGATAAACACCTTTTACAGGTAAGTCTGGGTAATTTGTTTTCAGATTTTGTTCAAGTGTTTTTACATCAGCATGAGCAGAACCGAAAAAAGCCAGACTCAACATGAGTGTAGCAAGTTTAGTTTTCATATTTTTTCTCTTAGATTTCAATCTGGATTATGATGGCATAGAAAAATTAAAAAATTGATGCCCTAATTAAATGAATTTATTAGAATTTTGTATCTATAGAAAAGCCCGTAGGGTCATCCACGGGCTTTTTATTTGCTAAATCTGCTTATTGTGGTCTAGCAACATCACCGCTTAAAGCTTCCGGTAAATCGAGAACTTGAAGACCGAGTTCTGCTAAAGCGGCTGGTTTTGCAACCACTAACGCAATATATCCGTCAGTGGTTGGGGTACTATTTACTACTTCAATATCGTTATTTAATTGAGTAGCTGGAGCAGGTGCTTCACCTGTACCTTGAACTAGATGCAACCAGTGTTTTGGTTTTGCTTTAAACCACAGGCGCGCCACAATTTCTTGACCTAAGTAACAGCCTTTATCGTAATTGACGCCTTCGCGTTGATGTAAACGTAATTCTTGGGGCTGAAACTCATGTTCAGTCGCTTGAGCAATCCATGCTTGACCTGTCATGATGGCTTGTTTTTGCCATTCGGAAATATCAGTTTCTGTAGAGCTGAACTCAGTATGGCCATTCACAACTTTTGGAAACACAACGCCTTGTTCACTTAAGGTCATTTTTGAAAATGCGCCATATTTTTTAATATGCTTAGCAAACTCTTCAGCTTGATCTTGAGTAACAACAATCTCAAAACTTTCAGCGTTAATCTTTTTCAACCATAGGCCAAAATGAATACGGCCTTTAAGATCACAAATGGCTGTATAGCGTGTTTCATTTTCAGCTAAACGCTCAGTATCGACAGTCACTTGGCCTTGTAAAAACTTCTGTGCATCTACACCGTTTAATGCATATGAGGAGAAAGCGAGCAGACTCATGATTAATCTCAAATTCAATATGTTTCTTTATGATTGCTGACTATTTTGCTCCATTTTTATCAAAAAATCAGCCTTAGTTTTCGTAATTTAGTTTGTTAGAAACTGGTTATATAAATGGAAAAAACACCAAAAATATACGTTAAATGAAATTCTAGGGTTTAAGCTACTAAAGATAATTTCTATAACCTAAATGGACTTAAAATAAGGAGAACATAATGGCAACAGGTACAGTAAAATTACATCGCGTATTTAAAGCACCCGCTGAACGGGTTTATCGTGCTTTTCTCGATCCAGATGCTTTAGTTAAGTGGATGGCACCTCACGGTTTTACTGCGAAGGTTCATAGTTTTGATGCAAAAGTGGGTGGCTCATATAAAATGAGTTTTACCAACTTTTCAACAGGTTCAACACACTCATTTGGGGGAACTTATGTTGAACTCGTTCCAAATGAATTAATTCGTTATAACGACCAATTTGATGACTCAAATTTACCTGGTACGATGCAGGTCACTATTACATTAAAAACTGTATTGGTAGGCACAGAAATTCACATTACCCAAGAAGGCATACCAGAAGTTATTCCTGTGGAAGCATGTTATTTAGGTTGGCAAGAATCTTTATCTTTATTGAAGTTGTTGGTGGAAGCCGAAATCCCAGATCAGTAATCGCCTTTTAAAATTTTAAATATTAAATAAGAAAAGAGTGAGTAGAGAGGCTAC
Source organism: Acinetobacter sp. 1424608 (assembly GCF_000588255.1). Classification (NCBI taxonomy): domain Bacteria; kingdom Pseudomonadati; phylum Pseudomonadota; class Gammaproteobacteria; order Moraxellales; family Moraxellaceae; genus Acinetobacter; species Acinetobacter sp. 1424608. The sequence continues at coordinate 115,127 of NZ_JFXL01000009.1, forward strand.
TCACTCTTTTCTTTTTAAGTACATTAAAAGAGAACAAAATATTTAATATGTTGATGAGGCCTAAACAATGAGGCGTTCTAGTGAGAAAAAGTGATGAATATACAAATTAAAAGAATTTATGAGCATGCAAGTACCGAGGATGGAAAGCGAATTTTAGTTGATCGACTATGGAGTCGAGGGATTAGCAAAGAAAATGCTCATTTAGATTTATGGTTAAAAGAAATAGCTCCTTCAACCGAACTTCGTAAGTGGTTTCATGCAGAGTCTGCAGTACACTGGGATGAGTTCAAACAGCGTTATTTAAAAGAACTAAGAAGCAACCCAGCAGTTAAAGAGTTACAAGACCTTGTGTCACATCATAAAGTCACGCTTTTATATTCGGCAAAAGATGTGGAACATAACCATGCAATTATTTTAAAAGAATACTTATTAGAAAACAGCAAAAGTTAAATATATAAATTTTTTTTTGGTAAAAGTCTTTTATTTAAAACTTTAAAAAATGAATCATATCTCGCATAATATACTTTTTGAGATTTTTTTTTGTCTTTACCAAATTGCCCAAAATGCCAATCAGAATATACCTATCAAGACGGCGACTTATTAATTTGCCCTGAATGCTCACATGAGTGGAAGGAAGGGGAAGCATCAATTGCTGATGAACAAGAAGTGATTAAAGACGCAAATGGTAATGCCTTGGCAGATGGCGATAGTGTCACTGTGATTAAAGACTTAAAAATTAAAGGTTCATCGTCAGTTGTTAAAGTGGGAACAAAAGTAAAAACAATTCGTTTAGTACCAGATGCAAGTGATGGTCATAATATCGATTGCAAAATTGATGGTATTGGTCAGATGAAATTAAAATCTGAATTTGTAAAAAAAGCTTAATTTGTTAATTTTAATTACATTTCGGTAGAGGTACCTATCAGACCTCTACCTTTTTAAACTTTCAACATCCTTATAATTTTATTACCATAATGTATAAAAAGTAGACTATCCAAAGTTACATTGCTCATTTATATTGTCATTAATAACAAATAACTTTCGTCCAGAATAATAACGAAAGTCATACCCACACCAACAAAAAAACGAGGTTCTTATGGCAGGATGGTACGAGATTTCACAAGCGAGTGATGGACAATATCGCTTTGTACTTAAGGCAGGGAATGGCGAAATTATTTTAAATAGTGAGCTATATAAAGCGAAAGCATCGGCAGTCAATGGTATTGAGTCAGTTCAAAAAAATAGTGGTGACGATGGACGATATGATCGTTTAACTGCAAAAAATGGAAAACCTTACTTCAATTTAAAAGCTGCAAATCATCAAATTATTGGTACAAGCCAATTCTATACGAGCGAAGCATCGCGCGATAAAGGGATTGAATCGGTGAAAACCAATGGATCTTCAGCAACCATTAAAGACTTAACGGTTTAGGCGTAAAATTAAATGTAAAAAAAGCAGCTTCTAAAAGCTGCTTTTTTATTTATGTCTTTATTAACGCGCTAACTTAGCTAAAAGTTCTTCTTTAGTTAAATTGCTCGCTTCAGCATCGCGGCGGCCTTTATATTCAAATGTACCAGCATCAAGGCCTTTCTCACCAATTACGATACGGTGTGGAATGCCCATTAACTCAAGGTCAGAGAATTTAACACCTGGACGTTCATTACGGTCATCAAGTAATACATCAAAACCTTGAGCTTGTAATTCAGCATAAAGTGCTTCAGCTGCTTCAAGAGTGCGAGGTGATTTGTGTGCATTCATTGGAACAATTGCGATTTCAAAAGGAGCAATTGCTTGTGGCCAAATAATCCCTTTGTCATCGTAGTTTTGCTCAATTGCAGCTGCAACTACGCGCGTTACACCAATACCGTAACAACCCATTGTTACTGTAAATGGTTTGCCATCTTCACCTAAAACTTTACAGCCTAATGCTTCAGAGTATTTAGTACCAAGTTGGAAAATATGACCCACTTCAATACCGCGTTTAATTTGTAGTGTGCCTTTACCATCTGGAGATGGATCGCCTTCAACCACATTACGCAAATCAAAGATTTCAGTAATTTGTGCATCACGTTCCCAGTTTACGCCTACAGCGTGTTTATCAGCTTCATTTGCACCAGCAACAAAGTCAGAAAGAACAGATGCAGCACGGTCAACAATTACAGTGATACCTTTTTCAACCAAACCTTGTGGACCTGTAAAGCCAGCAGTTAAGCCAAATGCTTGAAGTTGCTCTTCTGTTGCAAACGTAAGAGGAGCGGCAACTAAAGGATGTTTCTCAGCTTTAATTTCATTGAGTTCGTGATCGCCACGTAAGAATAGGGCAACCACAGGTACATTACCTTTTTCGTCTGCAATACCTTGAACCAATAACGCTTTTACTGATTGTTTAGGATCAGCATTTAAGAACTGGCATACATCAGCAATTGTTTTTTGGTTTGGTGTTTCAACCAACTTAAATTCTTGTGCAGGCGCTGCGCGTTCACCTACTAAAACAGCCTCAGCCATTTCAACGTTCGCTGCATAATGAGATTCAGTTGAAAATGCGATGTCATCTTCACCACTTGAAGCCAATACGTGGAACTCATGTGAAGCTGAACCACCAATTGAGCCTGTATCAGCTTGAACTGGGCGGAAGTCTAAACCTAAGCGAGTAAAAATACGGCTATAAGTGTCGTACATTACATCATAGGTTTCTTGTAATGATTCTTGAGTTGCATGGAAAGAATATGCATCTTTCATAATGAACTCGCGTGAACGCATTACACCAAAACGTGGACGAATTTCATCACGGAATTTGGTTTGAATTTGATAGAAATTTACAGGAAGTTGTTTATAACTTTTTAACTCGTTACGTGCTAAATCGGTGATTACTTCTTCATGTGTAGGACCAAGCACAAACGGATTGTCGTGACGATCTTTGAAGCGTAATAATTCAGGGCCGTATTGTTCATAACGACCTGATTCTTCCCACAAGCTTGCGGGTTGAGTCACGGGCATGAACACTTCCATAGCACCTGAACGATTCATTTCTTCACGAACAATCGCATCAACTTTTTTAAGCACACGTGTTCCCATCGGCAGCCATGTATATAAACCTGATGCCAATTTACGAATCATCCCCGCACGTAACATAAGCTGATGTGAAATCACTTCAGCATCGTTTGGGGTTTCTCTCAACGTTGCAAATAAAAAGCGGCTTGCGCGCATGGAAAAAGTCCTAAAAAGTTAAGCGTTATAAAAACGCAGATTATACGATAGTTGCTGCATTATGACATGAATCGTCGAGTTTGACGCAGCATAAAGTTTTTCAAGTCATCCAGATAAGTGAAAATGACGGGTACTACTACAAGAGTCAACAGGGTAGAGGTGATTACACCACCAATAACAGCATGGGCCATCGGCGCACTTTGCTCTCCGCCTTCGCCCAAGCCTAAAGCTAATGGAACCATACCCATGACCATAGCACTAGTAGTCATTAAAATAGGGCGTAAACGGGTTTTACCCGCTTGTAAAATAGCATCATAACGACTTTCCCCATGTTCCATGGCCTTTTTAATAAAGTCGATAAGTAAAATCGCGTTTTTGGTTACTAGCCCCATGAGCATAATAATGCCAATAATTGAAAATAGGTTTAGGGTACTTCTGAACAAAAACAGTGCAAGGAACACCCCAATCAATGACAGGGGCAAAGATGCCATAATTGCAGCCGGGTGAATAAAACTATTAAACTGAGAACCCAAAACAATATAAATAAATACAATGGAAAGCGTAATAGCAGTTAATGCATAGCCCGCAGACTCGGCCATATCTGCATTGGCACCTTGGGTATTGAAGGTATAACCAGCAGGCAACTTAAATGCTTTTTGCATTTTATCGATGTCTTTACCGATATCCCCACTTGGGCGTCCTGACGTATTGGCTTGGATGAGTACTTCGCGCTCAAGATCGCGTCGGTTAATTTGTGACGCACCGAATTTTTGCTCGGTTGTTGCTACTGCACTCAATGGAACTAATATTGGTTGGCCATTTGCACCAGTTTTGTTTGAGTTGAGATATAGGTTTTGCACGTCTTGCGGAAGCATGCGTTTGTTTTCATTTAAGCGGATATTTACATCATAAGTTTCGCCGTCACGGTCTTCCCACGTTGTGACATTATCGCCCGCAATGAGTGGTCGAATCGCATTGGCAACTTGGGAAACAGACAACCCTAAGTCACTTGCCAGTACACGATTAATATGAACACCTAAAGTTGGTTTCGGTTCTTTTAACGAGCTTTCTAAATCGACCACACCTTTAATTTTACCCATTTCAGTCATAAATCGATTTGAAATTTTTTGAAGTTCATTCAGGTCAGTTCCTTTAATCGAAATCATGATTGGCTTTTGACCACCAGAAACTGAATCTTGAGCCGCAGCAACGGAGGTAACACGAATACCCGCTACGGTTTGCAAACGATCACGGAATTCATTATTAAGCGTTGTTAAATCTGAACTACGTTGTTGTTTTGGTTTTAAAGTCACTCCTAAACCGGCATGGTTTTTACCAGAGTCTATTGTGCTATTTACAACCCCGTAGGTAGATACCACATCGGGAAATTGCCTAATAATTTGATCGACTTGATGTAACTTGGCTTGAGTATATTCTAAAGAGGCATCGACAGGCGTCTCGAACTGAATACGGATTTCACCTTTATCTGGAACTGGTACAAATTCGGTTCCAATCAATTTAGATAAACCTAAGGCCGCAACCAGTGAAGCAATCGCAATAATGACTGTAATAAAACGAAAGCGTAGAGCAAGTTTCAACAGCTTTTCATAAATATGGGTAAGGCCATCTAATAATCTAGAAATGTGATTAAAGAAACGTTGTAGTCGACTTTCTTTTTTCTTTACAGGGTCTTTCCAATGTGCTGAAAGCATTGGGTCGAGTGTAAAACTGATAAACATAGAAATAAGAACAGCTGTACTTACAGTTACCCCAAACTGGTAGAAGAAACGCCCAATTAACCCCCCCATGAAAGCAACAGGTAAAAATACCGCCACAATGGTAAGTGTAGTTGCGAGTACTGCTAACCCAATTTCTTTGGTGCCATCTAAAGCGGCAGTGACATGGTCTTTGCCAAGCTCTGTATGCCTAACAATGTTTTCTCGAACTACAATCGCGTCATCAATTAATAGGCCAATACTGAGTGATAGAGCTAACAGCGTCATCATGTTAATACTAAAACCAAAAGCCCAGATGAACGTTAATGTTCCAAGCAGGGTAATGGGTAAAGTTAAACCTGTAATGACGGTAGATCGGAAAGAACCTAAAAAGAGTAAAACAATTAAAACTGCTAAACCTGCTCCTTCAAGAATGGTACGTACTACATCTTTAATTGAAGCGCGAATACCTTTGGAACTGTCTGCGACGACTTTATAGTTTAATCCAGCAGGCATTTGAGCTTTTAGCTTCTCTAAAGTTTGGTAAGTTTTATCGACGACTTGAATTACATTTGCATCGGAACTTTTTAAAATATCGATAGAGACTGCGGTTCTTCCATTATAAAAAGCACTGGATTGCAGTTCGGCTTGAGTGTCTTCAACGGTTGCCACTTGTTTTAGGAAAATAGGCGAGCCATTTTTATTGGCAATGACCAAGTCACCAAAACCAAAAGGATGAATAACTTTTGATTGAATCTGTACCACTAGTTCAGAATTCTTTTGCTGTAAAGTTCCTGCAGGTACTTCTATATTTTCATTTTTTAGTGTGTTAATGACCCGATCAATGCCAATACCATAGCTTTGTAATTGTTCAGGATGAACTTTTATACGAATTTGACGTTTCGCATCACCTAGTAAATTGACATTACCTACACCAGAAACGGTTTTAAGCTGCGGCACAATTTTTTTGTCTACATAAGAACTTAATTGAGCCAAGCTCATCGTATTCGACTCAAACACCACCGACATAATCGGGCTAGATGAAGGATCGTAGCGTTGCACAATAGGTGTATCAATTTCATCACGAAATTGAGCGATAACCGGAGCAATTTTGTCGCGAACATCTTGAGCAGCAATTGCTGAAGAGGTGTCTAGATTAAACTCGGCAATCACCATCGATGACCCTTCACTTGAACGTGAAGTAATTTGTTTAATCCCCGAAATTGTATTGATTTGATCTTCGAGTTTTTTTGTAATATCAGACTCAACCGCCTCAGGTGAAGCACCAGCATATTGCGTGGTAACCACTACAAATGGGAAATCTACGTTAGGAAACTCTTCAACGGTCATGCGCTTCCAAGAGGCTAACCCGAGTACCATTAAGCACAGCATCATCATAATGGTAAAAACGGGATACTTCACACTGATTCGGGTAAACCACATAAGCTATTTGCTACCTTATTTATTTTTTTCGGCTGTAAGCGTCACTTTTTTATTGATATCGGAATCGTCAAACTGGATACGACTTACCTGATCTGTGCTTTGTAGACCTTGTACCAAAGCAATATTTTCGTTGTAACGCTGCTCAACTACCCGAATTTTGACCTTTTGAATGGTTTGATTGCGTATCACCCATACGAAAGGATCTTGTTGCAGGTTTTGAATACTATCTAAAGGAATAGTTTGTCCTTGATTGTGATCACTTTGCAAAATAATGCCATTAATAAAAGCGCCGATACTGAGTGAATCAATTGCTTCTTTAGGGCTCGCAAAGAATTCAATTTGTCGACTATCTTGGTCTGCTACAGGTGAGACCCGAGTCAGTATGGCATGTAATTGTTTTGAATTACCCTGAATCTGATATTGAATAGAGCTGCCGACTTTTAGTGCAGATTGTTGCTCAATAGGCAACTTTGCCTGTATTTCTAATTGATCAGGATTAACGATTTCAAAGAGCGTTTGTCCAACCGATACAGTTTGTCCCGGTTCAACTTGTCGTTTAGTAATGACACCTGAAATTGGGCTAGTAATAATACCATCTCGATCAGCCTTTTTAGCAATATCAACATTGGCTTGCTGAGCTCTAACACTTTCAAGTTGACCCTTATAATCTACCTGACTCTGTTCAAACTCTACACGGGCAATAAAGCCTTGATTAAGTAGTCTTTGTTTTCGATTCATCAAATTACGTGCAAGCTCTGCTTGTGCCTGAGTTGAAGCAAGATTTGCTTCAGCTTGAGCTAAACGTGCAGCATTATCTTGATTGTTTAATCTGACTAAAACTTGGCCTTTTTGTACTTTTTGTCCCACATTTGCATTAACAGATGTTGCTGTCGCACTGACTTGAGCTTGAATAGAGCTTTGTTGTACCGCACGAATAGTTCCTGTAAAGGCAGTCTGAGCAGCAAGCGAACCTTCTTTTACAGTAATTAAATCTTGAGGAATCAGTTCAATTTTTTTTGGTTCAGATGCTGTGGTTTTTGGTGCTTCTTGCTGATGACATGCAGCTAAAATCAAACTCAAGCTAATTAAGCTTAATTTAAAAAAAGTAGAAGGGGTAAGATGCGTTGTGCGCATACAGCATCATCCTGTAATTCAAATTTTATTTTGCCCCTATTCTTGATAAAGCTGTGCGCTTATTCAAGCTTTTTTAAACGTTCGATAATATTTTCATAGTCTTTATTGGTGCGGTTATAGTTTTTTGAAAGTATTTCAAGTGTTTGTTTAACCTTATTAATATTCATCAGATTGTTTTCAATTAGGGTTTTATGCCTTTCAGGAACCTTTTCACCTTTACGAAAATATTCCATTTCCTGACGTTTAAATAAAATTTTGTCTTGTTGTAATTGGCTCAGTTGTTCCTGTTGATAATTCATTTGTTTTTTGATTGCCAATAAAGCTTGGTCTCTTTTAATCAACGCAGTTTTACTATTGCTATATGCTTTTTTTAACTTGTTATCTTCTTCCCTATATCGAGCAGATAATGCACGTTGTGAAGATTGATTTAGATCAGCTTCAGAATTATAGGGATGATTTCTTTTAATGACCTGCATATTTTGGTCAAGTGCCTCATATCCATAGCGAATATGAGCGGGGGTTACAGATGTACTAATATTAGCAATGCCATGCTGGTCGTAATAGCGATACCAAACAGCTTTAGGAGCACCATTTGCAGCTAAAATTGGGGATGAGAAAAACAGGGCTCCGCAAGAAGCAATGCTTATAAAAACAGACAAGCAGGTCCTATAAAAGGCATATTTCATCCGCTTATTCATAAAATTCCCCAAAAAAGAAAGCTAAACCGCTTATTTTTAAATAATTAATCTTAAATATATTAGTTATTATTTAACTGAATAAAAATATCGACATTCTAAAAAAAATGATAATTTTTTCGAAAGTGTGATGAGGTTAAAAGTTATTGTTTATAAATGAGAAAGTAGACAAAAACCTTTCATTGAAAATAGAAGTATAGATATGTTAAAAATGCGTATAAATCTGTAAAAACAAATTTAAGTTAAATTGCATTTATATTTTATGTTATGGGGATGGAAGATTAAATGGAAGATGCGTTCCAAAATCTGAAAGTAATGGTTATTGATGACTCAAAAACTATTCGCCGTACAGCAGAAACATTATTGCAACGTGAAGGTTGTGAAGTGATTACTGCTGTCGATGGATTTGAAGCTTTATCTAAAATTGCTGAAGCGAATCCAGATATCGTTTTTGTAGATATCATGATGCCTCGTTTAGACGGTTATCAAACTTGTGCTCTGATTAAGAACTCTCAAAATTATCAGAACATTCCCGTTATCATGCTCTCTAGTAAAGATGGTCTATTTGATCAGGCAAAAGGGCGTGTGGTAGGTTCAGATGAATACTTGACGAAACCATTTAGCAAAGATGAATTGTTAAATGCGATTCGTAATCATGTAAGTTCATAATTAAGTAATTTAAGGGCAAAGAAGAAATGGCACGTATTCTTATTGTTGATGACTCACCAACAGAAACTTATCGTTTTAGAGAAATTCTAACTAAGCACGGTTACGATGTAATTGAAGCATCTAATGGTGCAGATGGTGTAACTTTGGCAAAAGCAGAACAGCCTGACTTAGTGTTAATGGATGTTGTAATGCCAGGTGTAAATGGCTTTCAGGCAACACGCCAGATTACCCGTGATGAAGACACTAAGCATATTCCAGTTGTTATTGTAAGTACTAAAGATCAGGCAACTGACCGAGTATGGGGTAAACGTCAGGGTGCTCTCGATTACTTGATTAAGCCTATTGAAGAAAAGCAACTGATCGATGTAATTAAACAATTTCTAAATTAACTCATCCATCCATAAAAACATAAATGGCGGGTCTACACCCGTCTTATAGGATCGAGTATGGCCGCGAACGGATTTATTGAGTTACTTCGTTTGTCTAAACGGGGTAACAAGAATTACGCTTCAGTCCAAAATGAAGCAGAGCGATGGTCAGGAATTGCTTTTGAAATGAGAGGGCAATACTTCGTCGCACCACTTGGGGAAGTGTCAGAGGTTATCTATCCACCAAAATATACACCTGTTCCAAATACCCAAAGTTGGGTGAAGGGACTGGCAAATATTCGGGGAAGATTACTTTCAGTTTCTGACTTGGCACATTTTATTTCAGGGCAACGAAGCTCATTTTCGGCTGCCCAAAAAGTGTTATGTATTAGCCATCACGACCAATATGTGGGATTGGTTGTTGATCAGGTCTTGGGGATTCAACACTTTAATAAGAAAAGCTTTTTTTCTCAAAGTTCAAACTTGGAGGAAAATTTAAAAGAATATTGCCAAGGGTATTTTCACCAACACAATCAGCATTGGCATGTTTTTTTATTTAGTCGATTATTGCAAAACCCACATTACATGAATGCATCGACAAAATTTATAAACTAATTTTTATGCTGTTAATACACAGTGTATTTTTCTGGGGAGAAGCTGTATGGGCTTTAAACTTAAAAAGAAAAGTGGCAATCGTAGTGTAAACGAAAAATCGAGTGTCAACTTTATTGCGAAAATTCAGTCACAAATTGAGCAATACGCCAGTTTATTTGGGGAAAGTAAAAAGTCCAAGCCTATCCTTTATGTAGCGTTGTTATGTTTAGTATTAGCTTCAACTTCGCTTGCTTACTTGTTTTATAGTGTACCTCGACATAACGAATTAACACGTAGTATGGGTGAGTTACGTTTACTATCACAAACGATTTCTAGACAGGCTACAGAAGCGACCGCTTCTGGTTCCCCTCAAGCCATGAAAGACTTGGTTGAATCGCGTCAAACTTTTGCCAAAAATATAAAAAATGTCGAAAATATTTATGGTACATCTTCAAAAGAATATAAAAAAGTAGCGACTCTGTGGAAATCTTTGTCTTATGACATTGATTTAATCTCATCACAACAGGACGTAATTAACCAGTTATATAATATGAATATCTCGATTAGTGATTCTATTCCTGAGATTCAAGCTGAATATAACTTGATGGTTGATAAGATGGTCCGCGAAAAAGTATCAAGTAATCAGGTCGTAATTGCTAAAAACCAAGTATTTATTGCGGAACGTATTTTACGATCTATTAACTCGGTTTTCGTTGGTACAGAGAACTCTGAAAACTCAGCGCATGACTTTAGTGTTGATATTGAGACTTTTGGTGTGTACTTAGATGCACAGCTAAATGGAAATGCGGAGTTGGGGGTAGCTAAAGTTGAATCTCCTGAAGTGCGTGAATCTTTGGAAGGTATCAAAACTGAATATGATAAAGTTTTAAAATCTGCTGCAACTTCTGTCCTCAAGCATACAAACCAGATCGTAAACGTACGTCAATCATCAAGTGAGATCTTCTCTCAATCTGATGCAATGTTAACTGCTTTAGGTGATCTTTCAGAGCAAACCCAATATGGCTGGAAGGCTTTTGCGTTAGTTGCTGTACTGACATTATCACTTCTTGGCTTAATTACTTCTGTTTTAAAGCTTTTATCACTTCGTAGTAAAGCAGATAAACAACGTGTAGCTACATTACAAGAAGAATATGATCGTAACCAGAATGCGATTTTACGTTTACTTGATGAAATTGCCGATCTTGCAGATGGTGACTTACGTTCATATGCAACGGTATCTGAAGACTTTACTGGTGCGATTGCCGACTCGATTAACTTTGCGATTGACCAGTTACGTGACTTAGTATCACGAATCCATGAAACTTCTCAGGAAGTTGCACGTTATACGCAAGATACTCAAAATATTACTAACCAGTTAGCAGAGGCATCTGAGCACCAAGCACAAGAAATTGCCGGTGCATCAACTGCAATGAACGAAATGGCATTGTCGATTGACCAAGTATCTGCCAACGCCTCTGAATCTGCTCAAGTAGCACAACGTTCGGTATATATTGCATCTAATGGTGCACAAGTTGTAAACCGTTCTATTGAGGGTATGGATACCATTCGTGAACAGATTCAGGAAACCTCGAAACGTATTAAGCGTTTGGGTGAGTCTTCACAAGAAATTGGTAACATCGTATCGCTCATTAACGATATTGCAGACCAAACAAACATTCTAGCCTTAAATGCAGCAATTCAAGCATCTATGGCCGGTGAAGCAGGTCGTGGTTTTGCCGTGGTTGCTGACGAAGTCCAACGTCTTGCAGAACGTTCAGCTTCGTCAACTAAACAGATTGAAACGCTTGTTAAAACGATTCAAACGGATACCAACGAAGCCGTTATTTCAATGGAACAAACGACAACAGAGGTTGTACGTGGTGCTAACTTAGCGAAAGATGCGGGTATTGCACTTGATGAAATTCAAAAAGTATCGGGTGACTTGGCAAACTTAATTGCGAGCATTTCTGATGCAGCAAAACTTCAATCAGCTTCTGCGAGTCACATTGCTGCAACCATGACTGTTGTACAAGAAATTACTTCACAAACAACAACGGCAACCTTCGATACTGCTCGTTCTGTATCTGAATTGGCGAATATGTCGGAGTCATTACGTGAGTCAGTAACGGACTTTAAATTACCTGACTAAATTGGGGGATGAGAATAGCTATTCTCATAATAGCTATTCTTTTAAAAGTATGAGCAGCGCCAGACAAATATTGGGGAAATAGCTATTTTTCTGGTGTTGACTCTGTAGTTTTCCCCATTCAGGGGGTAAGCAAAAGAAGCCTTTGCTATGAAAGAAATATTAAAAACTTTAACTGAAGCAATGACGCTACCTGAAGATAGCTATTCTGAACAAGATGCTGAGTTTCTTGAAATTTTTGTTGAAGAAATTGAAGAAATTTTTGTTGATTTGCAACCATTATTAAATGAATGGATGCAGTCTGAGAATACTGCTACGCTCACTGAAATTCGCCGCCATTTCCACACTTTAAAAGGTTCTGGAAGAATGATCGGTGCTAAATCTTCAGCTGAGCTTGCTTGGACAGTTGAAGACACGCTTAATCGCGTAATCAATCAAACCCTTAAATTGACTCCAGCAATCCAGAGCTATGTTCAATTAGTATTTAAGTTCTATTTTCTTAAATTAGTAGATAACTTTAAGCAAAAAAGAGCACATGCAGTAGATTTTCGACCGCTTATTTTATTAGGCCAACAACTACAACAACAGCAAAGTTTAGAACCTGCTTTAGAAGAGCTTTTACAACTTTCAAATACGCTTACTGCCGAAACAATGACTGGGCTTGAGCTAGACTATATTGAGCAAAACTCATTGGCTGAGCCAATTGTTGAAGACGTAGATACTGAAATTGCAATAAATCTAGATGAAACTTTGACCTTGTTTATGGAAGAGGCAGAGGAGCATTTAACTACAATTCATCAGTTCTTAAATCAAGAGCTGCATCAGTATGATAGTTATAATGCCTTAATACGCGCGCTACATACTTTGCGTGGCAGTTCTGCGATGGCGCAGGTCGAAACAATTTTTGAAGCCAGTACCAAAGTTGAGCACTTATTTAAAATACTGTTGCAAGAAGAACTTTCTTCTAACTCAGATGAAATTTTATTATTACAAGAATATCGTGAGTTTATTAGAGATAGCTTAGAGCTTCTATCTAAACATAGTTCAAATGAACAGCTTGAAGCGAGATTGCAGCAGTTTAATCAATCATGGGATGCTTACGTTGAGCAACATGGTGACCGAACAGATCCATTAACACCTTCTCATGGTTTGGTATCACAACTGTTGTTGTTAGATGTTTCTGAATTGTTAGATGCAGAGTTAGATTTTGAGAAAGGCATTCGTAATGAGTTTCCAGATTATCTTGAACGTCTAAGTGAACAAGCTGATTTGCTGTTACAACATACACATTCTCAAGCAATGCTGGGTTTACATGAATATACCAGTCAATTGAAAGAAAGTTATGATGTATTACTTGATAAACCTCTATTATTGCAATCAGACTATATATTTGAAATTTATCAAAAAGCGCATCAACAGCTTATTCAATTGTTCGATGCCTTGGCTGCTGGTCAGCGAGTTGGTATTGTTAAGCAACATCAAAGTATTCTAGAAGAATTAAAACTTTATACCCTACATACTCCGAGCGTTCACAATGACCTATCTCAGCAAGATCCTGCTTCTGTTGAGCCACTATTTAATATCGAACCAGAGCCAGAAGCTGCTGTTACGTTAGAGAATTTATCAGACTCTGCAGACTGGGCAGTATTAAGTCAGAGTGTACAGCAAGATCGCCAATATATTTCCTCTACACAGGTAAATCAAAACTTTGATCCTGACCTTTTAGATATCTTTCTTGAAGAGGCTGATGAGCTACTTGAGGGAATTGATACCGATCTCAATATTTGGGTAGGTGAGCAAGAAAACTTTGCAGCCCTGAATAATCTAATGCGCTATTTGCATACCCTGAAAGGTGGAGCAAATATGGTTCAGGCGACTTATCTAGGTTCGATTACCCATGAATTAGAAAGCATATATGAGCGTTTAATTCAAAAGCAGTTAGTTGCAACTTCACCTTTAATTGATTTTATCCGTTTAGTACAAGATGACTTGGCTGACCGACTGCAAATCATGCGTGAACAACAATTAGATTATGCAGCTCCTTACACAATTAACGCGTTAAAACGAGCAGGTCAAACTTCTAACTTCCAACCTGTACCAGTGGTTGAAGTATTTGATAGTGAAAGTGAGATCTTCTCTGAACAAGAGCTGATATCTGAAGTATTAATCGATGAAGTACCGGCAGAAATTGAGCCTGTTCTTACAGAATTAGAAGTTCATGATGATCAGATGGTATTTGATAACGTTGTTGCTGAGTTAGCTACGCCAGTTGAAGCAATAACATCTGTTACATCACAAGAGAATGAAGCGGTAGTTGAAGAACAGGATATTACGGCTGTTGTTGAGCAGACATTCCTAGAAGAAGCTGCTGAATTGTTAGAAATGGCTGATGGGCTATTGAAACAATGGTTTGAGCAGCGTACAAACCGAAGTATCTTGCTTCAATTACAAAGAGCTGTGCACAGTTTGAAGGGTGGTGCACGAATGGTCGGTTTAGAAGCCGTCTACGCGATTGCCTATCAACTCGAAAATACATTCGAACAATTTGCACTGCATCACTTCAACTCGAATATTTATGACCATTTGCTCGAAAGTGCAATTGCATGGCTAAAAGATGCTATTTTCAAGCATAACTATCAACATTTCGATGGATTACAACAAAGTTTAGAAAATATTCAATTCTTTGAAACGAATATCCAAATTCCGGCTAAGTTAACGAAAACTGATTTGTTTAGCTCAGAACCTGTGATGACCTTCATACAAGGTGATGGTACAGAACCACCACCAATGATGGGCGCATGGGAGCAAACAGAACGTCTGGATCAGAACAATGAAATGATCCGTGTTTCAGCAGACTTGATTGAGAAAATGATTGACTTGTCTGGTGAGAACTCGATTAACCGTTCACGAATTGAAATGGACTTGAGTCAGTTCGGTCATACATTGGCTGAAATGGAATTGGCTATTCAACGACTGGCCGATCAGTTACGACGAATGGAAGGCGAGTTAGAAACACAAATTATTGCTAAACACGGTATTGAGCATTCTCGCTATACCGACTTTGACCCTTTAGAGATGGACCAATATTCATCTTTAAACCAGTTATCGAAATCTCTTGCTGAATCTGCATCGGACTTGGTCGACTTTAAAAATACGTTATCTCACAAGATCAGAGATACAGAAAGTTTGCTTTTACAACAGTCGCGTATTCAGGCAGAAATTCAAGAAGGCTTGATGCGAACACGATTGGTTCCATTTTCACGTTTGTTACCGCGTTTGCAGCGGATTGTGCGTCAAACATCTACAGCCTTGAATAGACCTGCTGAGCTTTTCGTAAATAATACCGAAGGTGAGTTAGACCGTAACATTTTAGAACGCTTAGTGACACCACTCGAGCATATGCTCAGAAATGCAATTGACCATGGTCTAGAAGACCGGGCACAGCGCCAAAAGGTGAATAAACCGGAAGCAGGGCGTATTGAACTGAACATTCAGCGTCAAGGAACAGACGTTGTTGTTGTCTTTAGCGATGATGGACAAGGTATTGATGTTGAAAAAGTGCGCCAAAAAGCACTGCTTGCTGGTCTGATCAAGCCAGAACAAGATTTAGAAGAGCAAGATATTCTACAGCTAATTTTCCATCCAGGTTTAAGTACCGCAGAACAGATTACTCAGATTTCTGGACGTGGTGTTGGTCTTGATGTCGTACAGAGCGATATTAAAGCTTTAGGTGGACATGTTAGCGTTGACTCTGTTTATGGTAAGGGAACAACATTTACGATACGTGTACCGACTACTGTAGCTGTAAGTGATGCCTTAATGGTAAAAGTGGCAGATCAGCAATTTGCAATTCCACTTGCTCAAATCGATCGAATTGTTCGAGTTTCGCCAGCTTCTTTAGAGCAGTATTTTGAAAGCCCTAAAGAACTATTTGAATATGAAAATAAGCGATATCCCTTACGTTATCTTTCTGAATTTGTTGGTAATCAACCAATGCCACGACTAAATGGCATGATGTATTCATTACCTGTCTTAATGATTAAAGCCAACAATGGTCAAACTGTGGCGTTACTTGTCGATCAGTTAATTGGTTCTCGAGCTCAAATTGTAGTGAAACCAATTGGTCAACAGTTCTCTAGCATTGGAGCAATTGCAGGTGCGACCATCTTAGGTGATGGACAGGTTTGTTTAATTTTAGACGGGCAAAATATTGCGCGACAAATTCAGTCTACACCGCGTCATAAACAGCTCAATGAAGCAGTATATAGACAACGTGAATCAGACGAGCGCCGTCTCGTTATGATTGTCGATGACTCCGTAACTGTACGTAAGGTAACGTCTCGATTACTTGAACGCCAAGGCTACGATGTTGTTACGGCTAAAGATGGCGTTGATGCCATAGAACAGCTAGAAAATATTAAGCCAGATTTGATGCTGCTTGATATTGAAATGCCACGTATGGATGGTTTCGAAGTACTTAATCTTGTACGACATCATGATATGCATCAATACATGCCAATTATTATGATTACATCCAGAACAGGTGAAAAACATCGTGAACGGGCATTCTCGTTAGGTGTAAGTCAATATATGGGTAAACCGTTCCAAGAAGAAGAGTTACTAGAAAATATTGATGCTTTACTTGTAGCATTTGAAAGTGAGGTCAAATCATGAAAGGTAGTGTAAATACATCTTTGATCGGTAATATGGACCAACAAGAGCTACAGCATCTTATTACGGTTTCAACTGGTTTTATTGATGCCTATATCATTGAATGTAATGATGAGGTACCTATGTTGTTGCCGCAAAATATTGTGTTATCCGCCATGGACGTAAAAAATGGCGTAAAACATATTGAGTGGCATGATGTAAAGCTACCTATATACTCAGTCCATAATGCAACTGATCAATATGCTGTAGCACTGGTAATTGAAGGGGAAGATATCAGCCAACGTTTTGCTTTAATGTGTAAAACTATGCCGATCTCTGTTCGTTTACGTATTTCTGAAATTGTTGATGAAATAGATGAATACCAAGAAGCTGAACAACACCCTACAGTATTTAAATATGTGCGTATGCAAGATCAACGCTACCACATACCTAACCTAGAATATATTGAAAAAACTCTAGGTTTATAAAGAAAAAAAGGAACTCAAATGAGTTCCTTTTTTATAAAAATTAAATAAATTTTAAAATATAAAATCATATATTCCAGTATAGAGATAAGCATTCAAAAGAATGCTATATAAAGATTCTCAAAAATAAATTATCTAATTTAATAACCACGAATTATATTTCAGAATTTTCAAATACATATTCATAATTAAAAATAATAAAAAAGCACCCTAAAGAGGATGCTTTTTATCTAGTCAATGATCTTCAATATTTTAAGCAAGTAAGTTTTCTAAAATTTGCTCATAAATATCAGTTAAAGGATCAAGATCGTGTACATCCACATGTTCATTAATTTGATGAATAGTTGCATTTAGAACACCGAGTTCTAAAACTTGTGCACCTGTTGGCGCAATGAAACGACCGTCAGATGTACCACCACTAGTAGATAGCTCAGTCTCAGTACCAGTTACGTTCAAAATAGCAGTTTGAGCGGCATTAACTAATTCACCTACTGGAGTCAAAAATGGCAAACCAGATAAGTTCCAGTCAATCTCATATTGCAAACCATGCTTATCTAAAATTTCATGAACACGCTGTTTGAGCTGCTCAGCTGTAACTTCTGTTGAATAACGGAAGTTAAAAGTAACTTCTAAAGTACCAGGAATGACGTTGGTTGCACCAGTACCTGAATGAATATTTGAAATTTGGAATGAAGTTGCAGGAAAGTATTCATTTCCATTGTCCCAAACAGTTTGGCATAACTCTGCTAAGGCAGCCGAAGCTTCATGAATGGGATTGCGAGCTAAGTGAGGATAAGCCACATGACCTTGCTTACCATGAACATGTAGTACGCCATTTAAAGAACCACGACGGCCATTTTTAACAATATCACCTAATTTACTTGTACTTGATGGTTCACCGACCAAACACCATGTAATTTTTTCATTACGCTCTTCAAGTGTTTCAATAACTTTAACTGTACCGTTAACAGCAGGGCCTTCTTCATCTGAAGTAATTAAAAAAGCAATTGACCCTTTATGGTCTGGATGCTTTGCTACGAAACGTTCAGATGCAACCACCATCGCAGCCAACGCAGTTTTCATATCAGCTGAACCACGACCATAAAGTTTGCCATCACGAATTTCTGGTGCAAATGGGTCTGAATTCCATGCATCTAGACGACCTGTTGGAACAACATCGGTATGTCCAGCAAAACAAAACACAGGACCTTCAGTGCCGCGTCGAGCCCATAAATTGTCAACGTCCCCAAAACGCATTGGTTCAATATGAAAGCCAGCTTTGGCTAGACGATCAGCCATAATAGTTTGGCAAGTATGGTCAACAGGAGTAACAGAAGGCTGTTGTAAAAGTTGTAAGCTAAGCGAGAGAGTGTCTGAGTGGTTCATACCGGAAATTGCATGCTGAGTAGGGGAAATATAGTCCGATATAATAGGCGAATCTCTGAAGGTTGGGTATTTAAAAATAAAAAAACCTTATCGAAGTGATAAGGTTTTTCGAAGCTGTGCATAACTTACATTTTATTCTCAGTTTTTTGTGCGGTATTACTTACAGCATCACCAGCTTTAGAGACATCTTTACCAAAACCCTTGAACGTATTACAGCCAGTTAATACAAATGCAATCATTACAGACGCGACTAAAACTTTTTTCATCATTTTCTCCGTTTAAATTTAATAATGAAGTAAATTTAGATTAAAAAACAAACGTAAAAAGAAACATGACTATTTAATAGTAAAAACGTTATAAATTGTTTCTAGAAGTCCATACCTACTTGTAAAGTGGCATTTTTTCATTGTTAACAAGTGCTAGGCTTAGTAGAGGAGGACGTCTAAACATATAAAACTGTGTATCTTCGTTGTTCTTACAATATAAGCCATCTGTCCACCAATAAGCAGCGTTTGAACTTGCTTGTCTATTAGGACAAAGCCATTCATGTCTTTCTAGGCGATAAAATTTAGAGTCAGGAATAGTTGTGCCCCAGTATCCGAGTCGACGTGTTGAATTTACCCAATTGGGTATGGATTGTTTTTTGCCTAAATTCAAAGGTAGGTAGAGCTGGCCTTTTAAAACAGCAAAACGCTGTTGTACCTTAAAATCTAAAGCTTCTGAAAATTGGAACTGCTTATCGGTAAAGTGATACAGCTTTTTGCTCAAAGTATCTTCTCTATTTAACCCAATCCATTGTTCTAAATTTAACTGACCTTCACCCAAGTAATATTTTAGAGCAACTTCCCAGTGTTCAACTTGTTGTGTTTCTTTATTTAAAATTAAGAAATCGAGTTCACCTAAAGTTCTTGCACCCTCAATTTTTTGAATACTATGGCCTAATAACTGATAAGAATGGTATTGATCTTCCTGTAACCAAAACCAAAGTAAATTCTCAAAACGTAAACCTAAACGTGTACTTTTAAGGCGAGACATAAATTGGAGTAAAGGCTCAGGCGTCTCATCAAGTTGGTGTAAACGTGGTAAATAATTTTGAAAATGTTGTTTCCAAGTCTGATCAGAATGTAATTGAAAACTATGCCGAATAGAGAGGCTTTGGGGAAGTTGGCAAAGTAAATTAGGACTAGCAATGGTAAATGCTAATTGTCTTACCATTGGGTGGTTGAACTGTAACCATGGTTCAAAATAGGATGTCTTAACTGAGGCAATATTCATACGTTTAGTACTCGAAATAATTCATCCCAATTTCATGGTCGATCAACAAAACAATACCAGAAAAACACTTTATACTACGATCAACAATAGCTTAAGGTTTATATATGCGAACATTGTTTTGGCGAACTCTGGTCGTGATTTTTATCACGCTTGGTATTATTGGAGCAATTTTACCAGGCATGCCGACAACAGTGTTTCTTATTCTGGCTGCTTGGGCTGCCTCAAAGGGATGGCCTCAAATGGATGCATGGTTGTTAAATCATCCAAAATATGGACCAACTCTACGTGACTGGCGAGCAAATGGTACAGTACCGCGTAAAGCGAAGTGGATTGCCAGTATTATGATGACCGCAAGCGGTATTTTAATGCTGTTTACTTCTGCACCATTTTGGGTGAAAGTTTTCACTGATACTACCATGCTCGTTGTTGCAATTTGGTTATGGCTACGTCCTGAGCCAAAATTAAAAGATTGATAATCTTTTAATTTTGGCGCAAGACAAGCAGTGAAACTGCGCGTAGATAAAAGAAGATTGATAATCTTTTATTTTTGGCGCAAGACAAGCGGTGAAGCCGCGCGTGGATAAAAGAAAATTGATAATCTTTTACTTGCGACGTATGACGAGTTTTCCATTAATTTTTATTAAAGCTCAAAATAGTTGAGTTGATATAAGAGAAGAAATTCGATGTTCCAATTTAAACTTGAAGATGCAGATATTCTTATCGATTTAGCAAATCAAACTTTAAGCCTCCCTAAACATAATAAGTTTTATGTGGTTTCTACGGGTAAGAATGGAATTGGGGAACAGGAAAATACGGGGAAAACCCCACGCGGATGGCATCGGGTTGCCAAAAAATTTGGTATGCAATCTCCCAAAAACGCAGTTTTTATTGCACGACAGCCCACAGGTGAAGTCTATAGCAGTGAATTAGCCGCACAATTCCCTGAGCGAGATTGGATATTGTCACGCATTCTTTGGCTAGATGGTCTAGAAGAGGGCTTTAATAAAGGCGAAGGCCACGACACTATGCAACGTTATATTTATATTCATGGTACACCTGATAAAGAACCGATGGGGGTTCCAATGTCACATGGGTGCATTCGAATGCGTAATGAAGAAATTATTGAATTGTTTGATTTAGTCTCTGAAGATGCGCTTGTCTATTTGTCTGAACAATCTTTAACCTAAAATGGGATTTTAAAGATTATTGTTTAATTAGCCGAATGATCAAAATATTAAAATAAGTGCTTAAATAAAATACAAAAAATTGTTTTTTACTTAATAATGACTTATTTTTAATCATTCATTCGCATTTTTTTGAAAAGTTGTCGAAAAGCGTTTGACACCTGTTAAAGATTCTCTATAATGCACCTCACAAACGATGAAGACGTTAAGGGCGCTTAGCTCAGTTGGTAGAGCGTCTGCCTTACAAGCAGAATGTCGGCGGTTCGATCCCGTCAGCGCCCACCAAGCCTTTACGTTAAGCTCTCAAGTGCAGCGGTAGTTCAGTTGGTTAGAATACCGGCCTGTCACGCCGGGGGTCGCGGGTTCGAGCCCCGTCCGCTGCGCCACTTAAGACTTAACATCGTTTACCCCACAATTGCGATATTGTGAAAGTGCAGCGGTAGTTCAGTTGGTTAGAATACCGGCCTGTCACGCCGGGGGTCGCGGGTTCGAGCCCCGTCCGCTGCGCCACTTTTATAAAACGCTTTTGCAGGGCGCTTAGCTCAGTTGGTAGAGCGTCTGCCTTACAAGCAGAATGTCGGCGGTTCGATCCCGTCAGCGCCCACCATAATTTTTCAAATTTAAAAAATTATATGCACTAATTTATTTAGTGTTTTTTGCATTTCTGCTATTTATATTTCCTATCTATTTTATCTTTGCTATTGTTGGTCAAAACTTCTCTTTCTCTTTCTCTTTCTCTTTCTCTTTCTCTTTCTCTTTCTCTTTCTTAATTTTTTAAGTTCAGATTTATTACTTTAAATTGTGATTACTCTCTCGTTTAATGAAAGCTGCCATACCGTAAAGCAATAGCAGCTTTCTGAACTAACATTAAT
>NZ_JFXL01000010.1:0-133256 GCF_000588255.1 Acinetobacter sp. 1424608
ACGTGGTCAAGTACTTGCTAAACCAGGTACAATCAAGCCGCACACTAAATTCGACGCAGAAGTATACGTGCTTTCTAAAGAAGAAGGTGGTCGTCACACTCCATTCTTAAATGGTTACCGTCCACAGTTCTACTTCCGTACAACTGACGTAACTGGTGCGATCCAGTTGAAAGAAGGCGTTGAAATGGTAATGCCAGGTGACAACGTTGAAATGTCAGTAGAATTAATCCACCCAATCGCAATGGACCCAGGTCTACGTTTTGCGATCCGTGAAGGGGGTCGTACTGTAGGTGCTGGTGTTGTTGCGAAAGTAACTGCATAAGCATAATATAGTGACGTATTACGTCTCAAGTTGAGAGCTTTGGCTCTCAACTTGCTTTATAGGTCAGTAGTTCAATTGGTAGAGCGTCGGTCTCCAAAACCGAATGTTGGGGGTTCGAGCCCCTCCTGCCCTGCCATATTTTGAAATAAAAAGCTTGATGCTGGCTTAGTTGTTCATATAATAAGTCGCGAGTTCTACGACGAGTACAAAAATGTCGAATGATAAATCGCGTGACGCATTGAGCGACGCGCCAATTCCTCAAAGAAATAATTCTGCTGAAGTTGTTCGTACTGGTTCGCCTTTAGATATCGTTCTATGGGTGATAGCAATTGCATTATTGCTCTCGGCTACCATGGTGAATCAGCATTTACCAGCGTATTGGGCCCCTGCAAATAATGTATGGGTGCGCGTTGGGGTAATTTTTGCTTGTATCGTTGTGGCTTTAGGTTTATTATACGCCACCCATCAAGGTAAAGGCTTCGTTCGTTTGCTGAAAGATGCACGAGTCGAATTGCGTCGAGTAACTTGGCCAACAAAACAAGAAACAGTCACTACATCGTGGCAGGTTCTATTGGTTGTAGTTGTTGCATCGTTAGTATTATGGTGCTTTGACTATGGTTTGGGTTGGTTAATTAAGTTGATTATCGGGTAAAAGAGCTATGAAACGTTGGTACATTATTCATGCCTACTCTGGTTATGAAAAACAAGTGATGCGTTCACTTACAGAACGAATCCAGCGTAGCGCTGTTGCCGATAGCTTTGGTGATGTCCTAGTTCCTACCGAAGAAGTGGTAGAAATGAAGGATGGTAAGAAACGTAAATCTGAGCGTAAATTCTTTCCTGGCTATGTGTTAGTTGAAATGGAAATGAATGATGATACTTGGCACATTGTTAAAGAATGTCCAAAAGTATTAGGTTTTATCGGGGGTACACCTGAAAAACCTGCGCCAATCACTCAACGTGAAGCAGATGCGATTCTTGCGCGTGTACGTAATACTGGTGAAGCTCCACGTCCTAAGACGATGTTTGAACCAGGTGAAGAATTACTCGTTATTGACGGTCCATTCACAGACTTTAAAGGTGTGGTGGAAGAGGTTCAATACGACAAGTCACGTTTAACGTTGACGATTAACGTGTTTAATCGACCAACTCAGGTTGAACTCGAATTTCGCCAAGTCGAAAAAACGATTTAATCTTAATTGGTTGAAAAGCGCCCGATTTTATCGGTCATTGTTGTTGTAACAGTATTGTTACGTAGAAATTGGGGAGCCTAACGGCGCCTGTACCCAGAGGTATTTTAAAATGGCTAAGAAGATTGACGGCTATATCAAGCTGCAAGTTCCAGCTGGTAAAGCAAATCCATCTCCACCAATTGGTCCTGCACTAGGTCAACGTGGTGTAAACATCATGGCATTCTGTAAAGAATTCAATGCTGCTACACAAAAAGTTGAACCAGGTCTTCCAATTCCTGTAGTGATTACTGTGTACAACGACAAGTCGTTCACATTCATCATGAAAACTCCTCCAGCTTCTATTCTTCTTAAGAAAGCTGCTGGTATCCAAAAGGGTTCATCTGTACCTAACAAAACTAAAGTTGGTAAGTTGACTCGTGCTCAATTAGAAGAAATCGCGACTACTAAAGAGCCAGACTTAACTGGTGCTGATTTAGACGCGCGTGTTCGTACCATCGCTGGTTCTGCACGTTCTATGGGCTTGGAAGTGGAGCTATAAGACATGGCAAAGTTAACTAAACGTCAAAAAGCCATTGCTGCTGCTGTTGAAGCAAACAAAGTTTACACTTTGGAAGAAGCAGTACAGGTTCTTAACAGCTTGCCTGCTGCAAAGTTCAAAGAATCTTTAGACATCTCTGTAAACCTTGGTGTAGATCCACGTAAATCTGACCAGGTTGTTCGTGGTGCGACTACATTACCTGCAGGTACTGGTAAAACTGTACGTGTAGCTGTATTTGCTCAAGGCGCTCAAGCAGAAGCTGCTAAAGAAGCTGGTGCTGATGTTGTAGGTTTTGATGACCTTGCTGAAAGCATCCAAGGTGGAAACCTTGACTTTGATGTTGTGATCGCTGCTCCAGACGCTATGCGTGTTGTTGGTAAGCTCGGTACAATTCTTGGTCCACGTGGTTTAATGCCAAACCCTAAAGTAGGTACTGTAACTCCTGATGTTGCGAATGCTGTTAAAAACGCAAAATCTGGTCAGGCTCGTTACCGTGTAGACAAAGCGGGTATTATCCACGCTGCGATTGGTCAAGTTGGCTTTGATGCTGCTGCAATCCGTCAAAACGTTGAAACTTTAGTTGCTGACTTGAAAAAGTTAAAACCTGCAACTTCTAAAGGTGTATACATCAAAAAGATCACTTTGAGCTCAACTATGGGTCCTGGTCTTACTGTTGATGTAAACAACGTTTCTAACTAAGTTTTAACTTAGTTCTGTACAGAATTTTAAAGTCCTGATTGAGTAGGTAGCAAAAATAGAAATAAGTTTCTATTTTTTGCGCAGTTAACGCAACGCTTTGACTCTTGCTTATCAGGCGGACTTTGAATTGATGAATGAGAATTTATCAGCGTCAAAGACCTCAGGCGAGGAGGTGTTATTTTCGGATAGCGGCTTTTCTTAATAATCCAGCCTGCGTAGACGCGGTGGTGTGATTTGTTCCTCCTCCGCGTGTAAGTCGAAAGGCTTACGAATTGGGAGTGTGCCCATTGGGTGCATAAATCACCTTAGGAGGTTTTACAATGGCTCTTCTTATCGAAGACAAAAAACAGATCGTTTCAGAAGTAAGTGAAGTTGCTTCTAAAGCGTTTGCAGCCGTTGTTGCTGACTATCAAGGTTTAAGCGTAGAGCAATTAACAACACTTCGTGTTGAAGCTCGTAAGTTAGGTGTAACTACACGTATCGTACGTAACACTTTGGCTAAGCGCGCATTCCAAGGTACTCAATTTGATATCTTGAACGACAACCTTGTTGGTCCAACAATTCTAGGTTTTTCAACTTCTGAAGATGACATGGGTGCAGCTGCACGCTTGTTTGAAGAATTTGCAAAAACTAACAAAGCATTTGAATTAAAAGCTGCTGCATTTGACGGCAAAGTTTATCAAGGTGCTGATGTTAGCGTAATTGCTAATCTTCCAAACCAAGAGAAAGCGCTTACTATGCTTGCCTCTGTTCTTCAAGCTCCTATTTCGAAATTGGGTCGCCTCATTACAGCGCTCAAAGAGAAAAACGAGTCAGAAGCTGCTTAATCAATTTTACACACCATTCAATATCCATTTGGAGTTATTCTCATGGCTTTAACTAACGAAGAAATCTTAAACGCAGTTGCTGAAAAAACTGTTCTTGAACTTGTTGAATTAATTTCTGCTTTCGAAGAGAAATTCAACGTTTCAGCTGCAGCTGTTGCTGTTGCTGCTCCAGCTGGTGGCGCTGCTGCAGCTGCTGAAGAACAATCTGAATTCAACGTTGAGTTGACTTCTTTCGGTGCTAACAAAGTAGCTGTTATTAAAGCAGTTCGTGAAGCAACTGGCCTTGGTCTTAAAGAAGCTAAAGACCTAGTTGAAGGTGCTCCTCAAGTTCTTAAAGAAGGCGTTTCTAAAGAAGAAGGCGAAGAACTTAAGAAGAAACTTGAAGAAGCTGGTGCTACAGTTACACTTAAGTAATTGTAAAAGGAGTCGGTTTTTAAATCGGCTCCATAAAATGGCTGATGGCTCTTGGGTCATCAGCCTTTTTGCGTTACAATAATCGGCTCGATTTTTGTTAGTTTTGTTTGATTTTTAGAAAAATCTAAATAAAACAAGAAATTTCAAATGTTTACCAATATTTTTCTTTTTTAAAAATATTGTTAAGCGTTTTTATACCACTAAAAATTGCAGCATTTGTAAACAGTGGTGGCCATATCGGCCTGCGTAATTCCTTCTGAGCCCGTTCTGCAGGCGGGCTTAGTTTACTTTCCGAGGACTCCAGATGGCATACTCATATACCGAAAAGAAACGGATCCGTAAGAATTTTGGTAAATTGCCCCAAGTAATGGATGCACCGTACTTACTATCGATTCAGGTCGATTCGTACAGAACATTCTTGCAAGATGGCAAAACTCCAAAAAACCGCGAAGATATCGGTCTCCAAGCCGCATTTCGTTCAGTTTTTCCTATCGAAAGTTATTCTGGCAATGCTGCTTTAGAATTTGTTGAGTATAGCCTTGGTAAACCTGAGTTCGATGTACGCGAATGTATTCTTCGTGGTTCGACTTATGCGGCACCAATGCGCGTTAAAATTCGTTTGATTATTAAAGATCGCGAAACTAAATCAATTAAAGACGTACGTGAACAAGAAGTCTATATGGGTGAAATTCCACTCATGACTGAAAACGGTACCTTTGTTATCAATGGTACTGAGCGTGTAATCGTATCTCAATTACACCGTTCACCAGGCGTATTCTTTGACCATGATAAAGGTAAGACTCACTCAAGTGGTAAAGTGTTGTATTCAGCACGTATCATTCCTTACCGTGGTTCATGGTTAGACTTTGAATTTGATGCAAAAGACCTTGTTTACGTACGTATTGACCGTCGTCGTAAATTACTTGCTACTGTTGTGTTACGTGCACTAGGTTATAACAATGAACAAATCTTGAATTTGTTCTACGAAAAAGTACCTGTGTATCTTGACATGGGCAGCTATCAAATTGACCTTGTTCCTGAGCGTTTACGTGGTGAAATGGCTCAATTTGATATTGCTGACAATGAAGGTAAAGTCATTGTTGAGCAAGGCAAACGTATTAATGCGCGTCACGTACGTCAAATGGAAGCTGCAGGTTTAACTAAACTTTCAGTTCCTGATGAATACTTATATGAACGTATTACGGCTGAAGATATTACTTTACGTGATGGTGAAGTAATTGCTGCAAATACGTTGTTAAGCCATGAAGTAATGGTGAAGTTGGCAGAAGGTGGTGTTAAACAATTTAACATCCTATTCACAAATGACATCGACCGTGGTTCATTTGTTGCTGATACATTGCGTGCAGACACAACAGCGGGACGTGAAGAAGCATTAGTAGAAATCTACAAAGTGATGCGTCCAGGCGAGCCGCCAACAAAAGAAGCTGCTGAAAACCTATTCAATAACTTATTCTTCTCTTCTGAGCGTTATGACTTATCTCCAGTAGGTCGTATGAAGTTCAACCGTCGTCTAGGTCGTCCTTACGAAGTTGGCACTGATCAAAAATCTCGTGAAGTTGAAGGTATTTTATCGCACGAAGATATCATCGATGTATTACGTACGTTGGTTGAAATCCGTAACGGTAAAGGCGAAGTAGACGATATCGACCATTTAGGTAACCGTCGTGTACGTTCTGTTGGTGAAATGACAGAGAACCAATTCCGTGTTGGTTTAGTACGTGTTGAGCGTGCTGTTAAAGAGCGTTTAAGCCAAGCAGAAACTGATAACTTGTCTCCACAAGACTTGATTAATGCTAAGCCAGTTGCTGCTGCAATCAAAGAATTCTTTGGTTCAAGCCAGTTATCTCAATTCATGGACCAAAACAACCCATTATCTGAGATTACACATAAGCGTCGTGTATCTGCGCTTGGCCCAGGTGGTTTAACACGTGAACGTGCAGGCTTTGAAGTACGTGACGTACATCAAACTCACTATGGTCGTGTGTGTCCAATTGAAACGCCTGAAGGTCCAAACATTGGTTTGATTAACTCGCTTTCTGTATATGCAAAAGCGAATGACTTCGGTTTCTTGGAAACACCATACCGTAAAGTTGTAGATGGTCGTGTAACTGATGATGTTGAATATTTATCTGCAATTGAAGAAGTAGGTACTGTTATTGCACAGGCCGACTCAGCAGTAGATAAAGATGGCAACTTAACAGAAGAATTTGTTTCTGTTCGTCACCAAGGTGAATTCGTACGTATGCCACCTGAAAAAGTGACGCATATGGACGTTTCTGCACAGCAGGTTGTATCTGTTGCTGCATCACTTATTCCATTCCTTGAACACGATGACGCGAACCGTGCATTGATGGGTTCGAACATGCAACGTCAGGCTGTTCCTACTTTACGTGCTGACAAGCCTCTTGTTGGTACTGGTATGGAAGCGAACGTAGCACGTGATTCGGGTGTGTGTGTAATCGCAAACCGTGGTGGTGTAATTGAATATGTAGATGCTTCTCGTATCGTTATTCGTGTAAACGAAGATGAAATGGTTGCAGGTGAGGCAGGTGTAGATATCTATAACCTCATCAAATATACACGTTCGAACCAAAATACTTGTATTAACCAAAATGTTATCGTGAATTTGGGCGACAAAGTTGCTCGTGGTGACATCTTGGCAGATGGTCCGTCAACAGACATGGGTGAACTTGCGCTTGGTCAAAACATGCGTGTAGCGTTCATGACATGGAATGGTTACAACTATGAAGACTCGATCTTATTATCTGAACGTGTTCTTCAAGAAGACCGTTTAACTTCTATTCATATTCAAGAATTGTCATGTGTGGCACGTGATACTAAGTTAGGTGCAGAAGAAATTACTGCCGATATTCCTAACGTAGGTGAAGCTGCGCTTTCTAAACTTGATGAATCAGGTATCGTTTATATCGGTGCTGAAGTTACTGCTGGTGACATCTTAGTTGGTAAAGTAACGCCTAAAGGCGAAACTCAGTTAACTCCTGAAGAAAAATTGCTTCGTGCAATCTTTGGTGAAAAAGCTGCTGACGTTAAAGATTCATCTTTACGTGTTCCATCTGGTACTAAAGGTACAGTTATCGACGTTCAAGTCTTCACTCGTGATGGCTTAGAGAAAGATGACCGTGCATTAGCGATTGAAAAAGCACAGCTTGATTCTTATCGTAAAGACTTGAAAGAAGAATATAAAATCTTCGAAGAAGCGGCTCGTGAACGTGTAATCCGTTTACTTAAAGGCCAAGAGTCTAATGGCGGTGGTTCAACTAAACGTGGCGATAAACTTTCTGAAGATTTATTGTCTGGTTTAGAGCTTGTTGATTTACTTGAAATTCAACCGACAGATGAAGCAATTGCTGAGCGTTTAACTCAGATTCAAGTGTTCTTGAAAGAGAAGAGCGCAGAAATTGATGAGAAATTCGCTGAGAAGAAACGTAAGCTTGCAACAGGTGATGAGTTAACAACTGGCGTATTGAAAGTTGTTAAAGTTTACTTAGCTGTTAAACGTCGTATTCAGCCTGGTGATAAGATGGCTGGTCGTCATGGTAACAAGGGTGTTGTTTCTAACATCTTACCTGTTGAAGACATGCCACACGATGCGAACGGTGTACCTGTAGATATCGTATTGAACCCGTTGGGCGTACCATCTCGTATGAACGTGGGTCAGATTCTCGAGACTCACTTGGGTATGGCGGCTAAAGGGCTTGGGGACAAAATCGAAAAAATGTTGAAAGAACAGCGTACAGTTTTAGAACTACGTGAATTCTTAGACAAGATTTATAACAAAGTCGGTGGCGAGCAAGAAGATCTTGATAGCTTGACTGATGATGAAATCCTAGCACTTTCAGGCAACTTGCGTGCTGGTGTTCCTTTGGCTACTCCTGTATTTGATGGTGCTGAAGAAAGTCAAATTAAAGATTTACTTGAGTTGGCTGACATTTCACGTACAGGTCAAACAGTATTGTTTGATGGACGTACAGGTGAACAGTTTGACCGTCCAGTAACTGTTGGTTACATGTACATGTTGAAGTTGAACCACTTGGTTGATGACAAGATGCATGCGCGTTCAACTGGTTCTTACTCATTAGTTACACAACAACCGCTTGGTGGTAAAGCACAATTCGGTGGTCAGCGTTTCGGTGAGATGGAAGTATGGGCACTTGAAGCATACGGTGCAGCATATACACTCCAAGAAATGCTCACAGTGAAGTCGGATGACGTTGAAGGCCGTACTCGCATCTATAAGAATATTGTAGATGGTAACCATTATATGGATCCGGGTATGCCTGAATCGTTCAACGTATTGACCAAAGAGATCCGTTCTTTAGGTATCAACATTGAACTGAAAAATGGTGATTAAGTCGTAAGACTCACGATTTTTTAGGAAAAAACAATATTTGTGACCCAGTCGGGTAAGCGAGGCTTCCCGACACACGGAGAAAAAAATTGAAAGACTTGCTCGATATCATGCGTAAGAAAACGGATTCAGATGGTCATGCGCCAGTTGAGTTCGACCGTATCCGTATTGGTCTTGCGTCACCAGAAATGATTAAGTCATGGTCTCATGGTGAAGTTAAAAAACCTGAGACGATCAACTATCGTACGTTCAAGCCAGAACGTGACGGTTTATTCTGTGCCAAAATCTTTGGTCCAGTAAAAGATTACGAATGCTTGTGTGGTAAATACAAGCGTATGAAATACAAAGGCGTCATTTGTGAAAAATGTGGCGTTGAAGTAACTACAGCGAAAGTTCGTCGTGAACGTATGGGTCACATTGAACTTGCTTCTCCAGTTGCGCATATCTGGTTCTTAAAATCGTTACCTAGCCGTATCGGTTTATTACTTGATATGACACTTCGTGATATCGAACGTGTATTGTATTTCGAATCATATGTTGTTACTGATCCTGGCATGACGCCTTTCGAAAAGTATCAACTTCTTAATGACGAAGAATACTTTACAGCTTTAGAAGAGCACGGTGACGAGTTCGTTGCAAAAATGGGTGCGGAAGCAGTTCAAGACTTGTTGAAAGACATTGATCTTGAAGCTGAGATTGCTCGTTTACGTGAAGAAATTCCTCAAACAACTTCTGAAACGAAGTTGAAAAAAGCATCTAAACGCTTGAAATTGATGGAAGCATTCAAAGACTCGAACAACAAGCCAGAATGGATGGTAATGAATGTACTTCCGGTGCTTCCACCAGATTTACGTCCATTAGTTCCACTTGAAGGTGGTCGTTTCGCGACTTCTGACTTGAACGATTTATATCGTCGTGTAATTAACCGTAACAACCGTTTGAAGCGTCTTCTTGACCTTGCAGCGCCGGACATCATCGTACGTAACGAAAAACGTATGTTACAAGAGTCTGTAGATGCGTTGCTTGATAACGGTCGTCGTGGTCGTGCAATTACTGGTTCTAACAAACGTCCATTAAAATCTTTGGCAGACATGATCAAAGGTAAACAAGGTCGTTTCCGTCAGAACTTGTTAGGTAAGCGTGTTGACTACTCTGGTCGTTCGGTAATTACTGTAGGTCCTACTTTACGTCTTCACCAATGTGGTCTTCCGAAGAAAATGGCTCTTGAATTATTCAAGCCATTCATTTTCGCGAAATTACAAGCTTCAGGTCAGGCAACAACCATTAAAGCTGCGAAGAAAATGGTTGAACGTGAGACTCCGGAAGTTTGGGACGTTCTTGCATCTGTAATTCGTCAACATCCAGTAATGTTGAACCGTGCGCCAACACTTCACCGTTTAGGTCTTCAAGCATTTGAACCTATTCTTATTGAAGGTAAGGCAATCCGTCTTCACCCACTCGTTTGTGCTGCGTTTAACGCCGACTTCGATGGTGACCAAATGGCGGTACACGTTCCATTGACGCTTGAAGCACAGTTAGAAGCTCGTGCATTGATGATGTCAACAAACAACATCTTGTCACCAGCAAACGGTGAGCCAATCATCGTTCCTTCTCAGGACGTTGTCTTGGGTCTTTACTACATCACACGTGATGCAGTAAATGCTAAAGGTGAAGGCATGGTGTTTGCGGATACTCACGAAGTAAACCGTGCACTTGCAACTGGTCAAGTTGCGATTCATGCTCGTGTTAAAGTACGTGTGCATCAAACTGTTATCAATGAAAATGGTGAGCGTGAACAGCAAACTATTATTGTTGATACGACACCAGGTCGTTGCTTACTTTGGGAAGTTGTTCCAGAAGGTTTAAGCTTTGACATGATCAACCTTGAGATGACTAAAAAGAACATCTCGAAGTTAATCAACTCTTGCTACCGTAAACTTGGTTTGAAAGATACAGTTATCTTCGCTGACCAGTTAATGTACTTGGGCTTCCGTCAAGCGACTCGTTCAGGTGTATCTGTAGGTATGGAAGACATGTTAATCCCACCTACTAAGCACACAATTATTGATAAAGCTGAAACAGAAGTTCGTGAAATCGAACAACAGTTCGAACAAGGTTTCGTAACTGCTGGTGAGCGTTATAACAAAGTTGTCGATATTTGGGCGCGTACAAACGACCAAGTTGCTAAAGCGATGATGGATAACTTGTCTTACACACTTGTGAAAAACAAACAAGGTGAAGACGAGAAGCAAAAATCATTCAACAGCATCTATATGATGTCTGACTCTGGTGCCCGTGGTAGTGCGGCGCAGATTCGTCAGCTTGCTGGTATGCGTGGTTTGATGGCAAAACCGGATGGCTCGATTATTGAGACACCGATTAAAGCGAACTTCCGTGAAGGTTTAACAGTACTTCAGTACTTTATTTCTACACACGGTGCGCGTAAAGGTTTGGCCGATACAGCATTGAAAACAGCGAACTCTGGTTACTTGACTCGTCGTCTTGTAGACGTAGCACAAGACTTGGTAATTACTGAGCCTGATTGTGGTACAAATGGCGGCCTAGTAATGACTCCATTCATTCAAGGTGGTGATGTCATCGAGCCATTACGTGACCGTGTATTAGGTCGTGTAACTGCTGAAGATGTACGTCGTGCCTCTGATGATGAAGTTGTATTACCTCGTGGTACGTTAATTGACGAGAAAATCGCAGCTCAGCTTGAAGAAGCTGGTGTCGATGAAGTTAAAGTACGTTCAGTAATCGCATGTGAATCTACATTCGGTGTATGTGCTCGTTGTTATGGTCGTGACCTTGCACGTGGTCACTTGGTGAACCCAGGTGAATCAGTAGGTGTAATGGCTGCGCAATCAATTGGTGAGCCAGGTACACAGTTAACGATGCGTACGTTCCACGTAGGTGGTGCTGCGAGCCGAACTTCTGCTGCAAACAGTGTTCAAGTACGTAACAAAGGTACTGTACGTTTCCACAACGTGAAAACTGTACAACACGCGAAAGGTCACTTGGTTTCAGTTTCACGTTCAGGTGAAATTGGTATTGCCGATGAGTTAGGTCGTGAGCGTGAGCGTTATAAACTTCCTTACGGTGCAAGCATCTTGTTGAAAGATGGTGAAGTCGTTGAGGCAGGTGGTATTGTTGCAACTTGGGATCCGCATACACATCCATTAGTAACAGAAGTTGCTGGTAAAGCACGTTTCAGCCAAATCGCTGATGGTGTAACTGCAACATCGAAAACTGATGATGCAACTGGTATGACAACTGTTGAAATCTTGCCTGTAACAGCACGTCCTGCTTCTGGTAAAGATTTACGTCCAGCAATCGTATTGGATACGGCTGATGGCGGCGAACAGTTCTACTTCTTGCCACAAAACACAATTGTTACCGTTCGTGATGGCGAAACAATTGGTGTGGGTGACGTTATTGGTCGTGTACCACAAGAATCTTCACGTACTCGTGATATTACCGGTGGTCTTCCACGTGTTGCTGACTTGTTCGAAGCACGTAAGCCGAAAGAACACGCGATCTTGGCAGAAGTGTCTGGTATCGTAAGCTTTGGTAAAGAGACTAAAGGTAAGAACCGTTTAGTAATTACTCCAGATGACGGTTCTGAAATTTACGAAGAGTTGATTCCAAAATGGCGTCAAATCAACGTGTTTGAAGGTGAACATGTGAACCGTGGTGAAACCATTTCTGATGGTCCACAAAACCCACATGACATCTTACGCTTGAAAGGCGAAGTTGCTTTAACTAACTACATCGTGAACGAAGTTCAAGACGTTTACCGTCTCCAAGGTGTAAAAATCAACGATAAGCATATTGAAGTTATCGTACGTCAAATGTTGCGTAAAGTTGATATCATCGATGGTGGTGATACAAGCTTCATTAAAGGCGAACAAGTGGATTACATCCGCGTTGTTCAAGAGAACCAAGCTGTCTTGGCTCAGAACAAGTTCCCTGCGAAGTTTGAACGTCAATTGATGGGTATTACGAAAGCATCGCTTTCTACTGACTCGTTCATCTCTGCTGCATCGTTCCAGGAAACAACTCGTGTGTTAACTGAAGCGGCTGTAACAGGTAAAGAAGATGATTTACGCGGCTTGAAAGAGAACGTTGTAGTGGGTCGCTTGATTCCAGCTGGTACTGGTCTTGCATACCATTTAGAACGTCGTCGTCAAGAAGCAGAAGCTGCAGAACATGAGCTTCATAATGACTTCAGCGAAGTAGACCAAGCATTTAGCCAAGCTTTAAACTCAGAACAATTCTAAGCTTAAAGTTTTATTAAAAAGACGCCTTAGGGCGTCTTTTTTGTGGAAAAAATAAGCTATTTTTACAAAAGTCTATTAAAGCACTCTTAATCTATTACTTAATGAGAAAAAACTCTCCATGAAAGCATACTATCCTAGGCACAACTGAGTAGAGGAGTAGCTTTCAATGAAAAAAATGATGATGATTGCAGGTGTGGGTCTGATGTCAACCACTCTATTTGTAGGTTGCCAAAATGCAAGTCCAGAAAGTAAACGTATTGGTTCTGCAGCTATTGGTGGCGGTGCAGGGGGTGCAGTAGGTAAACATGTAGGCGGTAATATTGGTGCAGGTTTAGGGGCAGCTCTTGGCGCAGGCGTTGCAGCAAATGCAAAAGGGTCTAACAGTAAAACTGTACGTAACAGTGCAATTGGTGCTGGTGTTGGTGCAATCTTAGGTGGTGCAGTGATTGGTGGTGATGCTGGTGCTGCTGCAGGTGGTGCACTTGGTGGTAGTGCGGGCGCGGCCTATGAAGAGAAAAAAGGGAAATACTAAAAGTACCTTTAAATATATTTAAAATAGAAGCTCTTTGTAAAATAAGAGCTTCTATTTTCTTTGCTTATTAGATTGAAATTAAATAATAACTAGACCTAGAATGCTTTTACAAAATATTAATCTATTGCCACAGTGCGATAACATAAACTGATCAAATTCCTCATAAAAGAAGATTATGCTTTGATTAGAGCACAATGGAGTGAGTATGGTCATGAAAAAAACAATTGGTTTAATTTCTACTTTAATGTTATCTGCATTCATGTTCACTGGTTGTCAGAATATGAGTCCATCTGATCAGCGTATTGGTGCAGCAGCATTAGGCGGTGCTGTTGGTGGTGGTGTCGGTAACCATGTCGGTGGCGGTCTAGGTGCTGGTGTAGGTGCAGCAGCTGGTGCGGGTGTAGGTGCGAATGCTAAGGGTAGTAATAAGAGTTCCACAACAAGTAGTGCTATCGGTGCCGGTATTGGATCTGTAGTAGGGAAAGCCATTTTTGGTGGTGACACAGGTGCTGCGATTGGTGGTGCACTTGGTGGTGGTGCCGGCGCTGCGATTGAAGAAAAGCGTTAGAATTTACTAAAATAAAAATAAGTGCCTTTAGGCACTTATTTTTATGGGTATAAGGCTTTTACCTTTTTTCTACGGATGTATAGCGTCTTTTGCACTTCAGCAATTCTCACACCTGATTCATCAAAAATATTTAAATGATATGTTCTAAGCACTGGAGCATAGTTCTCGGCAAGTTCTCGAATCTGTTCAATTTCTGCTAAATCAACTCGAATATCAGCATAAACAGTGCTTCGCCCAGGCGATAAAAAATTAATCTCAGCCGCTTTATCCCAAACTATATATTTTGATCCAAGGTGATGCATAAGAATCAGCATATAAAATGGATCAACCATAGAATAAAGACTACCCCCAAAATGAGTACCTACCAGATTTTGGTTTTTCCAGGTCAGTGGCATTTTTACGCGAACATGACAAAGCTCTAAATTCATGATTTCAATATGAATCCCTGCACCGCGGTAGGGAGGATAATAATTAAATAAGAATTTAGAAATTGAGGGAATGTTCTGAAGTTTTTTTAAAATAGCCATAATAGTCAATTTTTTTTATTGCAACACTGGTCATACTAGATAAGTATCATCTTTTTTATATTGATGGCAATGCTTTATCCGATTAACGACATGATCGATTGAAAAACAAAATAGGAAATGATTATGCAGCCAAAGATTTATACAGTAACAACAAGTGATCAACAAACTCTATGCGCTAAGGCTTGGGGTGATGAGAAAAATACTCCATTAGTTTTAGTACATGGTTATCCAGATAATCAGGAAGTATGGGAATCAGTCATTGAGCATTTGATCAATGATTTTTATATTGTTACTTATGATGTCCGTGGAGCGGGTTTGTCATCTATTCCTAAACGAATACGAGATTATCGTTTAGAACGTTTATCTTTAGACTTACAAGAAGTCGTCGATGAAGTACTCCCAAATCGACAGTTCCATATGGCTGCCCATGATTGGGGATCAATTCAGTCTTGGGAGTCTGCAACTGAACCTAAATTTAAAGGCCGTTTACTCTCTTATACAACCATTTCTGGTCCTTGTTTAGATCATGCTTCGCTCTTTTTAAGAGATAAATTTAAAACGACGCCTGCAAAAATCTTAAAAATACTAACAAAATCATGGTATATCGGTGCTTTCCATTTACCATTAATTGCTCCGACGGTCTGGTCTCTTTTTACTCCAGAAAAATGGGGCAAAATATTAAAAGACTTAGAGAGAAAAGATAATTTACCGTTAAATAGTAATATTTCTGCTGATGGTAAATACGGGATTAATTTATATCGTGCGAATTTTATTCCTCGCTTAACAGCTCCTCGCCAGCGTTATGCACAGTGTCCAGTCAAAGCAATAATTTTAAAATACGATACTTTTGTGAGTCCTGAATATATTACGGAAGCAATGCCAAAATGGGTTGAAAACTTTGAGTATGTTGAGCTTGAAGCAAACCATTGGGCGATTCTGAGTCAGGCTGAAAAAGTGGCAGGACATATTCGTCAGTTCATCGAATCACAAAGTTAATAAGTGACTGTTTAATTTACAAAACTGATAATTTGGCGATATTTTCGGCTTCGTAGATGTGAATCTGATAGAATATCGCCTTTTGTTTTGTTCTGAATTTGTTCATGAATGCTGTTGTTGTGGCGATTGCTGTGATGTTTTTACTATCACTAGCACGCGTTTCTGTCGTATTGACATTAGTGGTCTCTGCCATTGTTGGTGGTCTTGTCGCGGGTTTAAGTCTTTCTCAAACAGTTGAAGCTTTTAATGCTGGTCTTGGTGATGGAGCCGAAGTTGCTCTCGCTTATGCTGTATTAGGTGCATTTGCACTCGCTCTCTCTAAATCGGGTTTACCCGACCTGCTTGCTCATAAACTTATTGGTCTGTTGGGAATGGAAGCGGGGAAAAGCCGTGAAACCAAAGTAAAATATTTACTCTTAGGTATTTTACTTATTGCAGCTATTTTCTCTCAAACCCTCATACCGGTTCATATCGCGTTTATTCCTGTACTGGTGCCGCCATTATTACGAGTCATGAATCATTTAAAACTAGACCGCCGTGCAGCAGCTTGTGTTCTGACTTTAGGTTTAGTAGGTACTTATATTTTTCTACCCGTTGGCTTTGGTGCGATTTTCCTTGAACAAATTTTGATGGGGAATATCAACAAAATCGGTGCTGCTTATGGTTTGCATGTAGAACGTGGGATGATGCCAATTGGCATGGCTATTCCAGTTTTAGGTATGGTTTTAGGTACTTTGGTTGCAGTATTTATTAGTTACCGTAAGCCAAGAATTTATGCGGACCGTGCCATTACCCCTGTAGCTACCATTGATTTAGACAAACCTCTGCGTGCAACAGCGCAAGATGAAACAGTAGATCTAAAAGCAGATGCAGAAGAACTTAAACACGAAGCAGAGCAAGGCCCTGTAAT
Source organism: Acinetobacter sp. 1424608 (assembly GCF_000588255.1). Taxonomy (NCBI): domain Bacteria; kingdom Pseudomonadati; phylum Pseudomonadota; class Gammaproteobacteria; order Moraxellales; family Moraxellaceae; genus Acinetobacter; species Acinetobacter sp. 1424608. Next base: position 16,200 of record NZ_JFXL01000010.1, read on the forward strand.
TGCGAAAAAAACAATTTTTATGGCTTTACTGGCTATAGGTCTCACTTTAGTTGCACAGCTTTATTCCGGCTCAATGATTTTGGGTGGTTTAGTAGGCTTTGCAGTTCTGTCTACAGCCGGCATTTTTAAATGGCAAGATGCAGATGATGTCTTTGTACAAGGCATGCGAATGATGGCTCTAGTAGGCTTTATTATGATCTCTGCCGCCGGTTTCGCTTCAGTCATGACGCATACAGGAGATATCAATCAACTGGTTAAAGGGGTGGTTGAAATCATTGGTGATAATCGTGCGCTCGCGGCTTTCTTAATGCTGAGTATTGGTTTATTTGTCACGATTGGTATTGGTTCATCTTTTTCAAGTGTGCCTGTTTTAGCAGTTATTTATGTACCTTTATGTGTACAGTTTGGTTTTTCGCCATTAGCGACAATTGCATTGATTGGTACAGCGGCGGCTTTAGGTGATGCTGGATCTCCAGCTTCCGATTCTACCTTAGGACCAACAGCTGGTTTAGGGGTCGATGGACAACATGACCATATTTGGGATACCGTCATTCCAACATTTATCCACTTTAATATTCCATTGTTAGTTTTTGGTTGGATTGCAGCCATGGTTTTATAAGTTTTTTATAATATATTAAATTAAAACCTTCTTAATAATTATCTTAAGATAAGCATTAAGAAGGTTTTTTTATGCTCTAAATAAAATATGTATTTAAAATAAATTATATTAAAATACTCGGAATTTAAAGTATATTAAAAAGGTTGGTTATATAAAATAATTCTGATTAATTGAGTTGGAATAAAAACCAATTAAAATAGTTGGTTAATATATATTTTTATTTAAAACAGTTATTTAAAAATAAATATAAAAATAATTTTATAATGGGTGTTGCATCAATTTAAAATAAATGTTTATTATAAATATAAATAAGGTTGGAGATATTAACGTGTTCAAAAAAGCTTTGATTATTGCATTAATGGGGATGTCTTCATTTACTTTTGCTGGTAATTGGCAAGTAAAATTTGGGGGTAGTGTTATTGCTCCATCTGACGATACAACAACTGCTTTAGGTGTAGTAAAAGCTGATCATGAATATGCATTTACACCATCAGTTGAATACTTTTTTGGTGAATCACCTTTTTCGGCAGAATTATTATTAGCAGCGCCGGTTAATCATGATGTTTTATTAGACGGTAAAAATGTAGCACGTATTAAACAATTACCTCCGACAATTACCGCAAAATATCATTTTAAAAACTCAACTCGTTTCACACCGTATATTGGTATTGGTGCTACAGCGTTTATTCCTTGGGACGAGCAAGGCGTTGCTGACAAAGTAAAAGAAGATTTTGGTGTAGCTGGACAAGTTGGTTTTAACTTCCAACCTGCTGATGCGAAAAATTGGGGTGTATTTGTAGATGTTCGCTATGCGGATATTAGCCCAGAAGTTACTTTAACAAATGGTGCTAAATTCGACTTGGATATTAATCCATTTGTTTACACTTTAGGTTATAGCTATAAATTTTAAGCATAATAATAAATAGAAAAAATATAATAACAAACCTAGACTCAGGCACCTCACATAGTTTTTATGTGAGGTTTTTTATTTTATTGCTCTCACTAAAAAAAGCATAAAACAGACAGTTTTATACATATTCTTTTGGTCTTTATTTTTAAACTATTTTTTATATATTTTTAAAGGAATAACCTCATGAATAGAAAATTTGCCATAGGTCTAGCACTTTTTAGTGGCCTCACTCTTGCTCATAATGTACAGGCTGCTAGTTTTTCCTGTGATGCTGCAAAAACTAAGACTGAGCTGAGTATTTGCAAAAATCGTTCTTTAAATGATGCTGATGTCAAAATGGCAACAACATATCAAATTGTTTTACATGCATTGCCAATGGGTGGCCGTGATAATCAAAAAGATACACAGCAGCAGTGGTTAAAAAAAAGGAATGCTTGTGCAGCTAATGTAAGTTGTATTTCTAAAGCTTATCAGCAGAGACAACAACAATTGGACTCTATCTTGCAAGATAGGGTACTAAGTCATGGTCCGTTTTAATTAAAGAAAAATTTTTTAATATTCAGGATTGAAAAATTGTAGAAGTACTCCATTCATAAAGCATTCGAGAACAAACAAACTTCAAAATTTAAGGAGTGATTTATGAGTGAACAAGCATCACAAAATTATAGTTTCCAAGCAGAAGTAGCCCAGCTTTTACATTTAGTGACGCATTCTCTCTATTCGAACCCTGAAATTTTCTTACGTGAACTTATCTCTAATGCATCTGATGCATGTGATAAGTTGCGTTTTGAAGGAATTAATCATCCTGAATATTATGAAAATGATCCGGACTTACATGTACGCATCAGCTTAAACAAAGAAGATAAAACTTTAACGATTTCTGATAACGGTATTGGATTAAGCCAACAAGAAGCAATTGATAACTTGGGTACTATTGCAAAATCAGGTACTAAAGACTTCATGTCAAAATTAACGGGCGATCAGAAAGCGGATGCTCAGTTGATTGGTCAGTTTGGTGTTGGTTTCTACTCAGGTTTTATTGTTGCCGATAAAATTACAGTTGAATCACGCCGCGCAGGTCTCGATGCTTCTGAAGGGGTGCGTTGGATCAGCGGTGGCACAGGTGAGTTTGAAGTTCAGCAAATTGATAAAGCTTCACGCGGTACTGACATTATTCTTCACTTGCGTGATGACGCGCTTGATTATTTAGAGTCTTATAAAGTTAAGCAAATCGTTAATAAATACTCTGACCACATTAGCTTGCCAATTGAAATGCAAAAAGAAGTTTGGCAGGAAGAGGAGGTTGCTGAAGGTGAAGAGCCTAAAGGCGGCCAAATGGTCAAGACTGATGAATGGGAAGCGATTAACTCTGCAAGTGCTTTATGGACACGTAACAAGAGTGAAGTGACTGAAGAGCAATATGTTGAGTTCTATAAAAACTTAACTCATGACTTCGAAGCACCACTGGCTTGGGCACACAACCGTGTTGAAGGTAGCACCGAATATACCCAATTACTTTATATTCCAAGTAAAGCGCCACATGACATTTTTACACGTGAAGCAAAAGCGGGAATTAAGTTATATGTAAAACGTGTATTCATTATGGATGATGCGGATAATTTAATTCCAAACTATTTACGCTTTGTTCAAGGTGTCGTGGATAGCGCCGATTTACCGCTTAATGTCAGCCGTGAGTTGTTGCAAGAAAGCCGTGATGTTAAAACAATTCGTGAAGGTAACGCACGCCGTGTACTCACTTTGCTTGATGGCTTGGCTAAATCAGAAGATGAAAAAGACCAAGAAAAATTCAAGACCTTCTACACTGAGTTTGGCTCAGTACTTAAAGAAGGCTTGGGCGAAGACTTTGGTAACCGCGAACGTATTTTAAAATTATTACGTTATGCAACTTCAACAAATGATGAAGTGGTAACTTCTTTTGCAGACTATAAAGCGCGCATGAAAGAAGGCCAAAAAGCCATTTATTATGTTACTGCTGACAGCTTAGCTGCTGCTAAAAACTCTCCACAGCTAGAGTTGTTTAAGAAAAAAGGCATTGAAGTATTGTTAATGGCAGAGCGTGTTGATGAGTGGGCAATGAACTTTGTTCATGAGTTTGACGGTACGCCATTAAAGAATGTATCTAAAGGCGCTGTTGATTTAGGTGACTTGCAAGATGCAGAAGAGAAAAAGGCACTAGAGCAAGCGGCTGAACAGTTTAAACCTGTTGTTGAGAAATTAAGTGACTCGTTGAAGGCTAAAACTAAAGAAGTCCGTGTAACGACTCGTTTGGTAGATTCTCCTGCGTGTTTAGTAACAAGTGAAGGTGAGTTGTCTCCTCAACTTATTCGTATGCTGAAACAAGCGGGACAAGCTGTACCTGAAATCAAGCCAATTTTAGAAATTAACCCTGAGCATCCTTTAGTGAAAAAACTTGAAGGTTCAGAACAGTTTGATGACTTGGCAAACGTGATTTTTGATCAGGCTGTGATTGCAGAAGGTGGTTTACCAGAAGACCCGGCAGCTTATGTGAAGCGTATTAATAGCTTATTGTTGAAATAATATTTGATGTAAAAAAAGCCTCTGAACTGTCAGAGGCTTTTTTTGTGGATAAAGAAAGAGTTATCCACAACTTGATGATTTTTGGCTAAAAATTAGCTTCTAAATTCATTTGGACACTAAGCTGATGTTTCGGGTCATCATCAATATGATTAAAAAAATTAAGATCATTTTGCATAAAAATCCAATCTCGCCATACGGGCTGGCGCCATGAAATATAAGGTCCCCAACTATTTACCCGCATGTCATTTTTGGTATATACACCGCCACTATAAATGCCGTAAGTCAGGCTATTATCTTTTACGAACTCAAATTGTTGAAAAGTCCAATTGCCCCAGTTGAATTCTTCATTTTCACTCTTATTCACATTAAATTTGTTAGCGAACAGGGTGTTGTCTTGCATCTTTTGCGTTAAGTTTAGCGTGGTTTCAGTATAGTTTCGGCTGGTTGAGCCATAGCGAAAGACTTGTTCGGTATCTATGCTAATGTTATGTCTTAAATTCCATTTTTTCTTGGCAAGAAATTGTACATAAACATCACTTTCTGAATTTGAGCCTAAATCAAGATTATTTTCGAAAGGCATCCATGTTGAAATCGTATCCCAGCTTGCAGTAATTGGGTTGCTGATCGAAATATGGGGTGTTGAAGCTTTCTTCTTTTTCTTACCAAAGGTTTTATAAGGTTGTTTGTGCTGGGTTGCTCGGTTCCACAGCGTATCATTTCCAAAACGGCCATCAGGTCCTGAATGAGTGCTGCATCTGAATCATTATTATTTTCTACTTCACATGGTGAATTTGAAAAAGTTAGAGAATGACTTTTGCTTTTTATGAATAGGCTCGACGGATGTAGGGAGCGTCTCGTGGAGCGTTGATGCTTTATGGACGTAGAGAAAAGCTGTGTATGAGGGATTAAAACCAACATACCTAAACTATAAATACAAAGTAGAGCTTTAGATTTATATTCAAATGACAAAGAAGAGAATTGATTCATTTTTCTGAAAATCAGGAATCAAAAGTTAGCTCAGTATTGTAAGGGAAAAAGCTTAAATTTTTATTTAAAAGTATTTTATTATTCATCACCTTGGAGATAACCTCCAAGGTGATCTTGCTCAATTAGAAAAGTGCTTCTAAACGTAAGAATGTGCTGACAAAATGGTTACGGTCTTCACGGTGGTCATTAAAGTAGTTGACGTCACCTTGTACAAAGAACCACTCACGTAAGAGCGGCTGACGCCATGATACAAATGGTCCCCAACTGTTTAAGCGTAAATCGTTGTCGTTGTAATAGCCACCTGTGTAAATACCATAGTTAAAACGGTTATTTGCAAAGAAACTATGTTCACGGAAAACTCGGTTTTCCCATGTTAAATCATCATCTTGATCGTCGGCATAAGTTAGGCTGAACTGATTTGATAAGATGGGTTGATTTGGACGAGCATGGGTGAGTTCCAAATTGGTACGTAAATAATTTTCACTATGAATGCCATAGCGATAAATTTCTTCAGCATAAAACTTAAAGTCATTACGGAGTTGCCAATCTCTTGATGCTTTTAAGCGAACATACACGTCGTCTCCAGAACGAATACCTAAGTCGGCATCTGTTTCAAACGGCAGTTTTTTGGAAAAATTCGACCAACGTAATGCGATTGAGCTGTTGTCATCTCGTGTTCGTTTAGTATCAAGTTTCTTATTTGAATCTTGATTTGGGTTCTGGTTAATATTGGCTGGACTATTATTAAATTCGTTATCTAAAGAGTCATCACCAAATACCACGCTTAAGCGTTTTTCTAGCGTCGGGAGTTTAATTTTACCGCGTATTCTTGGCTTAATTTCAAAGTTATCATATTCGTTCCAATAGTTATCAATCATGACTCGAATGGTAGCCGAAGCAGGCTTTTGAGGGTCGACTTCACCAAACCAGTTATCAATTTTTTCCGAAGTGTGATCGGCCCAATTTCGAATTTTCTTTTGCTTACGGTCAAACCAGGTCTGGTCTTCGGTCTGCTCGGTAGGTGGAACAATTGGTTGGTTGGACTGCTCCGGAAAAATCGTTGGAGTGGCATCAATCCACCTTGGAATTTGATCTAAAAGATTTTCATCTTTATTTTCTTCGGTTTGTACTCCAGATGACGAACCATTGACTTGTTGAGTTGAAGAAGAATTTACTTCTGCATGAGCCATGCATATAGAACCAAATCCCAATGTTACAAGTGCAAAAAGCTGCCGATACGTAATAACGTGAAATGTTTTCATATCTATCTTTATGTTTTGTTGTTATTGCCACTTTTGTTGATTTTTCTAATAAAATCAAGAGGACGACACAAAAGTTAAGTAAATTTAACTTTTCTTACATATTTGAAATAATTTAAAAAGTTTAAGCTATTAGCGAGAATTTTTAAGTAAAAAAATCCCCCAAACTAGGGGGATTTTAGATCAAGGAAACTTCAAATTCCGATCATTAAACACATAAAAAACAGAACATTACAGCGCGAATATTCTAAGTGGCAATCATAAACGCATTTTAAGCAATTGAATAGTTCTTTTTTTAGAACGCTCTATTGCTAAAACGATGATAAAACATACGATTTGTTCACACTTTGCAATTAAGACTGTTTATTTTGTGGAATATCACATGTTTCATCATTACAAACAGCAGCATCATCTTGCTCGATTTCTTCAGCATTTGCCTTGAGCTGTGCTTGTTCTAAGACTTGTAAAAACACTTCACGAGGTTGTGCGCCTGCAAGCGCAATTCTTTGATCAAATACAAAGAATGGTACGCCTGTTACATTAAGTTGCTCATGCGCAATCTTTTCGTCATGACGAACAAAGTCAGCTAATTCATTTGTATCGAGTACATATTCAACTTCGGCATTATCTAGGCCAATACGAGAAGCGATTTCTTCTACGACTTCACGTTCGCCAATAGCTAAACCTTCAGTCATATAAGCGTGAAAAAAGGCTTCTTTTGCTTCGTTACCTAAGCCTTTACTTTGAGCTAGGTGAATAATACGGTGGGCGTTAAAGCTATTGCCTGAGTTGGCTTTTTGCCATTGGAAGTCGATTCCTTCAGAGGCAGCCATGGCCGCAATGTTGCGCTCCATTTCTTCCATCTCTTCATAGGTACGACCATATTTTTTCGCTAAACGCTCAGTATTTGAAGTGTCGTGGGTCGCTGGCGCATTCGGATCTAACTCGAAACTATGCCAATGAATATCAAGTTCAATGCCAGCTTCAGCCGCGACATGCTCAAGGCGTTTTTTGCCGATGTAACAAAAAGGACAAACTACATCAGACCAGACATCAACACGCATGGGAGAATCTCATAAATTTTAATTACCCATCATAATAGGGATGATGTACAAGGATTTAAAGCATTCAATAGCGAATAGAGTGTTGCGTATTGTGAAATAAATGACATATAAAGAAGTAAGAGCTCTATTTTATAACTATAAAGAGCAAAACTATAAGAATGGAAAGAGGAGGTGTGTATGCGCCGAATTTTGATTGCGATTGCAGGTTTGGTGGTAATTACAGGTATTGTCTTTTTTTCCTATCAACATATTAAACAGCAACAAGCTAAAGACAGTAGCCAAATGTTCGATGTGGTGATGAATGAAAAAATGAGTGAACTTTATGAACAGGCTCAAGATTGGTCTAAACCTGTACAACTCGATATTCATGATAAACGGCTCGCAGGGCATTATAAGCAAGTCTCAGAATTTCTTTTAAGTTATTGGGTTCAAAATGTAAATGCGCGTAATGAATATTTAAGAGAACTAAAGGCTGCAAAATGGGATACTTTTTTAAATGTTGACCGTTTGGATATTGATAAAAAACAAAAATATGCTGAAACAGAAAAGATGTTGGCTGACGTTCGAAAAGCTTCAGATAAATACCAATCTGAATATGAAAAAATTCATAAAATCTTTCTCGCTAAAATACAGGAATTATCTGTTGATGCAGATACCAGACAACTTCTTGAAATGAAATTGGGAACTCAGCAAAAGGCTGATCAAGACCATACGATTTTTATGATTGAGCTGCAAATTTTAGTTGACGCAGAGCAAATGTTTAAACTTCTAAAAAACTATTCGTGGCAAAAGAAAGACCATATGATTCTTTTTCATGAAAATGCTCAAGTTAAAAAATTTAACGAGCTTTACCAACATGTCTTAAAGCTTAATGCAAAAATTGAAAGTATTAAGAAAAAGAACGTGGCTGCTTTAGAAAATGAGTTAGAAGAATAATTACAGCATGAGCATCAATCATGATGTATTGGTGCTCTCAGCTTTGCCTTTTATCAAGAAAGATTGTAATAAACTTTGAGAAGTTTGTAGTTTGTTTAACTGCTCCGATACATGCATCAGCTCTGTTTGTAGCTTTTCTTGAACAATAGGGCAAAGCGTAAATACCCTTTCATCTAAATCAAAACATGGTAATAACACCTGAATGTCTTTTAGTGTCATACCCGCATCATTTAATATTTTAATTTTCTTAATATTTTCAATATCTTTTTGCGTATAACTTCGATAGTTATTACTTGCTCGATGCGGTTGTATTAGCCCTAAACTTTCATAATAACGCAGCATACGCGGACTAACTTTTGTAAGCTCAGCGACTTTAGCTAGGTTCATAAAATAGGCTTGACCTTAACAGTGGTGTCATAGTTTAGCATGTTTTTATCTTTCAAAATGGTACTTGTTCAATGATCAGAAAACTCATTTTATTGGTGTTATTTGGATTAATGTCATTTGCTGCAAATACCAAAACACTGGAACATCAGGAGAAGAACATGCGTCAAATATTTGTACTTCACGGTTATTCGGCTTCTATACATGATCACTGGTTCTTGGACCTAAAAAATCAAATAGAAGACGAAAATACCTCTGTTACTTTAATACCATTTCCAGATTCTGAGCATCCCAATGTAGATGCTTGGCAGAAGGTTTTAGATGAACAGATACCAGAGGTTAATGAAAATAATTATTTTGTGGCACATAGTTTGGGTGTCATTACCTTACTGCACTTTTTGCAAAGACATGATTATAAAAATATTGGAGGAATGATTTTAGTATCCGGATTCTCTGGACTAATTGCAGATTCTTCCCCTCTCACAGCTTATATAACAAAGAGCAAAGTCGACACCAATTATTTTAAGAGCATAAAGAAAAAGTTGGTGTATTTATCTGATAATGATGATTTGGTTCCACCAAAACTGACGATTCAATTGGCTAAGGATATTGATGCGCCGTACATTACTGTTCCTAATGGCGGGCACTTTTTAGGTCGGGAAGGTTATACGGAATTTCCGCAATTAGTCGATTCTTTAAAAGAAATGTTAGAAAATTGATAAAAATCCCCGCATTAAGCGGGGATTTTTATCTTTACTGAAATTTGTAATTTTTATTCCTAATCTATTAAGGCTGGTAAATGATACCCATGACTTTCGCAGGTAAAGCGATAATATCGAAAGTTAAGGTAAACGGAAGCAGTGGTAAACTTGCTAGCTTCTCCTTAGTTGATAAGGGCACTTTTCCGCTTTTATCATGAAGATATTGGATTCTAACGTGATATGGCTTGGATAAAGGGGTTATTTTTTTAAGATTGTTTACAGGAGGATAAACAGTTCCTCTAAGATTTAACTCAAATTTATGTAGTTCTAATGTCTTTTCATAGTCACATGGAACTACACCATATTGTTTAAATAAAGCTGATTCTTTCTCGTTCAATTTCCCATTAGGTGGGATGTAAGAAAATCTAATATGTCCGTAAAAATGGTTACTATTCGAAGCTGGAGCATTAAAATCTAGCTCATTACTTATTTGAATATATTGTGGATTTAATTGACTAATTAATTGAATGAAATCGTTACCGCCTTTACTAATGACATAACTATATTTTTTCCCTGCGATGACAATACTGTCCTCTGGTTCATTTGGGAGAGATACTGATGGTTTACCGAATGCAATTACATCATCTTCTGTTAAAGTGATCCATTCATAGCCTGAGTCGTATTTTGTAAATAGCTCTCGCGTGTGTTCACCAATAATTCGATTACTCGCACAACCAGTGAGAAGGAAACTGACTAGTAAGCAGCTCATAAGAATATTCTGATTTAATATTTTAAAGTTCATTATTTCTGTCGAATTCAATGGATTTATAAAAGGCTGACTATAAACAAAAAATCGTAATATTTAAATCTGGCAATATAATATGACTTAGCCATATTCAGATTAATTTCTAAAATCTTTTATGAATTTCTTTTTAATAAGTTTAAAAATCTAACGTTATTTACCGTTTATCTGAGCATTACTGAATCAAAAATGACTTTGTTGTAGCCTATTTATAGAACATTTTATTTAGTCATCATTTTTAGTTCGCGTAGGGTGACTGATTTTGGGAGCAAGTTATGAACTTTCTAAAACAATCAGCCTTCATTGCTGTATTTGCTTTTATGGGTTTACCAACTGTTCAAGCAGAAGAAGTAACGACTTTACCCACTATTCGCGTTATGGCTGAATCTGAGCTACGTGATGAGGTGGGCTTTGTGCCGTTTCAAGAAGATAAGAAGGTACGCCAAGCACTACAACACCATGAATATAAAATACATAACGATATACAGAATGCTTTAGTCCCAGAAGGGATGACGACCATAGATTATCAGCCCGTTATGGCGCAGCCTGATCTCTCACAACTTTCTCCATTTTTACGAGAATATATTCTAGCGGTAGCGGGCGGGATCCAGTCTTCTGACCCAACCAATGGTCTTTTTGAAATGTTAAAACCGTTGAACATTAACCGAAGTAATGTCGATGCTTATCGTGAAGGTACGATGAAAGTAAATTTAGATGATATTTTGAAATTACAGCAACAAATCCAAGATGGTTTAAAAGGCCGGTAAAATAAAAATCCCCGCATTGAGCGGGGATTTTTTTATCTTGGTGTTAATTAAACACGTTCGATAATGGTTGCAATACCTTGACCAAGGCCGATACACATAGTCGCAAGACCAATTTGAGTATCTTGTTGTTCCATCACGTTCAACAACGTAGTTGTAATACGTGCACCAGAACAGCCTAGTGGGTGACCAAGTGCGATTGCACCACCATTTAAGTTCACGATGTCTTGTTTGTCATAAAGACCTAAGCCCTTAAGAACAGACAAGCCTTGTGCAGCAAATGCTTCATTTAACTCAACAGTCTGAATATCAGCAATTGATAAGCCAGCACGCTTAAGCGCTTTTTGAGTCGCTGGAACTGGGCCGTAACCCATGATTGCTGCGTCACAGCCTGCTACTGCCATAGAGCGAATTACAGCACGTGGTTTTAAACCTAATGCTTGTGCACGTTCAGCAGACATAAGCAACATTGCAGAAGCACCGTCAGAAAGAGCAGAAGAAGTTGCTGCTGTTACTGAACCACCTTTAGGGTCAAATACAGGTTTTAATGCTTTGAATGCTTCAAGGTTTGCATCTGGACGAATCACTTCGTCGATGTCGCAAAGGATTTTGAAACCATTTGCATCGTGGCCTTCAACACCAACGATTTCATTTTTGAAACGACCTTCCTGAGTTGCAGCCCAAGCACGGCGGTGAGATTCAACACCGAACGCATCTTGTTCTTCACGAGTAATGCCGTTCATACGACCTAACATTTCAGCAGTTAAGCCCATCATGTTAGATGCTTTTGCATAGTGTTTAGATGCTTCTGGGTTAAGGTCGATGCCGTGCATCATACCTACATGACCCATGTGCTCTACACCACCAATAATGAAGATGTCACCTTGGTTAGTCGCAATTTGTGCAGCCGCAGTGTGGATTGCCTGCATAGACGAACCACAAAGACGGTTCACTGTTTGACCAGCAACAGTTTTAGGCAAGTCAGCCAATAAACCGATGTTACGGCCAATGTTCATACCTTGTTCTAGAGTCTGGTTTACACAGCCCCAGATCAGGTCTTCAACTTCGTTTACATCAAACTGGTTACGGGCAACGAGCGCACGTACAAGTTCAGCAGATAAACTGTCGGCACGTACATTACGGAACATACCGTTTTTAGATTTGCCCATGGCAGAACGAACGCCATCAACAATCACAACGTCACGTGGATTTAAAGTAGCCATTCACGTCGCTCCTTAACCGTAGAATTTTTTATTGTTAGCAGCCATGTCGCGCAACATTTGCGGCGCTTCATAAGCCTTACCTAAGTGTGCATATTTATCGCAAAGTGCAACGTATTCAGCAACACCAGTTTGGTCGATGTAACGGCATGGACCACCACGGAATGGAGGGAAACCTACACCCATAATCATTGCCATGTCTGCTTCAGATGCAGTTGCTACAATCTTGTCTTCCAAGCAACGAACTGTTTCGTTACAGAAAGCAAGCATCATACGGTCAATGATTTCTTGGTTATCAAATTCGCGTTTTTCGCCAGTTACGAACGGAGCAATCACTTCATACGCTGTTGGATCAACAGTTTTTGCTTTCTTGCCTTTCTTGTCGAGTTCGTATTTGTAGAAACCTACGTCATTCTTTTGACCAAGACGCTTCGCTTCATACATTGCTTGGATTGCGCCTTTGTAGTCTGGCTTCATACGGTCAGGGAAACCTTCCGCCATTACTTCTGCACCATGCACACCTGTATCAATACCTACAACATCGATCAGGTAAGCAGGGCCCATTGGCCAACCAAACTTAGACATTACATTGTCGATTTGTTGGAAATCTGCGCCGTCTTTTACAAGAAGGTCAAATGCACCGAAGTAAGGGAACAATACACGGTTAACCAAGAACCCTGGGCAGTCATTTACAACGATTGGTGTTTTACCCATTTTTTGAGCAAGAACGACAGTCGTTGCAATTGCTTCTTCAGAAGTCTTTTCACCACGAATAACTTCTACAAGCGGCATCATGTGAACTGGGTTAAAGAAGTGCATACCAACAAAGTTTTCAGGACGTTGTAATGCTTTTGCCAAACGTGTAATTGAAATTGTAGAAGTGTTAGAAGCAATGATCGTGTTTTCACGAACATTTTTCTCAGTTTCTGCAAGTACGATTTCTTTAACTTTTGGATTTTCAGTTACCGCTTCGATCACGATGTCGACTTCTTTAAACTCTTCGTAGCTTAAAGTAGGACGAATACGTGCAAGCGTTTCACCCATTTGTGCAGGCTTCATTTTCTTGCGTTCAACTTGCTTAGTTAACAAGTTGTTAGCTTCTGACATACCTAGTGCAAGTTGTGGGTTACCAATATCTTTCATGATAATTGGAGTGCCTTTGCTTGCTGCTTGGTAAGCAATACCACCACCCATAATACCTGCACCTAGAACAGCTGCTTGGTTTACAGGGTGAGCACCTTTTTCATGTTGTTTAGATGCCTTTTTCACAACTTGGTCATTGATGAATAGACCAATCAATGCGCCAGCTTGTGGAGTAATTGCTGCTTTAGCAAAGCCTTCAGCTTCAGCTTTTAATGCTTCATCACGTGCAAGGCTTGCACCAGCTTGTAATGAATCAAGTAATAATTTTGGAGCAGGGTATTGAGCAGGATTTGCTTTAGCAAGTACTGCACCTTTTGCTGTGTTGAACGCCATCATTTGTTCAAGCGGATTCAATTTTACAGCTTCAAGTTTCTCTTGGCGTTTTGCTTTCCAGTTTAAACGACCAGAAATTGCTTGTTTAACCAAGTCAGTTGCAGCATCAAGTAATTTGTCAGCAGCTACAACAGCATCTACAGCACCATCTTTAAGCGCAGCAGCTGGTTTTTTAGGAGCAGCCATTGCCATCCATTCAACTGCATTATCGATACCAATAAGACGGCTTAAACGAACACTACCACCGAAACCTGGGTAAATGCCGAGTTTAATTTCTGGTAAACCCACTTGTGCAGCTTCTGACATCACGCGATAGTCACAAACTAAACACATTTCAAAACCACCGCCCAAAGCCATGCCGTTAATAGCAGCAACTTTTGGAAGGTCTAAATCTTCAAAGCTATTGAAGATTTCGTGAACAGGCATAAGCCAGTCAACAATCGCTTTTTCGCCTTGTGCGAAGTTTTCACCAAACTCGGTAATATCTGCACCTACAATAAATGTAGATTTACCAGAAGTTACGACTAAGCCTTTAATATCGTTATTGGCTTTTACAGCCGCGATAGCAGCTTTGAAATCTTCAATTGTTGCACGGTTGAATTTATTGACCGACTCACCTTGTAAGTCAAAGCGGAATTCTGCAATTCCGTCCGCAAGCATTTGGACGGTAATGGCATTGCCAGCGTGGATCATGCCTGATCTCCTTAGTTTTGGAGGATTTCTAAGTTGATGTTATGAAGCGTGTGTACAGCTCCGGTACACATTTATGCTTCGCTAATCTTACGATAACTATATCTAAAAAGAAGCCAACAAGTTGTATCAAGCCGTGACGCAAGGGTCATCAATTGTCTGTAAATAATTTTTTTTAATTTATTTATATGAAAAATATGTTTTTTTATAGGTAATAATAGCTTGATAAGCAAGGGTTGAAGGGCCCATAAGAGAATGTAGTAAACAATGAAAGGAATGATAAAAGAACATTGAAATAATAGAGTTCTTTATGGGGTAAATGCATGTATGGAAGAATGATAAAGACTGTTGAATAACTCAATTTTTTGAATTGGTAATAAAAATTAAAATCTTATGTGAATTATTAGACAGAAAGGGTTGTCTATTTTTTTATCTTTCGATAAACTTTATGTTATAAAAATGTTAGATAAAGTAATATTATGTTAAAAAATAAGTTTGTAATTTTAGCCATCCTACCAATGATGTTAAGTGCGTGTGGCGGTGGTGGTTCTAGTGATAATAATTCCGTAAATAACGATCAAAGTAGCGCATCACAAGATTCTACGGCGAACGGAAGTCGTTACTATTTTATGGATTACAATGCGAATGAAACAGATGAGTTAAATATTTCCTATTTTGAAATATTCAATAAAAAATCAACAGATGGGTCTTCTAATCAAGCTTTAGGTGAGTATTTGCTCACAGAGAAAAACCTCTATCTTCCAACTGATCAAGCCATTAATGTTATGAATATTAATTCGCTAACGGATTGGACACTGGATCTTATTGGTGATGTTAAAGAGGATTGGAAACTTCAGAGAGTTAATCTTTCTGGTCAGAATATGTTTGACGCTGTTTTACCGGGTTATCGAGCAGTAGGCTTTCCAGTAAATGATGCAAGTACAACTAATGGACGTATATTTCTTAATACTTATGGACAGAATAAATTTCCTGACGGAAGTAGTTGCTATCGTTTAATTTCAAAAAAATCTAATCAAGAGTCTTTTGCATTCAATGTCGGTCAAGATTATGAAATTAACCAGAGTTTTGACGAGTTCGATGCAGACAATGCTTCGTACCTTAATTATTTGAATCAAACTAATCCATTCGGCTTTACTTATAAAGCAGTTAAAGGAACATGGCAAACAGTTCAGTGGACGACAATTTATGATACTAGTCTAGGTTTTGCTGCGAGCGATAGTGTTGCGGTGCAATATCAAGGTAAGCCATACACAGCAAGTTATACAAGTAATATTGGTTGGACTGCTGATCAAGAAGTTAAGCATTGGGAAACATACCTAAAAAATGCCAATGATCCCCAACGCATCCGTTTTGCTCAGTTAAGAATTGCACAATTGAAATCAGGCTGTTATGTCTATAATGAAACCGCTGCAAGAGCACTTGTTTCTCTAAATGCGTTAAATTGGAAACCCTATCAAAACTAATTTAAAGCCTGATTTTAAGAAATCTCAAGAATAAATATTCTTGAGATTTCTTTTTGCTAAAAATAATAGTTAATCATATGAGTCTGAATTTTCTTCGAGAGTTTGTTATTATTTCTCCGATTTTAAATTTCTTCGAAGTATTTTAAAGATGCTTAAATGCGAGTAACTATATGATTAAATGGGTCATATTAGCGATTTTTGTAATATCTGCATTGTATATCCAACATCGCGGCAAAGTGCGTCACTCGTTTTATCGTCAATTTTTTGACCATTCAACCTTGCTCGCACCGATTAACTTTTTAATGTACATCTTTTCAAAGGTACCGAATCAGCCTTATATCGACACTCAACACTTCAAAGATTTAAAAGTGTTAGATGAAAATTGGGAAATGATTCGAGACGAAGCGAAAGCTTTATATGACCAAGGTGGGATTAAAGCATCGAGTACCTACAATGACTTAGGGTTTAACTCGTTCTTTAAAACAGGATGGAAACGTTTTTACCTCAAGTGGTATGAATCAAGCCATCCTTCTGCTGCTGAGCTTTGCCCAAAAACAACGGCGTTACTCAAAACATTACCAACCATTAAAGCGGCAATGTTTACAGAGCTTGCTCCTGATAGCCGTTTGGTTAGACACCGTGACCCGTACGCAGGTTCACTTCGTTATCACTTGGGTTTAATTACACCAAATGATGACCGTTGTTTTATTGATGTAGATGGTGAAAGATACTCTTGGCGTGATGGTCAAAGTGTTGTGTTTGATGAAACTTATATTCACTATGCTGAAAATAAGACTGATCAAAACCGTATTATCTTCTTTGCCGATGTTGAACGTCCGATGAAAGTGAAATGGATGGAACGTTTCAACCATTGGTTTGGTCGTAATGTGATGACTGCGGCAAGTTCACCGAATGAAACAGGTGACCAAACAGGGGGCTTAAATAAAGCCTTTGGTTATGTTTACCAAATTCGTATTAAAGCTAAAGCTTTAAAAGCTAAAAACCGTAAGTTGTATTACTTCTTGAAGTGGTTCCTCATGCTTGGAATTTTCTTCCTGATTTTTGTTCGACCATACGTGTTTTAATGAAAGCGCCCGAAATAAAAATTCTGCGTGATTGAATTAAGCCACACTTTCGAGTGTGGTTTTTTTGTGGAAAGTTTCTGAGAGGCCTCTGTGCCACAACATACTTTAATTTTTTGCGCTGATTTAAAGTAATCAACCATTGCGACACAGAGATAAAGAGCTAAGCCAACGCTTAGCCCAGACTACTTTTGTCACACCGCTGCATGGTGCTTAAAAAAGTAGGGACAAAGTCCTGTGGGAGAACAGGACTTTGCAAACTGACATGTTCTAGGCGTTGCATCATTTTCGGGGAATAAGCTTTTTCAAGTTGCTGGTAAATACAGTCACAACTGGCCTCGCTATGCCCACCTGACAAGCAAATTTTTTCAAACTCCTGCTGAGTGTGTAAATTGCAACCCGAAATACCCAAGCTACCTAGAACTAAACTAAAAGTTAAAATAGATTTATAAGTTTTCATATTATTCTCATAATGATTTATATCTATGAGTAGAATAAAAATATAATGGGTTTAAATGGTTAAAATAAATTTTAGTTAATAATTAATCCTCCTAAAAAAACAGGAAAATAAAATAATTAAAATTTTTAAAATAAAAATAATTTATAAATATAAAAATAAGGCATAAAACCAAATTTTAAATAAATAAAATAATTAAATTAGAGAGAAAAAAAGTTTGAATAATGGCATGGCTAACTCCTTAAAAATGGAGTCCTACCACCAGATTACCGCGAATTAATTAGGGTGGTAGAACGGAAAGGGGTTGACAGACTGGGATCCATAGAACCAGCACGCACGGGGCGTCCCCCAACCGTCCTACCGCAAAGAAGGGGGACGCAAGGGTCCAGCGAATTATAGCAGAACTATAATCCGTGGTGGATCAACGGTCTGTCAAAACCGACTGGCAATGTAGGCCAGCAACGAGATAATAATAGTTAAAATGAAAAGCGTCAATTATTAAAAGGGATTTTTATTTAAAATAAATGTGATTTATTTTTATTAAATTTTTTCATTTTAAATATTATTTGGGGAAATGTTTATAATATTTAAAATTTCTAATTAATCTGAAGTTTTATATAAGTGTTTGGTCGGTTGAAATGAATTTGATTGATTGGTTGTAGCTAAGTATTTTGCTTTTATAAGAGGATATCTTTGCCTCAATATTTATAGAAAGATTAAAGGGCCAGAAAAGGTATTTTTTTATAAAATAAAAACGATAAATTCATTTTGTGACTCATTTCACAGTGCTGGCAATTTGTTACAACTATTAAAAGCCAACGCATAATTTTGATTCTACAATTGCTCCGTTTTTTCGAAGACTGATTAGCGGAAGTAGGTTTCAAAATGGCTCATGCTCATCACGTAGCTCATGCACATGTTCACCATATTAAATTGAGAAAAGAAGAAAGTTCTCAGGGTGACTTAAAAACGAAAGCGATGTTACACAAAGCTTCTGCTGAGACTAAAAAGCATGGCCGAACAACTTCTAAAAGACATAAAGTAGAAGATCAAAACATTGATCTACATAAGTTCTCAAGCAAACTTGAAAGTATGTCAGCAAAGCACAGCAAAGAGAAATGTGCCAAGAATATCCGTATTGCTCTACAAGCAGCAGGTGCAGATGTTTCCAAGCATCCAGTAGCTGCATCTGACTGGGGACATACCTTAGAAAAGAACGGCTATAAGAAAATCAAACCGGCATTTAACCGTCCTCAAGAAGGCGATATCTATATTATTGAACGCACCAGTGGTCATACCTACGGACACATTGCTGGCTATACGGGTAATGGTTGGTTCTCAGATTTTCGTCAAAAAACCTATGCGGTATATAAAGAAAAAGACGTGAAATATAGTTACTATCGCCTCGATTCTTAAGGTAGTACGACACATATTGTCGGGCTAATTCATGATGTGTTTTCAAATTTAGGTTCTGCCACAGTAAAGCACTTGAAAAGTAAGGGTGAAAACATCACATTAGGTATTCAATATTAAGCCATGTATGCCAATAGTGAATCAAAACGCTCGTCCCCATATTGAAAAAATTTTAGCTAACCTGACCCAACTTCCAGGCGTTTATAAGATGCTAGGGAAAGAGGGAGAGTTGTTATATGTGGGTAAAGCTAAAAACCTAAAAAATCGGGTATCGAGTTATTTTGTCAAAACTATTGAGCATCCGAAAACTCAGGCTTTAGTTGCACGAATTTATGATATTGAAACGCTAGTTACGCGTTCAGAAACCGAAGCGCTGCTTTTAGAACAAAACTTAATTAAGCAACATCGTCCGCCTTATAACATTATGCTGCGAGACGATAAGTCATATGTCTATATCTTTGTATCGGCAGATAAGCCTTATCCGCGAATTGCCAGTGGACGTGGCAAAGGTAAGCATCAAATCGGGAAGTTCTTTGGCCCGTATCCAAGCGCTTATAGTGCTCGAGATACCTTACTGGTTTTACAAAAACTTTTTAATGTGCGCCAATGTGAAAATACTTACTTCTCACAGCGCAAGCGTCCATGTTTGCAATATCAAATCAAACGTTGCTCGGCCCCATGTGTAGGCTTAGTCTCACCAGAAGATTACAAAGAAGACGTCAATAACAGTATTCGCTTCTTACAAGGTGATACCAAAGAATTAAACCAAGAACTGATTGCGAAAATGGAGCAGGCAGCGGCAGATCTTGAATTTGAAAAAGCTGTTTTTTATCGAGACCGTTTGTCTTTGCTCCGTGAAGTACAAGCACAGCAAGCTGTTTTCAAAGTGAAAGGTGAGGCGGATATTTTAGCCATTGCCTATCAGGCTGGAGTGACATGTGTGCAGATTATGCATGTGCGTAATGGTCGTATGTTAGGCGGCAAAAGTTATTTCCCTGATATGTTAGGGGATGACCTCGGGCAAATGCTAAGTGACTTTATGGCAAACTTTTACTTTCAGGTTGCCGATGAAGTACCAAGCGAACTGATTGTGAATACTGCTTTACCTGACCGTAAAGAATTGGAAGAAGCCTTAGCACAACAGTTTGGAAAGAAAGTTCAAATTAAGAGTAATGTACGAGAAACACGTGCCGAATGGTTAGAACTTGCCGAAATGAATGTTCAGCATGCAATTAAAGGGCAGTTGAGTAATCATTTAGAACTTAATGAGCGCTTCCACCAACTTGAGCAGGTGGTTGGCCGTCCGATCGATCGTATTGAGTGTTTTGATATTAGCCATACCATGGGTGAAGCGCCTATTGCATCGTGTGTGGTGTTTGACCAAGGCGGTGCACGTAAACGAGACTATCGCCAATTTGCCATTCAAGATATTACCGCAGGCGATGATTACGCTGCGATGCGACAAGCTTTAACACGTCGTTATAAAAAGGCAATGTTGCCAGATTTACTTTTAATTGATGGTGGTAAAGGCCAGCTCCATATGGCCATGGAAGTTATGCAAGATCTTGGGCTTGATGCTTTCATGATTGGTGTTTCAAAAGGTGAGGGACGTAAACCGGGCCTTGAAACGCTTCATTTTACTGATGGCACAAAAATCCAGTTACCTGAAGATAACAAGGCACTACATTTGATTCAACAGGTACGTGATGAAGCTCATCGCTTTGCTATTACCAAACACCGCGCTAAACGCGACAAACGCCGTAGTACTTCAGTTTTAGAGGCCATTCCGGGCTTAGGACCTAAACGCCGTCGAGATTTATTAACACATTTTGGTGGAATTCAAGGTGTGTTAAAAGCATCTGAAAAAGAACTGACAGTCGTGCCGGGCTTGGGTGAAGTGATGGCAAGAACGATTTATAAAATTTTGCATGAGTAGTCATGTCTTATTTATGTGAGTGACAAAAGCGCTCGTAAATTAATAGCTGAATGATCATTCACATAACATTCAAAATAATGAAAGATATTTCCTTATCACGCGCATGATTTAGGGATAGGAATGTCGTTACTACAACTATTTGAAGATGTAAAACAAAATGAATGGATTGATATACCCGCAGGATGGTTACAGGGCCGCACCGTTTTTGGGGGGCTTGTTGCAGGGTTATTAATGCAAAAAGCATGCGCCCATATTCAAGATTCAAATAAAAGGTTATTAAGTTGTAGTGTTACTTTTGTAGGCCCTGTACAACAAGGCGCTGCCCGATTGACTATTGAAGTTTTAAGAGAAGGAAAGTCAGTCACTACGCTTGAAGCGCGGTTATGGCAAGATAATGCAGTTCAAACCATTTTGGTTGCAAGTTTTGGCGTGTCTCGTGTGTCGAGTATTGAGGTAAAACAAGAACCCATAGCACCTGCTTATGTACAACCAGAAAATTTAACCGTCATTCCTTTTGCGAAACATATGCCGGAATGCTTTCAGCATTTTGAAGTCTGTTGGGCTGAGGGTAATTATCCGGTAACGGCAAGTGGGCATCCTGACTTTGGTGGTTGGTCAAGGTTCTCACCAGAACAACATGAAAATCGTCAAATGACATTACCTGATTTGATTGTACTTATGGATATTTGGCCGCCGGGTGTATTGCCAATGTTTAAGCAAGTTGCGCCAGCAAGCTCTTTAACATGGCACATTACTTATGTTCATCCAGTTCAGCATCAGTTGTGCGACTGGTTTAAATATAAAGTCACGACTGAATATGCAGCTGAGGGTTATTCCACAGAATATGCATATCTTTGGGATCAAAATGATCATTTAATTGCAATCTTGCGGCAAACTGTTACGGTATTTACCTAAGTAATCTACTTTCTCGATTCACATATTTCGTATAAAGTGGCTGTTACAGATAGATACAATATTGAAGTATGTGTCTTTGTCTGTTAAAAGATGCGTGAAGACTAAATTGGCGGTGTTTATGACCACAGGGCGAATCCTGAATATCCCAAATATCCTAACTTTGGCGCGTATCGCGCTTATTCCTGTATTTTTGGTGATTGCATATTGGCCGCCTGCAATAGGTATTGGTGAGCACGTAGGAAGTATGACGCGTCATATTATCTTGACGGCTATTTTTGTGCTGGCTGCCGTAACTGACTGGTTTGATGGCTACCTAGCACGAACTTTGAACCAGACTTCAGCATTTGGCCGATTCTTAGACCCAGTTGCAGACAAACTTATGGTGGCAGCTGCACTTATTGTTTTAGTGCAGTGGAAACCGACAATTGCGATGGCTTTTGCTGCAATTGTTATTATTTCACGGGAAATTACCGTGTCTGCTTTACGTGAGTGGATGGCAGAGCTCGGTGCACGAACCAGTGTAGCAGTGTCAACTGTAGGTAAATATAAGACCGCATTTCAAATGATTGCGATTAGTGTATTTCTACTGAATTGGCAACCTTTAGAAATGCTGGCTTATGCTTTGTTATATACCGCTGTGATTCTCACTTTATGGTCAATGTTTATTTATTTAAAAGCAGCGTGGCCATATCTAAAACAACCCTAATGTCAGGTTGAATGATTAAGCCTTTCTATAACGAAAGGCTTTTTTTATTTTTGAAGAGTGCAAGAATCGGGTCGTCATAAGACTTTGGCTACTTTAAAGTAAGATTAAGTGCTAAGGAGGTGACAGATGCAAATGCTTTCTTCTCGGCAATTTGCTGTGATTGCCACAATTATTGAATATTTATATGAACATCTAGACCAGCAACCAAGCTTAGAAGATGTCGCTACATATATGGATTTAAGTCCAAGTTATATCCAGCGGCAGTTTCAGGAATGGGTAGGCATTAGCCCTAAAAAGTTTGTGCAATATATGAGCTTGCAGCAGGCAAAATATTATTTAATGCAGCAACGTAGCTTATTAGATACTGCTTTAAATACTGGACTATCGGGTACGGGTCGTTTACATGATTTGTTTATTCAGCTTGAGGGGATGACCCCAGGTGAATACAAGCAGCAAGGTAATGGGGTTGAACTGAATTATTCAGTTGAAACAAGCCCATTTGGTGATTTATTAGTAGTAAGTAGTGAGAAAGGGATTTGTTCTGTTCGCTTTGTTGATAGTCGTGAAAATATTGAAGACATCATTAAACAATACTTTCCGAAAGCTCAACTAAGAAATTACTCTCCGATTTGGCATCAGCAAATTGCACAGTGGTTTAGACAAGATTTTTCAGAACACTTACAGCAGAAATTACCGCTTAATCTTGCAGGAACACCATTTCAGCTTCAAGTGTGGGAAGCATTACTTACTATTCCCGAAGGACAGCTACGTACTTACCAAGATATTGCTGATCAAATTGGAAAACCTAAAGCAGTCAGAGCAGTCGCTACGGCAATTGGCCAAAATCCGATTGCGTATTTAATTCCGTGTCATCGAGTCATTCGTGCAACAGGAATGGTCGGTGAGTACCATTGGCAAAAAGGGCGTAAACTGGCATTGTTAGCTTGGGAAATGGCTAAGCAGCAAGGGGAGATTGCATGACACTAGATTTATTTTCTCCGGAGCCTTGTTCAAACTTATTGCCTTATGAAGGTGAGGTTCAGGATTATGGATGTATTTTAAGTACGGAAGAAGCCGAACAATATTTTCATTATTTGTACCACCATTTGGCATGGCGACATGATGAAGCGAAGCTATATGGTAAGCACTTTATTACACCCCGCAAGGTTGCTTGGTATGGAGATGAGCATTATCGATATAAATATTCTGGTGTCTTTCGTGATTCTTTGCCGTGGGACAGAGCACTTGCCAAGCTAAAGCAGCAAGTCGAGCAGATTCTTTCAGAAAAATTTAACTCTTGCTTGGCAAATCTTTATGAAGACGGAACACAAGGTATGGCTTGGCATAGTGATTCGGATGTGTCTTTAGCTAGAACTACTACAATTGCTTCTTTAAGTTTTGGAGCAACACGGAAGTTCTCTTTTAGACATATTCAAACCAAGGAAAAAGTTGAGATGTGGTTACAACCGGGTCAACTTATTGTGATGCGTGGTGAGACTCAACAATATTGGCAACACCGTTTAAATCGTTCTACAAAGATTTTACAACCGCGTATTAATCTGACATTCCGTCAGTTCAAATTTTCATAAGTTTTATTCTAAAAAATGGGCAAGAAAAAAGCCCATGATGGCAGCATGAGCTTATTCCTCTGAGGGAGAGCCTTCTATTGATGAGCTGCTGATGAAAAGAATCATCAATAGGTGCTAAAATCATAATATGAGAATATTTAGATATTTTCAATGCTTCAAAGTGTAAGAAAACTTTAAATTATCAAAAATATTATTTTAGATCTCGCCTTTTTCGGAAAGTTCCATAAAGCGCTGTTCTATTAATGCAGCATTTTCTTGCAAAATTTCAATGAGTTTTTCAATATTTAAAAAATCAAAGCGATTTTTTGATGCGACTAGTGTTAAAGCTAATGGAACTTCTTTACTTGAAAAACGAACGGGTACAGCAAGCCCTGAAACATTAGGATCAATCTCACCTTGTGAGAAATAGAAGCCTTGTTTCTTTATTTTACGCATGCGTTGGATAAAGCTTGGTTCATCCAGAGCAAAACCTGATTCAGACAGCTCATGTTGAAAACGTTGATAATAGTCATGCATGCGCTGTTTACTTAAATGTGACACCATTGTTTTTGGTGATGCTCCAACATAGATCGGACGCGGGCAACCTCGGCCATATGAAAGTAACTCTGTATCTTTGAAGATTTCATGATGAATATCAATACAGTAGTCATCATTTAAATAGGTGAGTAAACAGCAAAGTTCAGTGCGTTCAACAATGTTGCGCATAAACGGCGTACTGATTTGAACTAATGGATCGGTTGTTCTGGATACATAGTCAAGAACTGCTATTTTTGAGCCTAAAGTGTAATCGCCAGAAGTACCATTAATACGTTTTAATAAGTCGGCTGATACGAGTTCTTTCAGATAACGATAGCTGGTCGGTTTAGACAAGCCAAGTTCTTCGCAAATAATATCGACATTAATCACTGGTCGTGAAACTGAAAATAAATCCAGTACGGTTAAAATTTTGCCAAAACTTGAAATTGCCATGATGTCTTATTCGTATCCTTAATAAACGGGTCACACTTGAGTTCTTATAACAGAAAAATTGAAGCTTTGTCTCAATTCCAAGATAACTACCTGATTTAAATATTTTACGCTCAGAATCAGAAAAGTTCTCTTGATTCACACATCATATATGATTAACTAAAAACATATCAAATTATCAAATAAAGATATTTTAGTTGACTAAATCACTTTATTTTGAAAAAATTGTGCAGCAAAATATCTAATCGAGAAATTGGTTTACTCTGCCGACTTTTTCGATGTCTCTCCTTTCCTAAGCTTGGTCGTATAAATAGCGGCCAAACTGAAATCATCTCGGTACATCATGCAGAGATGTAGGAAAAATCATTGTATTGAAGGATGCTCTCATTAACTCATTTGTCTATAAGGCAAATGACAAAGTCGTGTTGTCTTTTTAAAAGGCAAATGGACACTGATGAGCATGCTCATCAGTTCAAATCTGTATTTGAGATGAGTTCATGTTATTAAAGCAAATACTGGCTTTCCGCCCGAGTAAGCTGGATCTAATTTTTGCAATAAAGACATTTATTGCCGGCATGTTGGCATTATTTGTTTCGTTTGAATTAGACCTGATTAATCCAATGTGGTCGATCGGTACCGTCCTGATTATCGCCAACCCTTATTCGGGTATGGTGTCGTCTAAGTGTGTCTATCGTGTTTTAGGTACGGTGGGTGGTGCCATTGTTGCATTAACAATAACACCTCACTTGATTAATACGCCGTGGATATTTACGGTTGTGTTGTCACTATGGGTGGGCTTTGCGCTTTATGTATCCTTACTCGACCGGACACCTCGCAGTTATGCATTTATGTTGGCGGGTTATTCAACTGCAATGATTGCATATAACGCGATTACATATATTGATCAGTACAATATTTTTGATATTGCTTTGGCGCGTGTACTCGAGATTTCAATTGGGGTAATTTCGAGTGCGGTTGTGTCTGCAACTATTTTGCCCATGCATATTGGTTCGGCAATCAAACAGCGTGTAACTAAGACACTCAAAGATACAGAAAACCTATTTGCTAATTTGTTAAATGCAGATCAACAGCAAAACAATACACAGCTTTTGGCTGCGATTACTCGTGATACGACCGATATTCATGCTCTGGCAGTTCACTTGAGCTATGAAAAAGGTGAGTTACATGGCATGACCAAACCTTTGCAAGAAATGCTCCACCAAATGTCGATGGTAGTTGCGAACTTGGTTGCCTTATCTGAACGAATTAAACAACTGCAAGAACTCAATTTTATTGAAAGTCATTCAGTCAAATTAAAGCAGCTTTCAGGTCATGTGATTCATTTTCTTGAACAGAAAGACCAGATGACTGATGAAAATGTTTTGCAGTTGCCTGACGAGTTTGAAAATGATTTTTTGAACTTAAATGACTCGGCTTCTGAACATCAACAAGTGCTATTGGCTGCCATGAAAATGGATGTGCGCCATTTCATTAGTAATGTTCTAGCTGTAAAAGTTTTATGGCAACGCATTAAGCAGGGCAATAAAGAGATTCCAGATAGCATTACCCCAATGACGACTAAATATCCAAGTTTGCACCGAGATCATGGTGTGGCAGTCAGAGGCGGTATTAGTGCGGTACTCATTACATTTATTGTGACTGGTGTGTGGATTCTCTCTGGCTGGAAAGCTGGATTTATGATGGCACAGATTGGTGCAGTAACTGCTTGTATTTTAACGGCCTTAGATAACCCTGTTCCTGTCTTGCGTATTTTTATATGGGGCAGTGTGGCATCGGCTGTTTTAGTGTTTATTTATGCTTTTGGTGTTTTTCCTCATGTCACAACATTTTGGGAACTTGGACTCGTTTTGTTGCCGATGTTCTTATTTGCGGTTTCTATGATGGCGAATCAAGCGCTCATGCCAGTGGGAATGGTGCTGGGTATTAACACCATGATGGGTCTGAACTTGCACAATGCTTACAGCATGGATGCAGTGTCTTACCTAGACAGCTCATTTGGTATGGTTATGGGCGTATTGGTGTCTCTCATTGTTATAGATGTGGTACGAGCCATGTCACCCGATACCAGTGCAAACCGTATTTTAGCTTTACATTATCGCGCGATGCGTCAAGCGATTTATATACCTTATGGCATTGAATTCAAAGTTCATTTGCGGGCGATGTTAGACCGTGTTGGTGTTTTAAATACCAAAATGGTTCAGTCAGAAGAGATTAAAAAATCGATTCATCAAGCATTGGTTGAATCAAGTGCGATTGTCGATTTAAGCCGACTTCAAGAGTTAGCAAATCAATTTCAGCCATCTTCAGAACTAGCTCATCACATTGGCCGTTTGCAACAAGATTTAGATGAGCTGTTTAGAGCCAAAGAAAATGAAAAAGATGAAAGTGATGTATTGGTACAGCACATTCATCAGACCTTGTTTGAACTTAAACAACTTGCTTCACATATTGAAGATATGACTTTGCGTCAAAGATTATTTATTTCGCTAAATAATATTGCTTATAGCATGTGTCATGTTTCATCAAACCAAATGAATGCAGATCGTACGCTTACAGGAGCCACAGCGCATGGGTGAGTTTAATGTCTACGGTATTTACCTGCCTGCTTTGCTCGTCCAAGCCTTATTTGCATATATATGTTTCCGCTTGTTAAGTCCTTTAACTAACAAATGGATTGCACAAGGCTGGATTGCACTACCCAGCATTTTCAATTTGTGTTTTTACCTTTTACTACTTTTGGTGATACACCAAATTTTTGTTGGGTTAGGTGCTTAAAGATGATTGCCAGATTAAAGATTGAGTTAGGTGAGTAAAATGAATCAATTGGAGTTGAAAAAAGTCATCCGTCCAGTGATTTTGATTGTCGCATTAATGATTGCGGTCTATACCATTGTGCATTTATGGAACTACTATAATGCAGCGCCGTGGACACGTGATGGCCGAGTTCGTGGTGACGTTATTCAAGTCTCCTCAGATGTAGCAGGACTTGTAACGGAAGTATTGGTTCAAGATAACCAGACTGTCAAAAAAGGTCAGGTGCTTTTTAAAATTGATGTCTCTCGCCGAGCTTTAGATGTAGAGCAAGCAAAGTCTGATTTGGCAAAAGCAAAAGCGGCATATGCTCAGGCACAAGCAGGTTTAGCACAAGCCAAAGCAAACTTGATTAAGTCGAGCACTAACATTAAGTTAGCCGAGAAAAACGCAAACCGTTATTCAAACTTAATGGATGGCGCGATTTCTAAACAAGAACAAGATCAGGTCTTTGCAACTCGCGATCAATCACATGCGGAACATGAGCAACTCCAAGCAGCTATTCAACAAGCTGAAGCCACTATTAAACAGCAACAGGCATTGGTTGAAGCAGCAACAAGTAACTTACATTTAGCAGAACTCAATATGCACCGTGCCGCTGTTGTTGCACCGGCAGATGGAACACTCTCTAACTTTGATTTGCGCCCTGGTAACTATGTCCAAGTTGGTCAAGCGGTGGCAGCATTGCTGGATCGTAAACAACTTTATGTGGTGGGATATTTTGAAGAAACAAAATTAGACCGCATTCATATTGGCGATCAAGCAAGTGTGCAATTAATGGGTGACAGTCAGAAAATTAAAGGCCATGTGCAAGGTATTGCATCGGGTATTGAAGATCGTGAGCGTTCAAGTAGTTCTAAATTGCTTGCAAACGTAAATCCGACGTTTAGCTGGGTTCGTTTAGCACAGCGTGTACCTGTAAAAATTGTGTTAGATGAAGCACCAAAAAACGAGCTGGCTTTTGTTTCTGGTCGTACTGCTACAGTACATATTATTGAAAAATAAAAAATTGAAGTTTTTAAACCCAATAAAAAAGCATGTGTAAAACATGCTTTTTTATTTTTTATGGTGTTAAACCAACTGGATTGCGATACCAGCTTTGAATCAGCAAGGCTGCGGCAAAACTATCTGCTGATAATTTCTTTGCACGGCCTTGTTCTTGATAAAAACCAAGTTCTTCTCTTGCTTCACGGGTGGTGAGTCGTTCATCGACCATCCATGTTTCAATATTGGTTTGATGGCGTAAACGGCGTGCAAACTTACGTGCACGTGTAGAAAGCTCTGATTCGCTATCATCCATATTTAATGGAAGACCGACAATGAACAAATCAGGTTGCCATTCTTTGACAATTTTTAAAAGTTGGTCCCAGTTGGGAATCCCATCTTTCATCACAAATAATGGCAACGGATTAGCACTTTCAATTGCAGATTGGCCGATTGCCATTCCCATTTTTTGAGTGCCAAAGTCAAAAGCCATAATTGATTTTGATTGTGTTGCAGTCATTAAGCATGTCCGATTTCAGAAGCCAGCCATGTACGATCTACACCAATTTTTTTATAGGCTGCATCCCAACGGTCATCGTACGGCAAGTTAAAAATCAGATCCATGTCGGCATCACAAATGAGCCAGTCACCACGAGCAATTTCATCTTCTAGCTGGTTTTTACCCCAACTCGCATAACCGAGGGCGATTTGGTAGCGACCAACACCTTCGTTATGTGCAATTGCATCGAGAATATCTTTACTGGTGGTAATACAGACATTTTCACCGACAGCAATAGAGGAGTGCCATGTTGGTTGACCAGTATGAAGGACAAAGCCTGCTTCAGGGCGTAAAGGTCCACCTTGTAAAACCTCATGCGGATTTACATTGTCTGCATCAATGTCTAAATCATTGAGTAGTTCTTTAATTTGGATACCAGCAGGGCGATTGATAATAATACCTTGAGCACCTTCTTCGTCATGGCGGGCAAGATAAATTACAGTATTTGCAAAAAAGTCATCTGCCATTTCTGGCGGGGCAATCAGACAACGGTGAGTCATGTATTGTTTGGTCACCTAAGCGGTTCTCCCTCAAAAAATGTCGCTATAGGGTCTCTCGACCCTTTTTATGTATATAGGTTCTTTTTATCAACATACAAGAGTTAATCGGATTTCGCCAATCTTTTTCTCTCATTTTCTTTATTAATTTGAAGAAGCCTGAAATTTAAGTTGGCGTAATTGTTTAGCATGCTGCAAGGTCGTTTCATTAATTTCAACCCCACCTGACATACGTGCTAGTTCATAAATAATCTGATTTTCATCGAGTTGTACGATGGTGCTGCTTGCCGGATCTGTTTGCTGTTTTTTAACTAACAAATGTTGATCAGATTGTGCAGCGACCTGCGCTTGGTGAGTAATACATAGCAGTTGGACATGCTGAGCCAAATCGGCAAGTAATCGTCCAACCACTTCAGCCGTGCCGCCACTAATCCCGACATCAATCTCGTCAAATACCAAAACTTCTGCTTCGGTCTTTTCAGCATTCATCACTTGCATGACGAGTGCAATACGTGAAAGCTCACCACCCGATGCCACACGCGCCAATGGTTGTGGTGGTATGCCTTTGTTGGCAGTAAATAAAAGTTGAATAAAGCTTAAGCCTTCTGCACTTGGTTGCTCTAATGGCTCAAATTTAAACTCAAAGTGTGCTTCAGGTAGTGCCAAAGGCTTAACCTGCTCGGTTAACTGTTTGGCAAGTGGGATAGCAGCTTCACGACGAATATTGTCTAAATGCTGGGCTTTTTCTAAGAACTCTTGATGTGACTTTTCTACTTGTTCTGCCAGAGTCTCTGGGTCTTCAAGTTGATGCAACTGTTCAAGCTCATTTTGCCATGTTTCGTACTCTTCTTTCAGCGTCTCTGGCTGAGTACGGTATTTACGAGCAAGGCGATGGAAAACTTCCAATTTGGAATTCAGTTCTTCCATCCGTTCAGGGTCAAAGCTCTGACGGTCAATAAACTGACGTAAATTTGATGTTGCATCATCAATTTCACTTTGAGCATTAAGTAAAGAATTATAAATTTCAGAAAGCTGTTCACTACGTCCAGCATGAGATTCTAGTCGGCGAATGATCGATGACATTTCTTGAGTAATGTTTTGTTCAGCTTCATCAAGCGCATTCAAACTATAGCTACAATCTTGCATGATATGTTCATGATGACTGAGACGATCAAACTCTTGCTCGATTTCTTTGTAATCGGTCTGAATGACTTCCTCAAGTTCTTCGATTTGCAGCTCTAAGGTCGCAATACGTTGTAGACGAGTTGCTTGAGCATCTAAGGCTGCTTGGTGTAAACGAATCGTGCGTTGCCATGTGCTATAAGCTTCGCGGACATCATTCGCTTCAGCATAAAAATTGTTATAACGGTCTAACCAATGCTTTGGATAAGGTGGTTCAAGAAGCTGTTGCTGGCTGTGCTGGCTATATAATTGAACCAATAGGCGCCCCAATTCTTTAAGCTCAGAGAGGCTACTTGGGCGGCCATTCACCCATGCTTTACTACGACCAGTTGCGAAAATAACCCGACGTAAATGAATTTCCCCAGAATCATCATCTAGCTCATGGTCTTGTAACCATTTTGCCTCAGGGCTATTGTTCTGATAAGTAAAAACTGCGGTTACATCCGCTTTGTCCGAACCATAGCGGACATAATTTGTATCTGTACGTTCCCCTAAGCAGGCAGAGAGTGCATCCAGTAATAATGATTTTCCGGCACCTGTCTCACCTGTTAGAACATTAAATCCTTGTTCTATATCAATAGCTAAATGATCAGCTAATGCAAAATTGATTAAAGTTAAATGTGTGAGCATAAACGCATCCAACGCGCCAAATTATGGGTTAAAGATAGAGAAGTTTTGAATTTGCTACAAGTGATCTATTATTCTAAATGAAATTATAGAACAGCAAGATTGCGGAACTTTACAATGAAAAAAACATTAAGCTTACCGAAAGCACCAATAGGGATGATGAACCGCCATAAAAAAACAAATCCTGCTGAAATGAATAAAATTTTAAGTCAGCATTTTAATGCATTTAAACAGGCTGCTGCACAAGGTGATTATGCCAAAGCTTATCAGCATGTAAAAAAAGCGGTAAATCTAGTGCCACAGCATTCTGGAGCACTATCTGATTTAGCTTATACTGAGCTGCGGTTACGCCGTTATGACGATGCATATCAACATTATATGCAAGCTATTAAAGCAAGTGGTTCCAACGTTAATACAAATTTATATGATGGCTTAACCGAAGTTTGTCATCATTTAAATAAAAAAGAAGAAAAAATCAAATTTGGGCGTTTAGCCATTTCAACAAAAAAAGAACTCACAAAGAATGAGCCTGCTTTAAATATACCCCCGCATAAACCTGTACCATTTAGTCCCAATCCTCAAGAAAACATTATTGCTTTTTCTTTATTTGGAGCAAATCCGCGTTACTGTGAAACTTCAATTTTAAATACTAAGTTAGCGCAAGAAATTTATCCGGAATGGACGTGTCGGTTCTATATAGATGATACCGTTCCTGAACTTGTACAGAAACGTTTACAAGCAAATGGTGCCCAAGTAGTACATGTCAGCCCCACTCAAAAACAGTTATCTGGTTTATTTTGGCGCTTTTTAGTCATGGATGATCCACTAGTTAAACGATTTTTGATACGGGATGCTGACTCTATCGTGTCTTATCGTGAAAAAGCTGCTGTCGATGCTTGGCTCAAGAGTGATCAATGGTTTCATTTAATGAGGGATAGCTATTCTCACACTGAATTAATTTTGGCGGGAATGTGGGGTGGTTGCTCAGGTATTTTTCATAATATTGAAGCACATGTCAGAGATTATGTCGCCACTGGAAAGTATCCGGGCAATCGGGTCATAGATCAGCATTATCTTCGTTATCGTGTTTGGCCGACTTTAAAACAAAGTGTGCTTGTGCATGACAGCCAGCAATTTGATGAAAATGGTGTCGATTTTCCGGCTTATGAGTCAGCTTCAATGCAAAATGACCCAGACAATTTTCATGTTGGCATGGATAATGGTTCACCAGTGGTTACAACTGCTGTGACACACCCAACTGCAGAGAAAGTTTATTGGGTTGTATTCGATGAAAATCACGATGAAGTTTGCAGATATGATGCAATAGTGTCGAAGAGTCGAAATATTGAAGTAAATTTACCCCACGCTTTTGCTAAAAAAATTCAGTTACAGCAGTGGAAATTACAAGTCTATCCGTATGAAAACTGATTGATTAGTTATTTAGGCACAATTAAACTACATTCATCATAATTTATATAAATGCGGCATTATCTGGAGAGTGTGCATGAGTTCAACCCAATTTGATCATGTAACGGTCATCAAAAAATCAAATGTTTATTTTGGTGGAGCATGTATCAGCCATACCGTGCAATTTGAAGATGGAACGAAAAAAACATTAGGTGTTATTTTGCCGACTGAGCAGCCTTTAACATTTGAAACACATGTTCCTGAGCGTATGGAAATTATTTCAGGTGAATGTCGCGTTAAAATTGCAGATAGCAATGAAAGTGAATTGTTCCGCGCTGGTCAATCATTTTATGTACCAGGCAATAGCGTTTTTAAAATCGAGACTGATGAAGTACTCGATTATGTTTGCCATTTAGAAGGCTAAGAAATTCCTGTTTAAATCGGGTACACTATGCCCAAAGAAATCCTGTGAAGTTGGCTTTGCAGGATTTTTATTTTTTGCTCAAACGTTGTTAGAGGTCATGCATGGCAAAACCGGAATATTATTATGGCGTTCACTCAGTGGAGTCATTGTTAGAACTTGAGCCGGAGCGCGTGCTGACCTTGTTTACATTGAAGGGGCGCGATGATCAACGTTTACAAAAGATTTTGCAATTGGCTGAGCCTTTTGGAATTAGCGTACAAAAAGCAAGCCGTGAAAGTCTTGAGAAGCTTGCAGGCTTACCATTCCACCAAGGTGTAGTTGCAGCAGTACGTCCGCATCCGACGTTAAATGAAAAAGATCTCGATCAGATTTTGGCTGAAACTCCAGATGCCTTATTGCTGGCATTAGATCAGGTGACAGACCCGCATAACTTAGGGGCTTGTATTCGTACAGCCGCTGCAATGGGTGTTCAAGCAGTCATTGTTCCTCGTGATCGCTCAGCAAGCTTAACTCCAACTGCTCGCAAAGTCGCAGCGGGTGGGGCCGAAAAAGTTAAATTTATTCAAGTAACAAACTTAGCGCGTACTTTAGCGCATCTTAAAGAGACAACTCACGTACGTGTGATTGGTACAATGCTTGATGAAAGTGCTTTGCCTATTCAAAAATGTGATTTCTCTGGCCCAGTTGTCATTGTTATGGGTGCAGAAGACACAGGTTTACGTCCAATTACTCAGGCACAGTGTGATCATAAAGTTTATATCCCGATGTCTGGGAATTTACAGAGCCTAAATGTGAGTGTGGCAACAGGTATGGCACTTTATGAGGCTTGCCGTCAGCGTTCTGAGGTATAATTTAGCTGCCTTTCTCGTTTTAAAGCAGTCTAAATATGTCTCCCCGTAAGCAAGGTTATTTTTTTGTATTGGTGACCATGTGCATTTGGGGCGGGGTTACGCTTTTTGCCCGTTTAAATGCACAATGGCACATCAGTGCTTGGGATATTGCTGCACTGCGCTTCGCTATTGCTTTCCTCATTTTGATGCCTATCTTAATTTATAAAAAAGATCTCGCTTTTTTATGGAGTAAGCATGCGGTTATTTTGGCGCTCATTGGTGGAGTCATCTATTGTCTCACCGTCTATACTGCGTTTCTTTATGCGCCAGCTGCACATGCCGCAATATTTTTAAATGGTTGTATCCCCATCTGTACAGCTATAGCTGCCTATATTCTATTTAGACAACCATTTGATAAACATACATGGGTGAGTCTGGCAATTATGATCACTGCCTTGGCCCTCATGAGTGCATTAATGCTACAAAGTAGTACCTCTGCTTTTGGAATTGGCGATTTACTTCTGTTTATCAGTGCAATTTGGTGGGGAATTTTTACTGTACTACTTAAACAGTGGAAACTCTCTGCCTGGCATTCTATGGCAAGCGTCGCGATTTGGTCTGCAATTATTTATTTGCCGATTTACCTATTATTCTTACCTAAACATTTTATGGATGTAGATCCTGTACATTTGGCTGTACAAGGCATTTTTCATGGCGTATTTGTCGTTATTATTGCAACGTTGACTTATGTTGCTGCTATTCAACGTCTTGGTGCTTTTAAAACGGGAAGTATTGTAACTTTGGCACCGTTTATTGCAGCTATTTTAGCTGTACCTTTACTTGGTGAATCATTAAGCCCATCAATTGTTGTGGGCTTGGTAGGTATGGGGATAGGCGCTTTACAGCCTTGGCGCTGGTTTAGACAAGATAGCCTGACACAAAAGATTAAGCAGCAAAATACACAAAATTAGTTTGTACGCTTCAAATAGCTTTGATGTAAAGACTCTAATTGCTGATATAAATGTTCGAGTAATCCGTCGTTAAACACGATGTCATTGGCAAGCTCACGTTTTCGTTCGCGTGGCATTTGTGCAGCAATAATTTTTTGGATTTGTTCTTGGTTTTGCCCATCGCGCTGGCTTGCACGCTGAATTTGAGTTTGTTCACTCGCATCAATTAGTAGCGTGTGATTGACCAGTTCATGTTGATTTGTTTCAAACAATAATGGCGAAACTAAAATTACATAAGGACTTTTAGGATTTTGTAGCTGTTGAATAATAGATTGACGGATTGCAGGGTGGGTAATTTGCTCGAGTGTATGACGCGCTTGTGGATTTTGAAAAATATATTCACGTAAGGCACGACGGTCTAAACTGCCATCGGGTTGAAGCACCCAGTCTCCAAAAGTTTGCTGAATTTTTTGAAGGGCAGGTTGGCCCTTTTCAACTACTTCGCGAGCAACAATATCGGCATCGACGACTTGGATTCCTTGGGATTCAAACCATTGTGTTGCAGCTGATTTACCACTGCCTATACCACCTGTGATTCCCAGAATAAAAGCCATCTTAACCTCCCAAATAAATTTTCATAATCTGATCACCCCATAAAAAGGCAACCCAACCTGCAATGGCAATATATGGCCCAAACGCAAAAGGCTGATTGTCATTTCTTAACTTTAATAAGATGATGCCAATGATTGCACCCAATAAAGACGACAATAACACAATTAACGGTAGCATCAATGGCCCCATCCATGCGCCCAATGCTGCAAGTAACTTAAAGTCGCCATAGCCCATACCTTCTTTGCCAGTAATTACTTTAAATAAGTAATAGACAATCCAAAGACATAGAAAACCAATGAGGTAACCCCAAATGGCCGAGTTGGGTGAGGTGTAGATATTAAAGGTGTTAATGCCTAAACCAAGCGCAGCTAAAGGTAGGGTAAAGCGATCAGGCAATAATTGTGTATCGAAATCAATAAAGGTAAGTGCTATCAATACCCATGTGAGGACGAGTCCAAAAAGCATTTGTATGGTTGGACCAAACACCATAACCACCACCAATGAACATAGCATGGTAAGTAGTTCGATGGCTGGATAGCGAATGCTAATCGGGTGCTGGCAATGACCACATTTTCCTCTTAACACTAGCCAGCTTATGAGTGGGATATTTTGATACCAACGGATGGGTTGATGGCATGCAGGGCATGATGAAGCAGGCTTACTTAAAGTTAGCTTCTCATGATCAATAATGGGTTGCTCAGGATTGAGTAACATTTGGCATTCTTGCTGCCAATCTTGCTCCATCATTCTTGGCGTGCGGTAAATCACTACATTCAGAAAGCTACCGATACATAGGCTCACGAGTGCAACAGCAATATAAAGTGCAGTTAAGTTTTGAATAAAATAAGCAATGATGTCTTGCATTATACAACTGAGCCCATTTGGAAAATTGGAAGATACATAGCAATTACCAGACCGCCTACGAGTACCCCTAAAATTGCCATAATTAAAGGTTCCATCATAGAAGTTAAACCATCAACGGCATTATCCACTTCATTTTCATAGTAAGTGGCAACTTTATCGAGCATGCTGTCTAGTGCACCCGATTCTTCACCAATTGCAACCATTTGTATAGCCATAGATGGAAAACGATTAGATACTCGCATAGCAAATTGAAGTTGTTGACCGGTTGCCACATCTTCACGAATTTTCATCACAGCTTGCTCATAAATGACATTATTTGTTGCGCCTGCAGTCGACTCTAGTGCATCAATAAGCGGAACACCTGCTGCAAATGTTGTAGCAAGCGTGCGGCTATAACGGGCAATAATTGCTTTATAAACCAGATCTCCGAAAATAGGTAACTTAAGCGCCAGTTTATCTAAGCCATCACGAAACTTTTTACTACGTTTTTTTGCTTCTAAAAACGCAGCAATAAATACACCAATCGCAATAATCATAATGAACCAGTATTCCTGCATCCATTTCGACATATTCACGACCATTTGTGTAAATGCTGGTAATTCTGCGCCGAAAGAAGCAAATAAATCTTGGAAAACGGGGACTACTTTAACCATCAAAATAATAGTCACCACAATGGCTACCACAATAACTGTTGCAGGGTATTTCATTGCTTTCTTGATTTTTTGCTTGAGCAACTCACTTTTTTCTTTATAAATTGCAACGCGGTCCAACATCGTTTCGAGTGCACCTGACTGTTCACCAGATTCAACAAGTGAACAAAACAAGTTATCAAAATGTTGAGGGTACTTTTTTAAAGCTGAGGCAAAGGTACTACCCCCTTCAACTTCACTTTTAATACCGAGGACAACCTCTCGCATGGCAGGGTTTTCTAAACCTTCTGCTACAATTTCAAAGCCTTGTACCAGCGGTACACCAGCTTTCATCATGGTTGCAAGTTGTCGGGTAAAAATCGTAATATCGAGTGTAGTGACTTTTTTCTTAAATAAACCTTCAAGAATATTTTTACGTTTTTCACGTATAGTTCGAACAGTCACCCCTTGTTTGCGTAAGGTTACTTTGGCTAAAGCCATATTTTTAGCCGGAAGTTCTCCTTTAATTTTTACGCCCTTACGGTCAACCCCTTCATAAGCAAAAGTCGGCATCATTTGTGCCTTTTTGACAGCCATTAGATTATCCTTATTTTAAATAGTGTCTTATTCACTGGTTACACGGTTAACTTCTTGTAAAGAGGTCACCCCTTGCATCACCTTTTTTAAACCTGAACGACGTAGATTATTAAACCCCAATTTTTCAGAAGCAGCCGCGATTTCTAAAGCGTTGCCATCTTCCATAATAATCTTGGATATTTCAGGTGTAACTTTCATTACCTCATAAATACCGACACGGCCTTTATAGCCTTCACGACATTCAGGACAGCCCACGGGTTGAAAAACCCGAAAATCTGGATGTGCTAAATCTTGTTCGGTAAAGCCCATTTCTAATAAGCTTTGTTTAGGAATATCAGCAGGTATTTTACATTGAGAACAAAGACGACGTGCTAAACGCTGTGCAATCACTAGATTTACTGATGTTGCAATATTAAAAGAAGGAACCCCCATATTGCGTAGACGGGTCAATGTTTCCGGAGCACTATTGGTATGTAGTGTTGACATCACCATGTGGCCGGTTTGAGCAGCCTTAATCGCAATTTCTGCTGTTTCCAAGTCACGAATCTCACCGACCATAATAATGTCAGGGTCTTGACGTAAAAAAGACTTAAGAGCAGCTGCAAACGTTAAACCCACTTTAGGATTGACGTTAACCTGATTAATACCTTCTAAGTTAATTTCCACTGGATCTTCGGCAGTAGAAATATTGGAACTTTCAGTATTTAAAATATTTAAGCCTGTATATAGAGATACAGTTTTACCAGAACCTGTTGGTCCGGTAATTAAAAGCATGCCTTGAGGTTTATCTAATGCCTCCATAAACAAAGCTTTTTGATCTTCTTCATATCCTAGTGCATCAATTCCTAGCATTGCGCTTGATGGGTCAAGAATACGTAGAACTAACTTTTCACCAAACAAAGTCGGGAGGGAGTTCACACGAAAATCAATCGCTTTGGTTTTTGACAGCTTGAGCTTGATACGACCATCTTGTGGGACGCGTTTTTCAGAAATGTCCATTTGAGACATTACTTTTAAGCGTGATGCCAAGCGGTTTGCAAGCTGTAGAGGGGGATTGGCAATTTGACGTAACACACCATCGACACGATAGCGCACCCGATAGGATTTTTCGTACGGTTCAAAATGTAAGTCTGAAGCACCCATACGAATGGCATCAATTAATAACTTATTAATATATTTAACAATCGGGGCTTCATCGCCTTGAGGAGCTTCTTCTTCATCTTCTTGAGCGGTAGGATCATCAAGATTAACATCGAGATCAAACTCTTCATCATTGAAGTCAAAGCTGCTTTCTTCTGCAAAATGCTGGCCTAAAACTTTTTCGAGTTTATGGTGCTCCACAATTACAGGCTCAACCAGCAATTTACTATTAAAACGAATTGCATCAATCGCTTCGATATTGCTTGGATTACTGGTCGCAACATATAAAATTTGCCCTCTTTGAATGAGCGGCAAAATTCGATGTTTTAAAATCAGTTTCTGATCGACCAGATCTTTAGGAATCTGAGAAGTGTCATAAACATCCAGATCGAAATATGGTTCAGCAAACTCAGCAGAAATTGTTTCAGCCAATAACGAAGGGGAGAGATGAACCTCTTCAATTAAATATGCGACTGTGTCCTGCTTAGCTCTTTTCGCTGCATCTAATGCAGTTTGCATGGTCGCTGCCGACACATGCTTTTCTTCGACTAAACGTCGAAAAAACCCCGTAAATTTTGGAGATGTATGTAATACTGACATCTGCCTGCCTATGCTAATGTGTTTATAATTGGTATATGAAAAATTATACTTTTGTTATGTAAAATTACTACCTTATAAAGTGTTGCTCTAGTCTTACTCGAGCTATTAAAGCTTGAACTAGTCGAAGTTTTTAAAGATTAATTTTTAGAATGTTTAACTTCGAATGGCTATAAAGTTTTTCTTAATTTCAAAGAGAAGAAAAGATATAAGTAATCCCTTTAAAGAAAAGTATCTGAAATTTGTATAAATGCGTGTAGAATGTGCTGCATTTTTGATGAAAGGTGAGCAGTATGTCGGGTTCGACGATTACGCCTTGGGTAGTTGGCAACTGGAAAATGAATCCAATGCGTGCTAACGCCAACCAACTTATAGAAGAATTTAAACAATTATTGCAACAAAACCAAATTGCAGATGAAAGCTGCCATGTGGGCGTTGCCCCTGTTTCTATTGCACTTACAACAGTACAGGCGCAATTGCAGGATGCTGCAAGAACGGTATATACAGTTGCGCAAGATGTATCGCGTATTGCAGGTACAGGTGCTTATACTGGCGAAGTTAGTGCAGAATTATTAAAAGATAGCAAAATTAATTTCGTATTGGTCGGACACTCTGAACGCCGTGATATTTTTGGCGATAACGTTGAAATTTTGAAGGCGAAACTCCAAAATGCATTAAATGCGGGCTTGACTGTCATTTATTGTGTGGGCGAAAGTCTTGAACAGCGTGAACAAGGGCAGGCAGAGCAAGTTGTTTTACAACAAATTTGTGATATTGCACCTGTAGTGACTGCTGAACAGTGGCAAAACCAAGTCGTAATTGCTTATGAGCCGATTTGGGCAATTGGTACTGGTAAAACAGCTTCACCACAAGATGCGCAAGCAATGCACGCTAAAATTCGTGAAGGCTTATGCCAGCTTACTTCAGCGGGTTCAAGTATTGCTATTTTATATGGTGGTAGTGTAAAAGCTGAAAATGCTGTTGAATTAGCTGCATGTCCAGATATTAATGGTGCGTTGGTGGGTGGTGCTTCATTAAATGCAGCATCTTTTTATCAAATTGTACAAGCCTTCGCGCAAAGCAAATAACGAGGATAGGGTATGCACTCTTTTGTACTTGTTGTACATATTATTTTAGCTGTACTGATGATTGCATTGATTTTAGTGCAACATGGTAAAGGCGCAGATGCTGGTGCTTCTTTTGGTGGTGGCGGTGCAGCAAATGTATTTGGTGCATCTGGTTCGGGTAACTTCCTTACTCGCCTGACTGCTGTTTTAACTGCATTGTTTTTTGTAACGAGTTTGACTCTTGCTGTTTTTGCAAAAAAACAGACTACAGAGGCATATAGTTTGAAAACTGTACAAACAACAGCACCAGCTCAAACAACATCGCCTGAAACTTCACCAAATGCACCAAAAACGGGTCAATAATTCGAAATAGGGCTTTCCTTTTGCAGTTGGAAGGACTAGAATGCGTCCCACAAGCTGCGGTGGTGGTGGAATTGGTAGACACGCTACCTTGAGGTGGTAGTGCCTTCGGGCGTGGGGGTTCAAGTCCCCCCTTCCGCACCAACTTTGAACCAGAAAGTTGAGTGCAAGCAGTTTATTGATGCGGGATGGAGCAGTCTGGTAGCTCGTCGGGCTCATAACCCGAAGGTCGTTGGTTCAAATCCAGCTCCCGCTACCAATTTGATTAAGGTGCAACTTAATCAAGCGAATATTGTAAAGTTTACATTGACTTTTTTCGATATTTGTATATAATTTTTGCACGTTGATGCGGGATGGAGCAGTCTGGTAGCTCGTCGGGCTCATAACCCGAAGGTCGTTGGTTCAAATCCAGCTCCCGCTACCAATTTGATTAAGGTGCAACTTAATCAAGCGAATATTGTAAAGTTTACATTGACTTTTTTCGATATTTGTATATAATTTTTGCACGTTGATGCGGGATGGAGCAGTCTGGTAGCTCGTCGGGCTCATAACCCGAAGGTCGTTGGTTCAAATCCAGCTCCCGCTACCAAGTTTCTTAAAAGAGGCTCACAGACAGGTGGGCCTTTTTGCACAGTGGACTATTGTTTTCTGTGCTACATAGGGGCGATTAACGCCCTTTTTTATTGGTTATCGTATCGCTATCGTGTAGTGTCGACATCAATTGGTCAAATAGTCATGCTTCACTATAGTAGGTCTGTGTCGGTTAAAACAACCGATTGAATCGCACGAGAATGACGAGAGTAAATGAAATTATCAAATAAATCCCAAGCATTGTATGACATGATTGCTCCAGCAGTGCAGGCATGTGGTGTTGACCTGTGGGGAATCGAATTCCTTCCACAAGGTAAACGTTCATTATTGCGTATTTATATCGATAGACCGGTTGATGAAAACGCTGAACCAGTGATTAATGAAGATGGTGAAGTAGAACAAGGTCGTGGTATTGGCGTACAAGATTGTGTACGTGTTACACAACAAGTCGGCGCGATGTTGGATGTTCATGATCCGATTTCAGGTGAATATTCTTTAGAAGTTTCTTCACCAGGTTGGGATCGCCCATTTTTTCAACTTGAACAGTTGCAAAGCTATATTGGACAACAAGTTGCTTTGCGTTTAATTGCAGCAGTAGAAAATCGCCGTAAATTTCAAGCAAAACTCCTTGCTGTAGACCTTGAAAATGAAGAGATTAAGGTTGAAGTTGAAGGAAAGCATGTGCTTGATATCGACAGCAACAATATCGATAAAGCAAACTTGATCTATCAAGATTAAATTTATTTAAATTATATAAGAAATCGGTAGGTGACTTATGGGCCGCGAAATTCTTACCGTTGTAGAAACGGTTAGTAATGAAAAAGGTGTTAGTCGTGAAGCGATCTTCGAGGCTTTAGAACAAGCTCTAGTTGCTGCAACGAAGAAAAGATTTTACGAAGGTACGCATGCTGAAGAAGCTCAGCTTCGTGTAGAGATTGATCGTAAAACTGGTGATTACCGTACATTCCGTCAATGGACTGTAGTGGCGGATGAAGATCATGAAATGCCAGCTTGCCAAGATGCGATCTCTGATGTTGATCCATCGAAATGGTCAATTGGTGATGTGCGTGAACTTGAAGTTGAATCTATCGAGTTTGGCCGTATTGCTGCGCAAATTGCAAAACAGGTTATCGTACAAAAAATCCGTGAAGCTGAGCGTGCTTTAGTTGCTGATGCATACGAATCTAAAGTGGGTGAGTTAATCTACGGTGAAGTGAAAAAACAAACCAAAGATGGTTTCATCATTGATTTAGGCGACAACGCAGAAGCTTATCTTGCTCGCGAAGAAATGATTCCTAAAGAAATTCTTCGTCCAAAGCAACGTGTAAACGCTATCTTATATAATGTTAACCGTGAAGGCCGCGGCGCTCAGTTATTGTTATCACGCGCTAAGCCTGAAATGTTAATCGCTTTAATGAAAAAAGAAATTCCTGAAATTTCTGAAGAGATTATCGAAATTAAAGCAGCGGCACGCCAACCAGGTGTCCGTGCTAAAATTGCAGTTAAAACAAATGATCACCGTATCGACCCTGTAGGTGCATGTATTGGTATGCGTGGAACACGTATCCAAGCTGTACAGCAGGAGTTAAACGGTGAACGTATTGATGTAGTGGTTTGGTCTGATGATCCAGCTCAATACATTGCTAGCGCATTAGAACCAGCTGATGTTTCAGGCATCGTGCTTGATGAAGATGCAAGAAGTGCCGATATTATTTTTGCAACCAGCGATCAATTAGCTCGTGCGATTGGCTCACAAGGTCAAAACGTTCGCTTAGCTTCTGATTTAACTGGCTACAAACTCGACATGATGCTTGAAGAAGAGTATCGTGCTCGTCAGCAAAATGAAGCTCAACAATATCTCGACATGTTTGTATCACGTTTAGATATTGAAGAAGATTTAGCAATGGCATTGGTAGAAATGGGCTTCACTTCTTTAGAAGAGATTGCTTATGTTCCTGCTGAAACTTTTGACGAAATTGAGCTTGATGCTGAATTGGTTGAGTTATTGCAAAGTCGTGCAAAAGAAGCAGCCCTTACTGATGCTTTGAAACAGCAAGAAAATATTCAAGAACCGAGCGCAGACCTTCTCACAATGGAAGGCATGACTTCTGAGATCGCTTACTCGCTTGCCGCTCGCGGTATTATTACCGTTGATGATTTGGCAGATCAGGCTACTGACGATATCTCT
This sequence comes from Acinetobacter sp. 1424608, assembly GCF_000588255.1. Taxonomy (NCBI): domain Bacteria; kingdom Pseudomonadati; phylum Pseudomonadota; class Gammaproteobacteria; order Moraxellales; family Moraxellaceae; genus Acinetobacter; species Acinetobacter sp. 1424608. Next base: position 60,056 of record NZ_JFXL01000010.1, read on the forward strand.
GATATTGAAGGTCTTGATCATGAAAAAGCAGGTCAATTGATCATGAAAGCTCGCGAATCATGGTTTAACTAGGAGATGAAATATGACGGACAAGTCGATTAAAGAGTTAGCTCTCAGTGTAGGACGTCCTGTTGAGAAGCTCCTAGAACAGGCTCCCGAAGCAGGGTTGCCTCAACGTACAGCAGACGACATTATTACCACTGAACAACAGGACACTTTAGTCAATCATTTGAAAAAAGTGCATGGTCAGGAAAGTGGTAACACAGGAAAAATTGCGTTGAAACGTAAAACAACCAGTACCGCTAAAGTTGCAAGTACTTCAGGTAAAGCAAAAACAATTAACGTAGAAGTACGTAAAAAACAGGTTTTTGCTAAACCAAACCCAGAACAAATTGCAGCAGAAGCTAAAGCGCGTGCAGAAGCAGAAGCTAAAGCACGTGCAGATCAACAAGCGCGTGAAACTGCAGAGCAAAAAGCGCGTCTTCAAACAGAGCAAAAAGCAAAAGCAACTTTAGATGCAATGCGTGCTGCTCATCAACAAGATAGCGCTGCACAGTCAGCTCCTAAAGCTGCCGTTGTAGTGAAAAAACGTGGTGGCGGTACAGTAAAACCTGCACCAAAACCAGCAGAAACATTAGAGCAAAAGAAAGCGCGTGAAGCTCAAACAGCTCAGTTAAAAGCAACTGAAGAAGCTGCACGTCGTAAAGCGGCTGAAGAAGCTCAGCAACGTACGCTTGAACAAATGCGCAAAATGGCATCTAAGTACTCAAATGACGATGCTACTACCACAATTCGTGTAATTGATGATTCTCCACTTGCTTCAGGTCTTGTTGGCCAAGCGTATGAAGATTCATTTAAGCAAGAAGACCGTGAAATTAAACGCGGTGGCGCAACTACTAACCCGCGTGCGGGTAAGAAAGGCGGTCGTCGTGGTCAAGAAGAGCAAAGCTTCGTTAACCATAATAAACGTGGTTTAAAATCAAGCCAAGCAAACAAGCATGGATTTGAAAAGCCAGTTAAAAAGCAAGTCTATGACGTAGAAATCGGTTCAAGTATTGTTGTTGCCGATCTTGCTCAAAAGATGGCGATTAAAGTACGTGAAGTTATCAAAACACTTATGAAAATGGGTGAGTTGGTTAATCAAGATCAAGCTATTGACCAAGATACAGCTGCACTTGTTGTAGAAGAAATGGGACACAACCCTGTTCTAGTTTCTGATACACAGGCGGAAGATAACTTGCTTGAAGCGGCTGAAGAAGCACGTGGTGAGCAAACAACTCGTCCACCAGTTGTTACGATTATGGGTCACGTTGACCATGGTAAAACATCATTGCTTGACCGTATCCGTCGTTCGAAAGTTGCGGCTGGTGAAGCAGGTGGTATTACCCAGCACATTGGTGCGTATCACGTTGAAACAGACAAAGGGATTATTACATTCCTTGATACACCGGGACATGCTGCGTTTACTTCAATGCGTGCACGTGGTGCTAAAGCAACAGATATCGTGGTATTGGTTGTTGCGGCAGATGACGGTGTAATGCCACAAACTGCAGAAGCAATTGACCATGCTCGTGCAGCAGGTACTCCAATTATTGTTGCAATCAACAAGATGGATAAAGAATCTGCTGATCCAGACCGTGTGTTAAATGAATTAACAACGAAACAAATCGTTCCAGAAGAATGGGGTGGTGATGTTCCGATTGCTAAAGTTTCAGCACATACTGGACAAGGTATTGATGAACTTCTTGATTTAATTCTTATTCAATCAGAATTGATGGAATTAAAAGCATCTGCTGAAGGTGCTGCGCAAGGTGTTGTTATTGAAGCGCGTGTTGATAAAGGCCGTGGTGCAGTAACTTCTATTCTTGTTCAAAACGGTACATTAAATATTGGTGACCTTGTTCTTGCAGGTTCATCTTATGGTCGTGTCCGCGCAATGTCTGACGAAAACGGTAAGCCAATTAAATCAGCAGGACCATCTATTCCGGTAGAAATTCTGGGTCTTCCAGATGCTCCAATGGCAGGTGACGAAGTTCTTGTTGTAAATGACGAGAAAAAAGCACGTGAAGTTGCCGATGCTCGTGCTGACCGTGAGCGTCAAAAACGTATTGAGCGTCAAAGTGCAATGCGTCTTGAAAATATCATGTCGTCAATGGGCAAAAAAGATGTTCCTACAGTGAACGTTGTTTTAAGAACTGACGTACGTGGTACTTTAGAAGCATTGAATGCAGCTTTATATGAACTCTCTACTGATGAAGTAAAAGTTCGTGTAATTAGTTCTGGTGTTGGTGCGATTACTGAATCTGATGTAATTCTTGCTGAATCTTCAGAAGCAGTATTGTTAGGCTTCAACGTTCGTGCTGATACAGCTGCGCGTCAGAGAAGTGACCAAGACGGTATCGATATTCGTTACTACAGCATCATCTATGAATTGATTGATGATGTGAAAGATGCCATGAGCGGTAAACTTGCTCCTGAACACCGTGAAACAATCTTGGGTGTTGCTGAAGTACGTGAAGTATTCCACTCAAGTAAGTTTGGTGCAGCAGCAGGCTGTATGGTACTTGAAGGTACATTACACCGTAATAAACCGATTCGCGTATTACGTGATGACGTGGTTGTGTTCCAAGGTGAACTTGAATCATTACGTCGTTATAAAGATGTAGTTGATGAAGTTCGTGCTGGTATGGAATGTGGTCTTGCGGTTAAAGGTTATAAAGACATCAAAGTACAAGATAAGATCGAAGTATATGATGTTCAATTGATTAAACGGAGTCTTTAATGGCGGGTAGCCAACGCTTAAAGCGAATGGCGGATTCAGTACAGCGTGAGCTGTCTGATCTAATCCGTCAGGAGTTAAAAGATCCGCGTCTGGGTGGTCTAGTGACCATCTCAGCCGTGAAAGTCAGTGCGGATATGGGATACGCTGAAGTTTACGTTACTGTTATGGGGCGTGAGCTAGGTGATGAGCAGAGTGAAGCAGCAAATAAAGAAACTTTAGATGTATTAAATAAAGCTTCTGGTTTCTTGCGTCATGAACTCAGTCGTCGTATCAAAACACGTATTACGCCTCGCTTACGTTTCCATTACGATAAGACGAATGCATATGGTAATTATATGTTTGGTCTTATTGAAAAAGCGGTACAAGATTTACCGGAACGTAAGTCAGATGACGAAGAGTAATTTATACTCAAAATAAAAAAGCCACCTTTGGGTGGCTTTTTTATTTGTTCACATTTTTATTCCTGAGGAGGCTCCATCGGAGATTTGTTTTGTGAAAAGCGTTGTCCGATTTTATAGCGATCCCATGGTAATGGACGTTCGATTGCTTCAGGAACTTCACCACTTAATGAGCGTAAACGCAGATGTAGTGCTGCTTGTGCAATTAAATTGGCTGAAACAGGTGCCGTAATGAAAGCTAACAGAGTAATGAGAAGTTCAGCAAAGCCAAAACGACCTTGAAAAGCAAAAAAGATCATTGAAGCAATTAAAAAGCTACCTAGTCCTAATGTACTCGATTTGGTAGGCGCATGTAGTCGCATAAATAAATCGGGTAGGCGTACCATGCCGATAGAACCAACTAACATAAAGAACGAACCAAAAACTAGAAAGATCGAAACAATAATTTCCATTGTAATTTGCATTTTGACCTCCCTCTAATCGATTACATGACCGGTTGTAAAATAACGAGCCAAAGCAGCTGTCGATACAAACCCTAGCATGGCAACTAATAATGCCCCTTCAAATAAAGAGGTGGTTGTCCAATAAATACCTAATACAACAATGAGACAAGTTGCATTTAGAAAAAGGGTATCAAGTGCTAAAAGGCGATCTACAATTGATGGTCCCATCACCATGCGAAACAGACAGAGCAACATAGAGATCGTGATGGCAATCAAGCTAATGCCAAGTGCATAAGGTAGGATGGTCATGTGTTGTCCTCCGATTTGCTTTTCACATCAAAAATTTCCATGAGTGGAGCCTCATAGCGTTGTTTGATGTCTTGCACATCACTTTCAGTATTTTCTGTACTGAGCGAGTGTACCAAAATGTCACCACGCTCTTGATCAATACCAGCAGAGACCGTACCTGGTGTTGTAGTAATAATCATTGCGAGTAAAGAATTTACTTGTTCATGTTCTGTTTCTAATGGAACACGGTACCATTTGGGATGTAATTTTTTAGGTGACCCTAATACCAGTTTAGCAACGCGAAAATTGGAAACAATAATATCCCACAGTACAACAAAGCATAGTTTTACTGCTGGTTGCCAATGAATGTGCGGTGTTCTAGTAATAAAAGGTCGAACCAATCGAGGAATCACAAGCCCCAAAATTACAGCCATAAGCAGGTCACTTGCATCAAGACTATGCGAGAGCATTAACCAAAAAACGATAATTAAAAAAGAAACAAATGGATGCGGAAACCAGCGGTCAAGCAATTTAGATAGCTGCATTGTTATGGCTCCATAGGTTTCAGTTGACTTTCATCAGCAATGGTTGGCGTTTGCAATTTTTCTTGCTGCTGAATTTGGCGGTGTTTGTATTCGGAAATATGTACACCGTTGTATGTGTCTTTAGAAATAATGTCAGGTATCAGATAGGCATTATGATCTTCAACTTCTCCACCATATTTTGTTTCTGGTAAATAAGTTGAATCATAAGGCTGCACACTAATGATTTCGCCATTTTGATCAGTTTTAAGAATAGATTGCTGATATAAGGCGTGATTTTGAATTTGCTGAGCAGTGCTTGTGGTGTAGTGCAACACAGGTGAAGCAAATACGACATAAGCCACTAAACCTGCAAGCAAAATATAAATCACTGAATCATTACGTGGTGGTGCACGTTCAGGTAAAGCCCGATAAATAATATAAGCAGGATTGATCGGATCTTCTTCTGGTGCTGAGGCACGCCAGAATAAAATAAATCCGACACGTGTTAACGCAATAATGCTTAATAGACTGACCACAAGCACAATACCAATTACCCAGCCTTGATATGCTGTTTCAACAGTTGCTTGTAAAATAAACCCCTTTCCAAAGAAGCCACTAAAAGGTGGTAAACCAGCGAGCATCATGGCAATTAAGAAATAAGTCAGCATGGCTGCTTTTTCTTGCTTAATTCTTGGTGCGATTTTTAAGTGATCTTTGAAATCACCGCGTTGCGAAGTCATCCAACCACAGAACAAGTAAAATGCAGCACCGATCAGTGTACTGTGGACTAAATAGAATAGTGCCCCTGACCAAGCTTGCGTATTTGACATAGCAATTGCAGTCAATAATGTACCAATCGAAGACAGCACCATAAAACCAACAAAACGTCTAAGGCGATCTGCACCGATTGCTCCAACCACACCGTATAGAGACGTAATTAAGCCAATTGGAAGAAGCCAACTTTTAAAGATTTCTTGGCTAAGTACATCATTAAATACAGTTCCATTTACACGCAAAATGGCATAGATACCCACTTTAGTCATAATGGTAAAGATCGCTGCGACAGGTGTACTTGCAACGGCATAAGTTTTTGGTAGCCAAAAACCCACTGGTAGCATGGCTGCTTTAATACCAAACACGACAAATAACAGTAGGGCACCAGCGACTGCTAATTTATGTTGATCTGCATCTAAAGTTGGTAAAAGGCGTGAAACGTCAGTCATATTTAGACTGCCTACACTGCCATAAATCATACCAAGGCCAATTAAGAATAGGGCAGAGGCTAAGAGATTGATAATGACATAGTGTACGCCAAGCTGAAAACGTGGTTTGCCTTGTCCATGCAACAGCAAAACATAGGACGCCATAAGCAAGATTTCAAAGAAAACGAACAGGTTGAATAAGTCACCTGTAAGAAATGCTCCGCATAGGCCCATTAAAAGAAAATGGAATATAGCGTGGAAATAGCGACCTCTCGTATCCCAATTCTCACTTGCATACCATAAAACCGGGACTGCTAAGGCATAGGTTAAAACCAGCATAAATGCTGAAAGTCGATCAAGTACCAGCACAATACCAAATGGTGCTGACCACTCGCTCAACTGGTAAACAGTAATTTGGCCTGTATTAGCAACAATCAGATAACTAACAGCAGTGACTAAACCTGCGATTGCTGAGAGCAAGCTAATGCCACGTCGCCAAGGTTGACGCCAGTCTTCTTTTAATGCACCAGCGCCAGGATTGCCTAGAAGCAGTAAAATAAAACCAGTAAATGCCGGGATGAGGATGCTGAAAATTGGTGTATTTGCTTGCCAAAAAGATAAAAAATCAAACATCACGGCTCATCCTCACGTGGGTCGTATGTTGGAGAAATATCTTCTTTTGCATCAACGTGGTCACTACCTGATTCATAACGGCTGCGTAAAGCCAGTTGCACAATAAACGCTGTGGTTGCGAAACCGATAACGATCGCAGTTAAAACAAGCGCTTGTGGAAGCGGATCTGTAATATTGGTAGTCTCCGTTAGGATAGCTGGCGAGCTGACTTGCAGACGGCCCATCGCAAACAAAAATAAGTTAACCGCATAACCTAGTACGGCTAAACCCAACACAACAGGAAAGGTACGCGCACGCAAAATAAGATAGATGCCTGTAGCAACAAGTAGCCCAATGGCAGAGGCCAGTAAGAATTCTAAACTGATCATGATGATTTCTCCCCATGAGGTACAGGACCAGACATACTCGAGTGGCGAGAGTCTCCTAATACAGAAATGAGTAGCATAGTGGCGCCTACCACGGTGATATACACACCCAAATCAAAGCTTGCTGCTGAAGCCAGATGTAGTTTTCCTAAAATTGGTAACTCAACATAGACATGAGCACTAGTTAAGAATGGACGTGCCCAGAACCATGCGGCAATACCAGTTAAGCCCGCAATTGTTAAACCAGAACCAATCCAGATTTCATAAAGACGACCAGATTGTGCTTTTAACATTTGTTCTGCTTGATCTTGACCTAAAGCAATGTATTGAATAATGAGTGCCATTGAGGTAATTAAACCTGCAATGAAGCCACCGCCAGGGTAGTTATGTCCGCGCATAAAGATATAGACACTTACCACTAACGCTAAAGGTAAAACCCAAGAGGCCGTAATACGGAACATAAGCGGAGATGGGTTAAAGCGGTAGGTGAGGCCTTGTGTCATGGTAGTACCGTGTACGCGCATGCCATCCATAAGACATAGCGCACCAATCGCAGCAATGCCTAATACGGTAATTTCACCAAAGGTATCGAAACCACGGAAGTCCACCAAAATAACATTCACGATGTTAGAACCACCGCCAAGTGGTAAAGATTGCTGAGCAAAGAACCATGAAATCGAATTATGGTTACGCGTTAAAATGAGCCACGTAATCCAGCCGATACCTAAACCACCAATAATTGCTAAAAATGCATCTCTTAAACGTCTTGAGCGAGTAGATTCATAAGGTGTCAGCTGTGGTAGTAAAGACAAACTCATCAACAAAAGAACAGTCGTAACCACATCTACCGTAATTTGAGTAAGTGCTAAGTCAGGTGCAGACATCGTAACAAACACCATGGTCACCACGAGACCAATTGCACCGCTAATGAGTACAGCTTTGATGCGTTCATGGTGAAACCAGAGCATCATCCAGCAACCTGAGAATAAGGTTAGCCAAAGCACAACTGCAATCCATGGGGCATGAGTAAGCTCGCGTGTACCAGTGGTAAGCCCTTGATTGAGCAAAGGCATGGTCACCATGATGATGCTAAAAGCAATGATTAAAAACAGGTAGCTTTGCAAAGAACCATTTTCGGTTTTTTGTTTGATTTTTCGGCTCGTTAATAATAAATGCTTTAAGAATAAATCAAATAAAATACGGCCTTGTAAGCGACCGAGCCTTGGATCAAGGTCGATCTTACGAATCATGCCATCTTTTGCTAGGGCAAAATAGAAAAGCGTACCTCCAGCCAAGGCAATAATACTCATGACTAATGGCGCATTGAATCCATGCCAAATTGCAAGATGAGTTCCTGCAAAATCAGGCTGCATAAGACTTGCGCGTGTCACACTGTTAACTAAAGGCTCGACCAGTAGGGCAGGGAAAATACCGACCAAAATACATAGTGCCGCGAGCAATATAGCTGGTGCTCTCATGCCGATAGGTGGCTCGTGGGCATTTTTATTTGGAACTTGTTTACCCAATGGGCCATCAAAAAATACGCCGTGAACTAACCGAATTGAATAACTCACTGCAAAAATACCGGCAAGGGTCGCAATAATACTGGCAAAAATAACAGCCGATCCTGAAAGGTTCGCTAACAGTTCGGTAAAGAACATTTCTTTAGAAATAAAGCCATTGGTAAGAGGAACACCTGCCATTGAGGCTGCAGTGATCATAGTGAGCGTTGCGGTAAACGGCAGTAGCTGCCAAACGCCACTTAATTTTCTAAGATCACGTGTACCTGTTTCATGGTCAATAATCCCTGCAATCATAAACAGGGCAGCTTTAAAGGTTGCGTGGTTAATAATGTGAAAAATTGCAGCGGCAACCGCTAAAGGTGAACCAATACCTAACAAGCAGACAATAAGACCTAAATGACTAATAGTGGAATAGGCTAATAATCCTTTTAAATCTTCTTTGAAGATAGCAAAGCATGCCGCCATACAAAGCGTGAATAGGCCGACAAACGTGACAATGTTGTGATAAAGCGCCGCACCAATAAAGATAGGTGCAAGACGTGCTAATAAGAAAATACCTGCCTTAACCATGGTGGCAGAGTGCAAATAGGCTGACACCGGGGTGGGTGCTGCCATTGCATTGGGTAACCAAAAATGAAAAGGGAACTGAGCACTTTTAGTAAAAGCACCAAGTAGGATAAGCAAAAGCATCGGAACAAAAAGATGATGACTTTGAATGAGCTCTTTCATTCCGACAATATCATTAATTTCATAGGTTCCTGTGATTTGCCCTAATAAGACAAATCCACCTAGCATGGCGAGTCCACCCATTCCTGTAATGGTAAGTGCCATGCGCGAGCCACGTTGAGCAGCTTCGTAATGACTCCAGTAACCCACTAATAAGAAAGATGAGATACTGGTAAGTTCCCAAAACACTAATAAAATAATTAAATTGTTTGAAAGGGAAATACCCAGCATTGCTGCCATAAACAGCATGAGTAATAAATATAATTTACTTAATGAATTTTTAGGGCCTAAATAATAATAGGCATAAATATAAATGAGTGTACCGATACCGGTAATAAGAAGAGAAAATAATAAACCAAGGGCATCAAGTCTAAAGCTCAGATTAATTCCTAATTGCGGTAACCAATCCCAACTTTGTTGAATGCTTGCACCACCAAGCACAGTTTTAGCCTGAGTCAGTAATAAACCAAAACTGGTTAAACTGACTCCGATCGCCCCTAAAGCCGTTACTCCACGTGAAAACCGTTGAAGCAATGAAACAAGGGTGGTGCCTAATATTAACGGTAATAAGATAATTATCGGTAGCACACTCGTATCCATATATAATTTAGACCGAAGCCTAAAGGTGAAATTTTCATTTCAGAATAGATAGGAATTCAAAGAGATTTCCAAAGCTTATATTCTGAAAACCCGACCAAATTAGAAAAATAAAGCGAGAAACAAGTTGTATTGCGCAACTTGAATAATAAAAACGCAAAATGAAATTTATTGTACACTAAAAAATCATTAAAAATCTGATGTTATTACATGTGGTAACAACATCTAGTGATTTTTCAGCTCAAAAAACAGATTTCATCGTATATTTAGCGAATCCGGTTTTTATTATAAAAATTGAGCTATATGGATAATAACGTCTACAGAGATGAGGTTTCTTCCGAAGTATCTCCTGCATGAATCATACGTAATAATTCATTTTTTTGTTGTTCATTTAAGTTTTGAATTTGTTGGTACAAATTGTCGATCTGGGCTGTTGTAGGTTCAGTATCAGGTGGCAAAGTATCTATATGTGGTGCTAAAGCTTCATCTCGATGCAAGAGGGTATAAAGGTGTTCGAGCTGCTGCTGAGTCGTATTTAAATCAAGTTGACCTACTTTGCCATGTTCTAATTTAAAACATTGATAAGCAGTCGCATGCTCAAGTAATTCTTCACGGCTCCCAGTCACTATGATTTGTAAACGCGGAAATGCTTGATGAAGTCGATTTAAAATTTCTGAACAATGTTGAGCATCTAGTTGTGAATCGATCTGGTCAATTAATAAAATTCCTTCGCCTTCAAGGCAAGGATCTAAGCTGAGTGGGTTGAGCAAACAAAGTCTGCGTACAACATCCCCTACGAGTGCGATCCATGTTTTTGTGGTATTGGAAAGTTGTTGAAATGCTAAAGCTTCACCTTTGTAATGTACCATGAGTTGAAGCCGTGGATGATATTGTAGGTAAAGGTCTTCAAGTTCTGGAAATATAATCTTTAACGCTGATTTAAGCGCATATAGATTTGGTGAAGGAAGCTGTTTAGGTTGCCCTGCCAATTCGATTTGAAGCTGATGTAAAAGTTCTTCCTGATTTTGTGGATTAGATTGTTTTGAAATAATTCGTTGTACAACCTGCGCTGCTTGCGCATTTTCAATATCGCTAATTTCACGTAACCATTCAAAAAAGCGAGTAAAAGTTGTAAACGGGATTAAACTAATTTCATAAGCAGAAATAGACTGAGTAATACCTGGAAGGTTTTTATTGAGTAAATTTATATCGTTAACAAATCGTTCAGATGGGTAATAGGCAAGTAGAGGAAGTCCTTGAAGCGGGTCTTTTCTGGTGACTTGATGATAAAGCGTAACAGTTTGATCGAGCTGCTGAGTTTCAACTTGACTAATACCCACACCAGTTGCATTTAAGGTCTTAAATAGTTTCCAACTACAAACGGATGTGTCGGTTTGCTGTGCAGATGTAGTTTCAGGTAATTGCCCGAACTCTGAAGGAATATGGATACTCACTTCTATTTTAGATTGTAAACGAGAATGAGTAATGTCTTGATCGGGCATGACAACACCCGGAGTGCGGACATCTTTAAGACGCGCAGGAAACCACGTTAAAGCATGGTAAATATGCTTGAGTAGCATACTTTTACCGGTTGCCTGCTCACCTAAAATTAAAGTAATCGGTTGCTTATCATATTGAAACTGGATCTTTAGGTCATGAAACAGAGCAACATGTTTAAATTGGATGGATTGAAGTCTCATAGGCTCACCTAATTATGAGCGCTTCAACCAACCGACTTACGAAGACTTAAAGGCGCCCTTACTTTTAATTGTTGTATCAGATCATAAAGATGATGGATGTTTAGACTTACTTTAGCACGAGTACAGGCCACGTAAAGTAATCTTAATTCCTCATCTGTAATCTTGTGTTCTAAGCCATTAATTTTAAATTGATAATCATCTTCAATATGGACGCGGTTCCACTCTAGTCCTTTTGCTTTATGGGCAGTCGAGATGACATAGTCAGCTTGCTCAAGTGGGGTAATCTTTGCAAGTGCTTTTTTCAGTGGGTCGGTACCGTGATCATCCACCAGTTTAACCAATGGTTTAATATCACTTCCCTCATTGGTTTCACAGTATTCATGAACATCATGCCATGAGTTAAACCATGCTAACTCGGGGACGTCAGTAACTCGTTTTCCTTGCTTCAAGAGGCTTGCAGCATCTACAAAACGGTTTAGCTTTTGATGGTCAGCTTGCAAACTCACTTTATCGCCGTGAACTAAGCCTGCCAATAACAGCTCCATTGCGCGAGCATTAGTACGACATAAAATCGCATCACGCATTTTTGTATGCGGTTTATTGACTACGCTTGATTTTTGGTTCGGATTACCAAGTAAAGGAACTGTCTCATTTAAGCCACCTAATAACGCATTGGCAACATCGGCAATTGCCTCTCCAAAACGAAAAGAAGTGGTGAGGCGAGACTCAGGCAAAGGCAGTTGTTGCATGGCATTTACTGCACCACGCCACGCGTAGATTTGCTGATGAGCATCACCTACATAAATAACCTGCGTACTTTTTTGACGTAGCAAAATACCCAACATTAAAGGGTCAGCATCTTGGGCTTCATCAAATAAGACATAATCTGCCGGAATGTTAGGTTCAGACAATGCCCAAAGCTTGAGATAAATATCATGACCAATTCCCGCTTGATGGTTTGGGTCGATGGACTCAAGCCAGCGGCGTTCAACAGCAGGGTAAAGGTGGGTCTGTAGCTCAGTAATATCGTCTGGATGTAACCAGTTTGGCGCCTGAATATGTCGAGGCGCTGGATATTGAGAACTGGTCGAACAGAAATAGCTTACTGCATTTGCGACAAGACTCGCTAATCGACTTGGCATTAAGACGTATTTTTCATAACGTCCACCCATCATGCGTCGTAAGGTAATCGGTTCTAGTCGATATTCTTTGGCAATAAAACTTGGACTTAAGCGAGGTAAGCGTAATTTATCAGTCACACCACGTGGCACACTACGAAACGCGAGTGAGTGAAAAGTACGGCAGTCTACATTGCGATGAAATTTGTTCTGAGCTTCGCCTGCAATGGCTTTGTTAAATGCTAAATACATACCACGCCGTTCAGGCATGGCATCACTAATCATTTGTAACGTAGTAGTTTTACCTGTGCCCGCATAGGCAATCACTTTAAATGATTGCCCAAGACGTGCGTTATCTATGGCAATTACTTGCTCATAGGTGGCTTTAGGTTTTTCGATATTCGACACTGAGTGATTTTAAACCTTATTGCGGTTAGCTTTTTCAACTAAACCAGATAAACCCTGACGACGACCTAACTCGTCAATAATAAGCTGTGGATTAAGATCGAAATAACCCAACATGACAATACTATGGAACCACAAATCGGCAGTTTCATAAATCAAGTCATTTAAATTGCTTTCTGTATTTTGAGCAGCGTAGTCTTTCGCAGCAATAATAGTTTCTACGCTTTCTTCGCCAACTTTTTCTAAGATTTTATTAATGCCTTTTTTGTAGAGGCTTGCAACATATGAAGTGTCTGCTTCTGCTTGCTTACGCTCTTGCATCAATTGCCCTAAGTGAGCAAGCACATCAACTTGTTCAGTCGTGTGAGCATGATCGTGGCTTTCAGTTTTAGCATTATCACCATAAATTGCAGTAGGGTCTTTTAACTGTGCATCGACAATTTCCCAGCCCTGTGGGGTGAGTTTACGGTAGAAACAAGACTCACGACCTGTATGACATGCGATACCGCCATGTTGCTCAACTTGTAATACAATCACGTCGCCATCGCAGTCTAAACGAATTTCATAAACCGTTTGGAAATGGCCTGATTCTTCACCCTTGTGCCAGAGTTTTTGGCGAGAGCGAGAGAAGTATACAGCCTGATTTTTTTCTGCTGTGAGCGCAAGTGCTTCACGGTTCATCCACGCTACCATCAAAATACGTCTGGTTTGATGATGTTGAGCAATGGCAGGGATAAGACCTTGTTCGTTAAATTTTACTTCATCGAGCCATTGCGTGTTATTCATGAGGAATCACCAAAGAAATATGAACTATAAATTGATTTCTGTCAGATGCTAAAAAATAGCTTGTATAGTGTACGGCATCAACGCCACTTTGCGGAAAAATTCTTTGTTCTTTTTGTCTTTGTCAACGTAATGAATAGCTTGCACTTCTTACTTATGAAGAGCCTATTTAGGTGGCTGAGTCGTTATAATATTTGAAATCTCAATCAAATTTTGATCTGGATCGCGAATATAAACTGAAAGGATAGGGTGTATTGCACCAGTACGTTCAACAGGACCTTCTTCAATTTGAATATTTAACTGATTAAGGTGTGCAATCACTTCTGAAATGGGAGTATCTGAAATAAAACATAGGTCGGCAGATCCGGGAGTTGGCTGTAATGCCTTAGGTTCAAACTCGTTACCTTGCTGGTGTAAATTTATTTTTTGATTTCCAAACTGTAGAGCCTTTCTATCACCTTTAAAAGTAATGACCTCAAATCCTAATACGGTTTGATAGAAATTACATGTATTCTCAATACTGGCAACAGTTAAAACAAGATGATCAAGATGGCTGATTTTCATATGCTATTCACTATCATTTGGATGGGTTAATAGTCAGACAAGGATTCATTTTTTAAATGAAACGCACTGCTTTCTTTAGTTAATTGAGCGACTTGATCATAATTAAGTTGTCGAAATGGACCAGTCTTTAAGCCTGAAATCGTAATTGCCATTTCTTTTCGAAAATAAGGAATTTGATACATCCAAGGGAAAACTAGATCTCTTAAACTTCCCGCCCACCAATGGTCAGATTGATATAGTGGTGTTAGTAAGCGACTAAGAAATTGATAAAACTGGATGGATGAACGGCGAAGCTGGTGATAATGCTGCCAGAGCAAGGACCAATCAATATTCTGGTTTTTTTGAGCTTGCCGCAATGATTGAGAAAAAGCCCAAGCATCTAATAATGCCATATTCGCACCTTGTCCTAACTGAGGACTCATTGCATGAGCTGCATCTCCAATTACCCCAATTCGACCTTGACCAAATTGGGTCATGACGACATCACGATAGTTTGCAGATAACCATTTAGGCTGAGTTTGACTGTTATACAAAATTTCTTTGAGCCACTCTGCAACATTGGGCCAACGCTCAGAGACTTGCTTTAACCAGGCTTGTTTCGCCTGCTCATCTTGCAAAAAGTTTTGTAATTGTGTGGTAGGTAAGCTCCAAAATATACTCGAAAGGCGCTGTTGAGGTTCGGTTGGAATCGCTCCGGTAGGAAGAATTCCCATCATAATTTTCGAGCGATCATAAAATTGATGCAGAATTTCAGAATCGAGTACTTTACACTCAGGCACGATACTCCATGCCGCACCCCATGGATAAGCTTGATCAACTTTTACCCATGCTTTAGGGCGTAATTGACTACGAGCACCATTGGCAATGAGTAGGCCATCAAAACAAGCATCAAACTTTTGGTTTTGATGACTGCCGAATAGCCGAACCTCTTCGTTATGTTCTTCAAATTTTTCAACAGAATGGTTCATATGCCAAGTAATCTGGCTTGAATACTCGCTAAGCTTTTGAGTGAGTACATGACACAAAGTGGCACGGTGTATACCTAAACCATAAAGATTTGCTGATGCTTCGTGATAGTGACTGTTAACTAAAAGACGCTTGTCCGGAAGTTGCCCTTCTAGGCCTGTGACTCTTGCACCTAATGTTAAGGCTTTGTCGAGTACACCTAAGTATTCAAAGACTGCTAAACCCGCAGGTTGTAGCAGTAAACCGGCCCCTACTGGAGATAAATCATCAACTTGTTCAAAAATAGTAACGTGGTTGCCTTCACGGGCGAGCAAAATGGCAGTTGCTAAACCTGCTGTACCTGCACCAACAATGGCAAAATGAGGTGTTTTCATTGTTTGTTCTTTTCAAGCATTTACAGCTTCAATTTAGCAATGAACGAATAAACGATCTATATTTTTTTAAAATTAAAGTTTAGGCATAAAAAAATCCCTTGCGAGGCAAGGGATTTAGAATTTATTTCAACACACGCCAAAGCGCTAATAAACTACTCAGCACAATTAAAATAATGGAAACAAACCAAGGGCTAATAATGGCAATGGTTAGTAAAATCAGCATGGTACTGCCAAACATCCAGCTACGACGCTGTTGATGTTCCATTTGCAAACGGAGTTGCTGAATTTCACGTAACTGACGGTCCTGCCAAGCAGACTGATTCTTTAAACCATTTAAGCTATCAATAATTAAGCTTGGGAAATCTTGAGCGCCTAAAAGCAGGTCAGGTAATTGCTGGCCAAGTTCTTTTACATTTTTGACTGGGTTCATGTTGGATTTAACCCATTCTGTCAAAATAGGTTTTGCCAATTTCCAGATGTCGAGTTGCGGATAAAGGTCCGTACCTAAGCCTTCTACATGCACTAAAGTTTTGAGCAGCAGCATGAGCTGTGGTGGAATCTCAAGATGGAAGCGACGGGCAATGTCCATCACTTGAATTAAGATACCTGCAAAATCAAGTTGATCCATTGGTTTAGACACCATTGGCCCAACAGTACGGCGCATCTCACGTGCTAAAGCGTCTTGATCGGTACCCGGTGGAATCCAGCCAGCTTGATGCACAATTTGAATAAGCTGCATAAAGTTGCTGTTCATTACGGCAAGTAACATGCGGGCAACCGTCATCTGGTCATGCTTAGAAAGCTCACCCATGATCGCACAATCCAGTGCAATAAAGCGTGGATTGCTTGGGTTGATGGTTTCTACAAAGACATTGCCAGGGTGCATGTCGGCATGGAAAAAGTTATCGCGGAATACTTGTGTAAAGAAAATAGTTAAGCCTTTTTCTGCAAGTTGTGCGCGGTCCATGCCTAAACGATCAAAGGTTGCCGTGTCTGAAATAGGTACACCAGTAATACGTTCAGCCACCATAACATCTTTGGTGTCCATGTAGACTTCTGGCACATACATCATGGTTGAGCCAGTAAAGTAATGGCGCATACGACGAGTGTTATCTGCCTCAATACTCAAGTCCAGCTCATTTAAAATGATCTGGCGGTAGTCTTGAATAATTTCAGATAAATGTAATGCACGAGCAGCTTCAAGGCGGCTTTCTAGTGTATTTCCTAGCCATGCCAAAATTTCAAAGTCTTGTAAAATCTGGCTACGAATATCTGGACGAGTGACTTTAACAACAACTTCTCGGCCATCATGTAGTGCCGCTGTATGAACTTGTGCAATTGAGGCAGCAGCAAGGGGTTGGTCATCAAAGCGAGCAAATAGTGTATTTACGTCTGCTTTTAAAGAATCTTGAATACGTTGTTTGGCAACATTGCTATCAAACGGTTTCACCTGATCTTGAAGTAAAACCAATTGAGCGAGTATTTCAGGTGGAATTAGGTCGCGTCGAGTTGACAGTAACTGCCCAAGCTTAATTGCAAGTGGTCCCATGTCTTCTAAAGCTTCTTTAAGCTTTAAAGGATTCTTGCGCTCACGACTCGACCATGCTGCCGGATGCATTTTAATAATATTTAATGCATGTTTAGCTTTAACTGGTAGTTCATCCGCAGGGAACAACGTATCGAGTCTATAGTGCGCTGCAATACGCCAAAGTTCGAGTAAACGTGAAACGTGCGGAATCATATACGGTCTTACCTAGTCTTGAGTGGGTTGTAGTTGTGCATTGAGCTGCTGTAATTTAGCTTCTAGACGGTCAATATCTTGATTAAGCTTACGCGTAGCTTGATTTAAATCGTCCATTTCCCAACGTGGGGCAAATAAACCACTGTCTTCTTTTAAAGCATCTTCAGCGAAAAATAAATAGCTTTGAAGAGAGCGTTTTAGATGCTTGGGTGCAAGTTGAATCTTACCAATTTCATGGGCGAGTTGAGGGCCAACCCATTTTGATAAATGCGCAGCTAAATCAGGTTCAGTCTGCTGCATAATTTTTTGAATATCCTGTAATAGGTGATAGTCACCTTGTAGCGGGATATTACCAATCTGGTCGGGATCGCTCACCAATAGTTTGATGAGTTCAACAACATCTTTGACATGTAAAGTAGCTGTTGCTTCAGAAATTTTAAATTGCGGATCAAAAGGGCGTTGTTCAAAAATAGAAGGTTTTTCGCTGTGCCCAGTTGCAGTAGGTTCAAGACGTACTTTTTCTTGGTCAAAGAATACATCGACAGAAAGCTGCGGGCTATCGATGACAACACGCAACATTTTGCCCTGTAACTGATTGAGCTGAATGCGGGTTAATGCATCCAGATCGATCAGATGATGAATGATACGTTCGACTGCACCGAGTGCTAGAATCGACCACATATCGCTTCCCTTACAGTTTGAAACCGCGGTGAACAGCAACAATACCGCCAGTCAGGTTGTGATAGTCACAGTTCTGGAAGCCAGCATTTTCCATCATGCCTTTTAAGGTACGTTGGTCTGGATGCATACGAATTGATTCAGCCAAATATTTATAACTTTCTGAGTCATTGGCAACCAATTTACCCATAATCGGTAAAGCGGTGAATGAGTAGAGGTCATAAAGTTTTGAAAAAGGCTCAAATACTGGTTTAGAAAACTCAAGAATCAGTAAACGACCACCTGGTTTAAGTACACGGAACATAGAAGCAAGCGCAGCATCTTTATCCGTTACGTTGCGTAGACCAAAGCTAATGGTAACAAGGTCAAAGCTGTTATCTGCAAAAGGTTCTAAAGTTTCAGCATTGGCAAGTACGAAATCGACATTGGTACAGCCTGCATCAATCAGACGGTCACGGCCAACATTCAGCATAGATTCGTTAATGTCTGAAAGTACCACATGACCTTGAGGACCAACTTCACGGCTAAATACTTTTGCTAAGTCGCCTGTACCACCAGCAATATCCAACACGTGTTGACCACGGCGAACACCAGACATGTTAATTGCAAAGCGTTTCCATAAACGGTGAATACCAAATGACATCAAGTCATTCATAAGGTCATATTTGCTTGCAACCGAGTGGAAAACTTCAGCAACTTTTTGAGCTTTATCTTCGGTTCGAACTGTTGAGTAACCAAAGTGAGTTGTTTCACCAACATTGCCAGTGTTGCCTGCACCACGTGGTAAATTATATTTTGGTACAGAACCGCTAACAGGTGTATCTGTTAAGGTTTGCTGTAAAGTTTGTTGTTGCCCTTGAGGGGTACCTTGCGGTAAAGGTGAGCTTAGGAATGGGCTAACTTTGTCTGAACTTTGTGCCTGCTCAGTTGGAGATGTTGGCTTTTGGTTTTCGTTAGACATATTGTCTCTCCTAGACTCAAACTCAAGTGAAACGGAATAAGTTTTGCATGATGACAGATTTTGTCTATTTTTACAGGCATCATCATGCAAATATAATGAATAAAATCTCAACTTCGCGAGGTTGAGTTTTTTCTATGTGCCGACCTTATCACACTCTAAACGGATTCGGATGTCCTGAATGTACTTTTTCAACAATCTGACGTTCTTTTTCCGTAAAAGTCTTAATAAAAGCCTCTGCTGATTTTAATGGTTTCATTGCGGTAAAACCATCTTGAATAAAATCATACATCAATTCGAAGTGATATTTTTGTGCAATACCTTTACACATTTTAAAAGCAGTGAACATCATAAATGAACGCATGTATTTATCGAGTGCTATCCCTAAGTCATCAAGAAGGGCAAGTTGCTGGTAACGGGCTTCGGCCTGATCAAGCTTGATTAAGGTTAAACGCATGATCTCATCAGTGAGTACTGTATCTGCTGGATAGTCTTCAAGAAGCTGCATAGCCACTTGTTCATCAAGTTGCGTGGCAAGTACAGCCAAACTTACCGACTTTGTTCCTGTTTTAATTGCGTTTTCAGGTAGGACTTTTTCTGCTTTATGGGCATATTTCAATAATCGTTCAATTTGTGCAGCAAGCGCATCAAACTCTGGGCCACCATATAAACGGTTTAAAAAATACTCTGACATGAGCTTGTGCTCTGGCAGATTAAAAAAGTCGTGATGCGTTTCTTTCATCCGCTCTTTTAACCATGTTTGTACATCTTGCAAACGCTGGGCAAGCACTGGATTATCGTGATAATTAAATGTTTTATATTGTTGTAAAAGATCATCAAAAGCAGCGAGTTTAGACATTTAAGGCTCTAATATTGGGCTATTTGCAAAAAATCATAAAAGGCATTGTAACCTTCTACTATGGCGAGTAGATGTAAAAAAAATGATTTATGCGTCAATTTTTAGACAGAATTTTGCTGCAATGACATAATTTGTATAGCAATTCATCATCTAAGCGCATAAGTTAAATAACAACGAAATTAAACAATAAAAGATTAGAGCAGTGGACTATGAGTGAACAACAACCAAAATTTGAAATTCGAGACGAAGAACAGCTTTCGGTCGATTTGATTGAAGCACAATATGCTTTAAAAGATAGTCGCGGTAAAAAAAATGCTAAAAGTACGCTCATTTTAATGAGTGGCATCGAACTGGCCGGAAAAGGTGAGGCTGTTAAACAGCTTCGAGAATGGTTAGATCCGAGATATTTAAGGGTAAAAGCAGATGCACCGCGTGTGCTGACAGATACAGAAGCTTTTTGGCAGTCATATTCAGAGTTTATTCCGACTGAAGGCCAAATTGTGGTGATGTTTGGCAATTGGTATAGCGACTTGTTGGTTACCGCGACGCATGTGTCAGAGCCTTTGGATGAGGCACGTTTTGATGCATATGTGGAAAATATGCGTTCATTTGAACAAGACCTAAAAAATAATTATGTCGATGTGATTAAAGTCTGGTTTGATCTTTCTTGGAAATCATTGCAAAAACGTTTAGATAAAATAGACCCTTCTGAACAACATTGGCATAAACTCCACGGCCTAGACTGGCGTAATAAAAAACAATATGACACTTTGCAAAAGTTACGCCGCCGCTTCACTGACGATTGGTACATTATTGATGGGGAAGATGAAAAACAGCGCGATCAATTTTTTGCTCAGTATCTTTTACAACATATGCGTCAGCTACCTGAACATGAAAGTGAAGTCAAAGGGAAATGGCAGCAGGCCAAGATTCCCGAGAGTTTATTAAAACCTGCTCAAGAACAGCTTGATAAAGCTGAGTACAAAAAAGAGCTCGATAAACTCAGCAAAAAAATTGCCGATACCATGCGTTTTGATAAACGTAATTTTGTGATTGCTTTTGAAGGAATGGATGCTTCGGGCAAAGGGGGTGCCATTAAGCGAATTGTGAAAAACTTAGACCCACGTGAATATGATATTCATTGTATTGGAGCACCTGAACGTTTCGAAGCAAGGCATCCTTATTTGTGGCGTTTTTGGAACCGCATTAATGAAGCCGAAAAAATTACGATTTTTGACCGTACTTGGTATGGCCGAGTGCTAGTAGAACGTGTGGAAGGTTTTGCGTCACCTTTGGAATGGCAAAGGGCATACGACGAAATTAATCGCTTTGAAAAAGATTTATTTGATAGCCAAACTATTGTGGTAAAAATTTGGCTAGCGATTAGTAAAGATGAGCAAGAACAACGTTTTAAAGCCAGAGAAGAGACACCGCATAAACGCTTTAAAATTACCGCAGAAGACTGGCGTAATCGTGACAAATGGGATGATTATTTAAAAGCAGCAGCAGATATGTTTGAACGAACCAGTACCGAATATGCTCCTTGGCATATTGTTGCCACTGATGATAAATATACTGCGCGTTTAGAAGTGTTAAGAGCGATTTTAAAACAGTTAAAGGCAGACTAACGTCTCCTTTAACTGTTTGAATATTATTGAACTGTTGGTTGTACAAATTGATCCTCAATTGAAGAGGATTTTGTAGCAAGAGTTTGTCGATTGCGAAATACAATAAGCGTTGCAATCAAACTGATGATTGCGGCAAACATTAACCAGAAAGCAGGCATACTTTTGCTGCCAGATTCTTGTACAAGATATGTGGCAATCATAGGGGTTAACCCACCAAATATAGAAGTGGCAAGACTATACGCTACAGAAAAACCAGCAATTCTTACGGAACTTGGCATCATTTCAGTTAGGGAAACAACCAATGCGCCGTTATAGAAACTATAGAGCAGAGATAGCCATAGTAGTGAAAGTAACATGTGTGCCAAACTAATGTTTTGAGTTAGCCAACTTAATAAAGGATAAGCACTTACAAAAATTAAAATGGTTGTGGTGATTAATAATGGCTTTCGGCCAATTTTATCTGATAAATAACCACCAATAGGTAATAAAATAAAATTACTTGCTCCTACCATCACTGTTGCAAATAAGCTTTCTGTGCTTGTTAAGTGTAGGACTTCTTTTCCATAAGTTGGGGTGTAAACTGTAATGAAATAGAACATGGTTGTGGTTGTTGCAACCATACACATTCCAACAACTACAATTTTCCAATTCGCTGCAAGCGTTGACATAATTTGTCTAGTAGTTGGATGCTCTTTTCGAGATGAAAAAGCTTCAGTTTCGGCTAAGGATTTACGTAACCAGAATATAAACGGAATAATTGCACAGCCGACAAAAAATGGAATACGCCAAGCCCAGGCATCAACTTGAGCTTTTGTAAAGGCTAGACTGACTAAATAGCCTAATGTAGCAGCAAAAATTACAGCAACTTGTTGGCTGGCAGATTGCCAACTGGTAATAAAACCACGGTTATGTGGTTCCGCAATTTCAGATAAGTAAACCGAAACACCACCTAACTCAACGCCAGCTGAGAAACCTTGGGCTAAACGGCCAACAAATATTAAGACAGTGGCTGCAAAGCCGATAGTGGCATATCCAGGTGTTAGTGCAATTAACAATGAGCCAATTGCCATAATACTTAAGGTGACCATCAATCCTTTTCGGCGTCCAATTCGATCGACATATGGACCTAAGACGAGTGCACCAATTGGTCGCATTAAAAAACTAACGGCAAATACCAAAAAAGTTTTCATTAGCGCGGCGTAGCTGCTATCAGAATGGAAAAAAGTTTCACCTATCGCTTTTGCATACAGACCGAAGAGAAAAAAGTCATATTGTTCTAGGAAGTTGCCACTGGTCACATTAAAAATGGCACGTAAACGGGATGTTGATTGTCCATATTCCACAATGGCTCTCCGTATTTCATTTGGCATTGTAAACTGAATAATAGACTTTTAAACTTTAGTAAAACTTAAAAAAATAAGTGAAGATTAAAGTTTTTAATATATCTTTTGTTTTATTGTGTAAATTTTAAAAGTAAAAAATAAGGCACAGTCATGTGCCTTAAAATTATGATAGGACTATATTAATGCTCAAGTACTGTTGAGCTGCGTCCTTTTTGTTGGATACGTTTAGCAAGATTGTAGCTGTCATTTAAGTGAGTTTGGGCTATTTTTTTCATCATAAAATAACCTAAACTTGCTGCAACAATTTGTCCGCCTAACGGAATAAATTTCGTCACCTGTTTCGTTACGATTTTGCCAAAGAAACCGTTAAAGGTTTTTTTAACGGTTGTACGCGCGACCACAAAACCTGAAAATTGAAAGCCACGTTTACGCAATTCATCCCAATGAATGGTTTTTGTTTTTGGATCATAGACGCTGACATGTTCAGGTGCTAAACCAAAACGGGAATTAATATCAGGAATAAGCTGTGACAAAATTCCCAAATCTACTACCACGTCAAAAAAAGGAATGGGTACAATTGCTGCACCAGCAGAGACGTAAGCTCTTTTTTGAATGAGATCGTGGCACTCATCGCGAATTTGTTCCAGATTTAGGCTAGGATCAATATAGTCAGGAATGTTATCAATTTTCATAATGTTTACCTGTAATGGGTTCCTTAAAGGTGTCTTCCAAACACAAGGCAAGTGACACCTAAAGTTAGATTATGCTGTGTTTAAACCAACGTGACATAGTCAGATTCAGTTGTATAGTAATGAATGTTTATGATTTTGTGCATAAATTATGCGAGTAGGATATGAAATAAATGGGCATCCATGTTATTCAAAGTCAACGTATTGATGTGTTGTTGCAGGGCGTACTAGCGTCTACGTCCCAACCTTCAACGCATCCTTTACAGGTTTTGAAAGCCCAGCATTTCATTGTGCCAAGTCCTGCCATCGAGCAATGGCTGATACAAAAACTTGCAGAACAGCAAGGAATGAGCGCCAACTACCAGTTCCACCAACGTGTGCGCGGGTTTCAGTGGTATGCCTATCAACAGGTCCTCACGGCGCATAAGGAACAAGTTCGTAAGGCCAATATTCCACGCTTGATTTTTAAATGGCGTGTACATCAAGCCTTACAAGAATTTATTCAGCCTGATGAGATCAGTATAGATGGCTCTCATCCACTGCATTCTATTGTTCAACGTATTTATGACAGCGCAGATCGACTCGAACAAGGGATTGAGAAGCAGCTAAAAAAACAAAAAATGTTGTATTGGGTTGCCGAGCAGGTTGCCGATTTATTTAGTAACTACATGGTCTATCGGGGACAGTGCCAGCGTGGTTGTGAAAATACCTGTACTTGTCCAAATAACTGGTTAGCAGCGTGGGGACAAGGTCGATCACTTGATATCGAAAAGTATATTGCGCAGAAAGATAAAGAAGTTTCGGCATTTACTTTACAGCAAACACAAGAGTTAGAGCGTTGGCAGCGCTGGTTATGGCAGCAGCATTTTCATGATGATTTTATGCAAATGCAGCAAATTGATGAGTTGTTTTGGCAAGAGTTAGAGCATCCTGAGCGCCAGAAGAAGGCATTGGCTCGTTTGCCGGAGCAAATAGTCATTTTTACTTTGCTAGACTTACCGCCTAGCCAGCTTCAGTTTTTGCGCCGTTTAGGGCAATACATTGATGTGTTGATTTTGCACTATAACCCTTCGCAAGAATATTGGGCCGATAGTGTCGACCCACTCTGGAAACAGCGCTATGACTTAGGGGTAAAAGAGCGTTTTATAGCGAAGAATCCCCAAGCGACCGATGCGGAAATTGCCGATTTCTTTAATAAGTTTACGCTTAACTTTAATGCTGAGGCGCGTGAGTCAAGACATCCACTTTTAACCAGATTAGGGAAACAAGCCCGCGACCACTTCTCATTACTCTCAAACTTGTCTACAGGTGAAGAAGGTAAGTGGGTGGATGCCTTTGTAGATGATTTTCCAGAAAGTTTACTTGGTAAAGTTCAGTCAGATATTTTGCACTTGGTGGAGCCCCAAGCCAAGCAATATGAGCTTGCCCCTAACGATGACTCAATTCAGATTCATGTTTGCCACTCGACATTACGGCAACTTGAAGTATTGAAAGAACAATTGATTGGCTGGTTGGCAAAACCGCACGAACAGCCGCGTCGTCCAAATGATATTTTGGTTTTGGTTCCTAATTTGGCTGAGGTAGAGCCTTTAATACGAAGTGTTTTTCCTGCTACAGCGACTGAGCAAGGCGTGCATTTGCCTGTCAAAATAGCAGGTGTTGCCTCACTTGATGCACTCAATGCATGGCGTGCCGTAATTGGCCGAATTAACCTCATGCAAGGGCGATTTGGCTTTGATGACTTTGCTGACTGGCTTGGTTTGCATGCGACGCAGCAGCGTTATGCACTTGAATATGCTCAAGTAGAGCGAATTTTAAATTTACTTGCCGATGCAGGGTTTAAACGTGGGCTTGATGCAGAGCATCTGAAACGTAGCTTATGTGACGGCGATGATGATTATCGATATAGCTTTAAATTTGCTTTAGAGCGGTTAGCGCTCGGTATAGCAATTCCTGAACACGCTACATTTAATCAGGTGCTGAGTTACGCTAAGGTCCAACCGAGTGATTTTGAGCTTATTGGTATGCTCATTCAGATTTATCAAGATTTAAATGAGCGCCGTGACTGGCTCATTATGCATGAGCAGAAAAAAAGTCATACGGTGGAATACTGGCTGCAAATACTCTCGCAAGATATTATCGAGTTTGAGCAGGCCGGTGTGGCTGCTTTAAAAACTGCGCGGGAAATTGTAAAAAAACAAGAGCGTATGTTAACGCTTGCAAGCTACTATGCCGAGACAGAAACAGGCGCCTTACGTAAAATCACCTTGCCTTTGCCTTATATTCTGGATGAGATTCAGCGAACTTTAGAAAATCAGACCGCCCAAGCTGAACCGACCGGACAGATTACCTTTGCCCAGATTGGACAAATTCGTCCCTTACCTTATCGCTTAATTGTGATGTTGAACCTTGATGCAGGGCAGTTTCCTAACCGTGATACCCACGTGCCATTTGATTTGATGGATGCCTTACGTCAACAATTAGGTGACCGTTCCCGTCTTGAGGATGATCAAGGTGCTTTCTTGGATGCCTTACTTTTAGCCCAAGAAAACTTATGGCTGTTTTATAACGGTTTTGATGTTAATGACGGTGAGGTGAGAGATCCTTCTAGTATTCTTCAAGAGTTCCGTGAGCATCTTGCGCTTATTGTAAAACCGGAGCCAAATGCACCTGACCGTGAGGTGATTGAAGGCATTGAAATTCCGTCTCAATTAAAACAGCTCTATCACTTACATTATTTACAGCCGTTTGACCCGAAGGGTTTTATGGCCGAGAAAAGTTATATTCGCTACCAAGATCACTGGTTTAACGTGGCGATGCAAATTCAGCAAGCTTCCGGTGTTCTTAAGCCTTGGGCAAATATATCTTATCCTTTAGAAATACCTGACATGTTGGTTTTAGACAGTCATCAGTGGATACAGGATGTGACTTTCCCTGCACGCCTATATTTAAAAACTTTAGGCGTAGAAAACTTGGGAAGTGTTGGGGAGCTAGATCAGAATGAACCTCTGCTTTTAGATGGTTTGGGTCGTTATACCATTCGACATTTTTTACAACAAAATGAACAGCAGGCACAGCCAGAAGCTCTACTTGATCAGTTGCCTGTAGGCAAAGTTCAATACAGTGCATGGCAACAGGGCATTTTTGAACAGGAATGTTTGCTTGAGCGTCTTCATCACTATGCATCAGCCGTGACACAAACGACTCAGCGTGTGTGGCGAATTGCCAAACAGCTTCATATGAATATTACGGTGCCAAAATCTGAAACTCAGGATTGGGTCAGTATGGAAGCATCAAGTGCTCGGGCAAAAAGACGTGCAAAAGTCTGGTTAGAGTACCTGCTTTGGTTGGCCTATTTAAATGAAGGAAGTGCAGGAGCTGAAAGACGCCGTATTGTGGTTTTTAGTGATCAAACCGTCATCTGTAAAGGTATTAGTTCGGAGCAAGCTCGGCAGTATTTACAGCCTTGGTTTAAAATCTGGCGTTATGCTCAACAGCAGCCGCTCGTGTTACCAGCAGCTTTATTATTAAAACCACTTGAAAAAGCTAAGGCATATCAGTGGGAAACAACAAATCCGACAGAAAAAATAAAACTCGATGAGAAGAGCTATGCGGAGCTGTTAAAATACTGGAATGAAACGGGGACATTTACCTCTATCGATATGACACAAAATGAAGCGTGCAAGTTACATCAAGACTGGCGTTTCATTTTGCAAGAACAAGATGCACAAGCATTACTTCAACATGCTTGTGATGAGTTTGCTTATGACCTGTATCATCCGGTTTTTCAATTTCAACATTCGGAGTAAGACATGAACTCAAGAGTACAGGTGTCTTATCAACCTATTATTGATATTGAATTTAGTGGACTGCATTTAATTGAGGCTTCGGCGGGGACCGGAAAAACCTATACACTGTCGAGTTTAATGGTCCGTATTTTTCTTGAGAAATATTTACCGGGCCAAGTTATTGCAACAACATTCACCCGTGCTGCCGCTGCCGAGTTAAAAAGCCGAATTCGTGCGCGTTTGGTCGAAACCCACCGTTACTTAGATGCCAAGCGGAGCTTGACTGAAAAAGAGATCCTTTTACAGGCTGAGCAAGAATCTGACTTATTACTGCAACATGTTCTCAAGCATTTTGCGACACGTATTGCCTATGCCTGTGAGCGTTTAAAGCTCGTTATCGATCAGCTAGATGAGCTGTTTGTGGGAACACTCGATAGCTTTAGCCAAAAGTTGTTACGTGAGTTTGCCTTTGAAAGTGGCAAAATTGAACGTGCTCAAATTACCGATGATGCCAAAACCTATAGCCGACAACTGATTCATGATGTTTTACGTGAATGGATACAGTCTCAGCCTCAAACCGTGATTGATGCGTTGTATCTGGCAGGTGAGTTAAAAAGTGTCGACAGTTTTGTCAAACTGGTCGAAGACTCACTGAATTTTAGTTCGGCTCATTTTAAACTTCCCGAAAAGCCTACCATTCAGTTTGAACAGCTTGCTCAGCTCAAACAGTTGGCAGCAGAAATTGATATCAGTCTTCTAGAACCGTATTACTTGCTTGATGGCGAACACTATAAACATGTAAGCGGCACAATATTTCGTAATGGCGCATTTAATAAGTTATTTAGTGAATGTGTGCCACAGTTATTACAGGTTTTAAAGCAAAGCGACAGTATTTTAGTTTTTGATGGGTCTTTAGCGGTACAACGCGAACTCGTTTTTAAGTTTTTAGGCCAACTTGCCGATCAGAAAGTTTTCAAGAAATGTCCTGCTGAAATTTCAGATGGATTTTATCAGCATCCTTGTATTCAGCAGATTCAGCAGTTATTTGGTGTGCTGAAAAACTACGCTGAACAGTTCGATCAGCTTCATATTTATTTAAAAGCTTATTTGTGTGTAGAGGTTAAAAAACGTTTACCACAGGTTTTACAAAACAAGGGCGAGACGACTTTTTCTCAGCAAATTCGCACTTTGTCAGAAGCTTTAAAGGGCGAGCAGGGGCAACGTTTCGCCGTATTTGTGCAGGCTCGATACCCCTTAATTTTGGTTGATGAGTTTCAAGACACCAACCAAGACCAAGATGACATGCTCGCCAGCATTTGGCGTCATCCAGAACGTTACCAAAAAGGTTGCATGATTATGGTAGGGGACCGTAAGCAGGCAATTTACGGTTTCCGTGGTGGGGATATGCTCACCTTTTTAAATGCCTACAAAGATATTCAGGCAAAGCATGGCCGTGAATATAAGTTAATTCATAACCACCGTTCAGTCGCTGACTTGGTTGAAGTGGTTGATGCGTTATTTCAAAGGCAAATCGACTTTGGTGAACAGGTTCAATATGATCCGATTCGTGCAGGGACTCGACCTCACCCAGTTTTAATCGATCAAAATCAGCCTAACCCGTACCCTTTACGTTGGCTCATGCTAAAAGACAAGGAAACGGAGGCACAGCAAGTTGCGTGGAAAATACGTGATTTACTCAATCAGTCACATGCTGGACAACTTTATTTTCAAAAAGATGCGCAGACTCAAACCTTAAATGAAGACGATATTGCAGTCTTGTCGCGTAATCATGATGGTCTTGATAAAGTTCAATTTGAATTAGAACGTTTAGGAATACGAGTTAACCGGCCATCAAAACGAAGTGTTTTTGATTGCACAATTGCTCAGGATGTTGGAGCCTTACTCACTGCGATTCTTCATCCTTACGATGAGGCCAAAGTGAAACGAGCTTTGATTAGCCGTTTATTTGCTATGGACCTTAAACAGCTATTGCAACTCGAACAAACGGCCGAAGGTTTAAGCCAGTTTATGACTGGTTTTGATGCTATTCGTGAGCTTTGGTCAGCTCAGGGCTTTTTAGTAG
Source organism: Acinetobacter sp. 1424608 (assembly GCF_000588255.1). Classification (NCBI taxonomy): domain Bacteria; kingdom Pseudomonadati; phylum Pseudomonadota; class Gammaproteobacteria; order Moraxellales; family Moraxellaceae; genus Acinetobacter; species Acinetobacter sp. 1424608. The sequence goes on from NZ_JFXL01000010.1 coordinate 89,214, forward strand.
CATGGCAGCAATGTTTAAACCAATTTGGTATTTGGAAAAATCTGGTTGCTGTCCAGAGTAAAGATAATGAGCGGGTTGTGGTGAACTTGCGTCATTTGACCGAAATTTTGAGCCAACATAGCGAGAAATATCAGGGCGCGCAAAATCTCTATCATTGGTATCTCAAGCAACTACAGTCACCGCTTGACCGTGAATGGGAGTTAGAGCGTAGGTTGTCGAGTGAAGCTGGCGTACAGCTCATGACCATTCACCAGTCAAAAGGTCTTGAGTTTAAAATTGTCTTTTTGCTCGGGGCCGACAAGCCATTTCGGGAAAATAACAAGACACTTAACTTCTCGACCCAAGATATAACGGTTCCAGAGTCGGCTCAAACTCTAACACAACGTGTCGTTGCGATTGCCGATAAAACATATTTAAACGAAACCGAGCTGAAGCAGCATGAAGAACGGGCTTTAGCGGAACAAAATCGTCTATGGTACGTTGCTTTAACCCGGGCAAGTCATCGTGTTTATGCGCTCTTACAAGATACGGATGGCAAGTCTGTTTCAGGTTTGGCATTTTGGAAAAACAGAGCTGAACCATTCCAGCACCGTTGTTGTACCGATGAAATAATTTTGGAGCAACCACCTGCTGCAAGGCATTTAAATCAAAACATCAATATTATTGAGATACAGGCACAGCATTTTCCTGATCAGCGCTTTTATTCAAGAGGCAAAACCAGTTTTAGTTATCTGGCACAGCATTTAAGACATAAAGTAGGTACAGATTTACTTGTGAGCCAGAGCCATGAAGCTGTTTTAGCCGAGGATGAACTCGATCAGGTTATTTCTGTTGAGGCGCCCGCAGCACAGCCAATTAGCTGGATCAAAAGCAATTTTCCGAGAGGGACGCTCGCAGGTAATTTCTTACATGAAATTTTTGAACATATTGATTTTCAATGTTCAGATGAGTGGGTAAGTGAAATACGCCGTCGTTTTAAAAATGACTACAGTAGTTTGTGGCAAGATTTATTAATCAAATACCAAGAAAGCTTTCCCGAAGAACAAGAAGCGGAATATTCGCTTTATCACGCTGTGGCCGAATGGTTGCAAGAGATTCTAAGTACGCCGTTATATCAAGGTTTTCGTTTAAATCAGTTACAGCCAGAGCACTATTTATCAGAGTGTCCTTTTTATTTAGCACTGTCAGATCGTGTGCTAGCCATGAAACGTATTCATCAACTTTTTGCTGAATATGGTATGGAAATGCCAGAGTTATTAGAGGCTCGTTCTGCTCGCTATTTAAATGGTTCGATAGACTTGGTTTATTTTGATGGGCAGCGTTATCACATTGCTGACTATAAGAGTAACTACTTAGGTGAAAACCTTGCCGATTACAGTGTAGAAAGCATTGCACAAAGTATGTCTTTAGCCAGCTATTGGCTACAAGCAGGCCTGTATTTGGTTGCGTTACATCGTTATTTAAAAGTCAAAATGCAGAATTATGATATTGAACAACACTTAGGTGGGGCAACTTATCTTTACTTACGCGGTATGAATGGCGAAGCTGAGCAAGGCTATTATTATTGGCAGCCAAGTACAGAATTTGTTCTACGCCTTGATGCTATTTTAGGGTACTTTGCTGAGGATAAAATTGCATAAAAAATGCTGATAAATGATCTAATTTTAGAATTAACAAATACTTGGGGTGTGGATAAGCCTGTCTATAACCATGTGGACAAGCGTGTGGAAAACTAGGTGGATAAGTGTGTGGACAATCTAAATAGCCCTGAACAAAGCGATTTAAGCTGGTTAATGACTTGGAGTACCTTTCTAAATCAAGCCCCGTTTACTGCACAGACACAAGCTCCAGAGGCAGCTTATTTTTTGCAGCAGCTAATTGAAGCGAGCTTGCAGGGTGACAGTTGTATTGAGATTAGCCCAGAGCAAATAGAAACACTTGGCCAACTGGTGATATCTGCTGAACAAGCAAAGTCTCAAGTTGCCCCTTGTGTCCACGACGGGCAGGGGTTGGCATTATACCGATATTGGAACCTAGAGCAACGTCTAGCTGAGCAAATTCGCCGATTAAAGCAACAACCAATTCAACCTGTTTCATGTGAAGAGCATTTAGACTTACTCACTGATCCTCATCAGCAAGCTGCTTTGCAAATGGTGACTCGGCAGAGCTTAAGTATTATTACGGGTGGGCCGGGTACGGGTAAGACCTATACGCTCGCTCGTATTATTGCTGTGCTTAGTCAAGCAATTCCTCATATTCGTGTAGCAATGGCTGCTCCGACGGGTAAAGCTGCACAGCGTATGCAAGAAGCCTTACAAAACTCGTTTAATGACCCAAAACTGCTTGAGTCGGGGCTAATGAGTGATGAGCTAAGAAACCAAAGTACCCAAACCATTCATCGATTATTAGGTATGGGGCATAGTCAAACTCCACGGTTTAATCAAAAACAGCCTTTGCCTTATGACGTTATTGTGGTGGATGAGGCCTCTATGCTGGATTTAAATCTGGCAACTTTATTATTTGAAGCTGTTCCTGAGTCGTGTCGAATTATTTTATTAGGTGATGCCAACCAGCTTGCTTCTGTAGATGTTGGAGCAGTACTTGCAGATTTACAGCAAATAGAGGCTTTATCTGAAAACCGTGTTCACCTTCAAACCAGCCGTCGTTTTGCAGAAGGTGCTTTGATTGGTCAGGTTGCTCGATTTATTCAAATGCAAACCAGTCAAATCAACCATGAGCAAGTTTTACAACAATTTGAAATTGATATTGTTCAGGTTTCAGAATTACGCTCAATTCCTTTAGAAGCTGATATGCCCGATGTAGTTCAGCTTGAATATTTACCTGAAGGATCATTTACAGAGCTGGAAGCTTACTATCAAAAATTGATGGTGGGCTTTCAAGGCTATGTGCAAAGCCTAAAAGCTTATTTACAAGATGATCGATCACTTGAGCATATTGAAAATATTGTTAAGTCATTCGATGACTACCGTATTTTAACGGCAGTTCGTCATGGGCCATTTGGCTTGCAGCAACTTAATCAATATGCTGAACGCTGGTTACAACAACAGCTAGGTATTGTGACTTTAGGAGGATGGTATGTAGGCCGTCCGGTCATGATGACTTATAACGATTACCAGCTTGGTATTTCAAATGGTGACATTGGTTTATGTTTTGAACATAGAACCCAGCCTCAACAGTTTGAAGTCTATTTCCCAAGTTTAAATAAGTGGGTTGCTGCAAACCGATTACCTAAAAGTATTCAAAGTGCATTTGCTTTAACCATTCACAAATCGCAAGGGTCTGAATTTACACATACTGCTGTTGTTCTCGATCAGGCCGCTAAGAATTTGTTAAGCCAAGAGTTAATTTACACTGCGATTACACGAGCGAAAAAAGTGGTCAGTCTATTGGTTCATCCAGAGGCTTTATTACAATCTTTTACAGTTCGTACGACCAGAAAAAGCGGTTTAGTTGAAAAAGTTAATCGGTTAGTTCGTTAAGGCAAACTTAATATTTTTACCCTTGTAAGAAAAAGCTTACATGGATTCGAGATATTTGCTGCTAGAGAACATACCCTGTTTTTGAGATTATAAACGCACAACGAGCTTGGCAAGGAATGTCGGGCAAAATCGCACAATAATAACAACTTAAGTCGAGAGACTGCGAACTTACAATGAAGTAGGTGAATAAAGAGGAAACTTACAGCCGCTAAGCCTTGTAGTTTTGGGAGAGACTACAGGGCTTTTTTATATTTTGAGTTTTTATCACGTTAAATAAATTAAATAACCCCTTGTTTGCGTCACGCTATTTCTTATTCTGATTATCAATAATTTAACTCAAGTATATTAATATATTTATTTGTAATATGATTCTTAAATGGGCATTTTTCGCGTGAATTGTTAAGTTAAATGTTATACAGAACCGTACGTTATTTAGCTATTACAGATAAACGCTAAATATTAGACAGACCTGTACGTTTTTGCTTACATGATGATAAGAAAAATACTACTTTTCTTCATAATTGGATATGACAAAATACATCACATAAGGAAATAGAAATAAAAACAACGGAAGTGAGTAAAACGAGAAGAAGGATGTGGAAAGCATCTCACACATAACAATAAGAACAGCGATAAACACGATAAACAAGAACTACAGCGCCAAAAACCCAAGCAGAAATGCTTGGGTTTTTTATTTTAGCGCTAAGTTATTACGATTTAGACTAGATCTGTTTCATGTGAATCGCTACCAAACAATGAGCGACGCTGATCTCTAGGAATTCGTGGGCATTGGCTAGAAATTTGATAGAGCAAGTTAGCTAGAGCCGGAAGGTGAGTGCCTACTATGGACTTTCCAGTGGTTAACAGTGAAACGCTAATATCTCGCTCTGGGTCGGCCCAACATAAAATATTAGAAAAGCCGAGATGACCAAAAGCTTGTCCAGTCATTGGACCAAATAAACCTACTGGATTGCTACCGAGCATGGGACCTAGTGCATAACGCATCGGTATTAATAAGGTTCGATCAATGTTAACTCCTGTGGTGGGGAGGGTTGCTCTAAAAATTGTTTTCTCACTTAAAATTTGTTTGCCTTGGTAACTTCCTCCACTTAAAAGCATTTCAAAGAAGCGTCCAGCTTGTTCGGCACTGGTATAAATGTTGCCAGCAGGGCAGATGGTATCCATAAAGCGGCTATCATTAGTGACATCTACAGCGAGTTGTAAGCCGCCACCTAGTACATGATTGAGATAATGATCTGTTCCTAAGCGAGGATGTAAACCTGTTGCACAATTGAGTGCAACTTTGGAGCGATACTCTGGCTTCAAACCATAGTTGAAATAAGGCATGTCCATCGGCTTCTCGATGGTCTCATGCACAAATTGGCGAAGGTCTTGCCCTGTGACTCGCTCAATAATTTCACCTAAAATATACCCTGCCGTTACTGCATGATAGGCGAGGTGATTTCCTGCTGGAGAAACAGGTCTTGCTGCATATAGGCGCTTTAAAATTTCATCTTTATCAAAAAGCAGTTCAGGAGTGACTTCTCCATCAACATAAGGAATGCCTCCCCGATGTGCTAACAAATGAAAGATGGTCGCACGGCGCTTCCCATTTACACCATATTCAGGAATGTAATAACTGACGGGGTCAAGTAAGTTGATTTCACCTTTTTCATCTAAAAGATGAATCAACATAGCAGTAATCATTTTGGATGCTGAAAATAAGCAAACAGGAGTATCCGGCGTTGCGATGAGGGCATTATTTTGCAAACCTTCTGGAGAGTTCCCTTGAGCATAGCCAATGCTTCGATTTAATAAAATTTTTCCCTGTCTACGTAAACAAAAAGTAATGAGCGGATAGTTCCCGGTTTTATAGAGCGACTCAATACTCTTCCAGATCTTTTGAACCTGACGTTCACTCATTCCACCTTGTTCAGCAGGTACCTCATCTTTGTGATGAATGACCGATCCAATATCGTCTGGTACTGGACAGGTGTTGGTCGAAAATATTTTCACACGTCCCTCGCGTTTCTTTCTTTTTATTGACGGTCAAGTGTGCAGGGTTCGGATGCGTATGTCAGTGTCTAAAATGACAGGTAACTGAAAACAATTTTGCAATCCATATATAGATACCTTAAAATAGGAAACTTGCTGTAGTGATGCACGGCAGTCAGTTGCGCTCAACTGATTCATATCATTTTATTTTTTAAGCATCTCGGAGAAATCGAATGGCTTTAACTAATGCAGACCGCGCAGAGATCATTGCTAAATTTGCTCGCGCTGAAAACGACACTGGTTCACCAGAAGTACAAGTAGCTTTATTGACTGCTCAAATCAATGATTTACAAGGTCACTTTAAAGCTCACAAACACGACCACCATAGCCGTCGCGGTTTGATCCGTATGGTTAACCAACGTCGTAAATTACTTGACTACTTAAATGGTAAAGACCACGAGCGTTACACTGCTTTGATCGGTGCTTTAGGTCTACGTCGTTAATTCGATTTTGCTTTGTTTTCGGTTTATCGCATGTTGCTATGCTTTGTTTCTGGAAAGAAAGTTTCGCCTAATCAACCGTTAGGCGATTTATAGAAGGGGCGCTTGTGCGCTCCTTCTTTGCGTTTAATATTATTTAAAATTTTTGGTCTAGTGTGATGGCTTCTAAGCTTTGTCATTTATCTACCAATAGTTGTAGCCTGAATGCCAAACCTTAGGGGTCTCACTAGAATAAAATTAGGAAAATACAATACATGTCAATGTTTAACATCGTTCGTAAAGAATTCCAGTTCGGTCAACATCAAGTCGTTTTAGAAACGGGTCGCGTTGCACGTCAAGCAAATACAGTTTTAATTACAATGGGCGGCGTAACTGTTTTAGTTGCAGTTGTTGCTCAATCTAAAGCAAAAGCGGGTCAAGACTTTTTCCCGTTAACAGTTAACTATCAAGAAAAACAATATGCAGCTGGTCGTATCCCTGGTGGTTACGGTAAGCGTGAAGGTCGTGCTTCTGAAGCTGAAACTTTAATTTCACGTCTTATTGACCGTCCAATTCGTCCATTGTTCCCAGAAGGTTACTTCAACGAAATTCAAGTAACAGCAACAGTTGTTTCTTCTGACAAAACTATGGAAGCTGATATTGCTGCAATGTTAGGTACTTCTGCTGCATTAGCAATTGCAGGTACACCATTCCGTGGCCCAATCGGTGCAGCACGTGTTGGTTTAATTAACGGCGAATATGTTTTAAACCCGAATTTTGAACAAATGGCTCAGTCTGACCTTGACCTTGTGGTTGCTGGTACAGAAGCGGCTGTATTAATGGTTGAATCTGAAGCAAAAGAACTTTCAGAAGACCAAATGCTTGGTGCTGTGCTTTTCGGTCATGACGAAATGCAAATCGCGATTCAAGCAATTAAAGAATTTGCTGCTGCTGCCGGTGCAGTGGAATCAACTTGGGTTGCTCCAGCTAAAAATGAAACACTTCGTGAGCAATTAAAAGCAGCTTTCGAAGCTAAAATTTCTGAAGCGTATACGATTGCGGTTAAACAAGATCGTTATGCAGCATTAGATGCACTTTATGCAGAAGCTGTAGCTCAGTTCGTTCCTGAAAATGACGAAACTGGTCTTGCTGAAGAAGTAAACGAATTATTTGAAGACCTTAAATACCGTACAGTACGTGACAACATCTTGTCAGGTAAGCCGCGTATTGATGGTCGTGATACTAAAACTGTTCGTGCAATCGACGTTCAAGTTGGCGTATTAGACCGTGCACATGGTTCTGCATTATTTACACGTGGTGAAACTCAGGCGTTAGTAACAACAACTTTAGGTAATACTCGTGATGCGTTAATGGTTGATACGCTTTCTGGTACTAAAACTGATAACTTCATGTTGCACTACAACTTCCCTGCATACTCTGTAGGTGAAACAGGTCGTGAGTCTGGTCCTAAGCGTCGTGAAATTGGTCATGGTCGTTTAGCACGTCGTGGTGTTCAAGCTGTTCTTCCTGCTGCTGACCGCTTCCCATACGTTATTCGTATTGTATCTGACATTACTGAATCTAACGGTTCATCTTCAATGGCTTCAGTATGTGGTGCGTCATTATCTCTTATGGATGCAGGTGTTCCACTTAAAGCACCAGTTGCGGGTATCGCAATGGGCTTAGTGAAAGAAGGGGATCGTTTTGCGGTACTTTCAGACATCTTAGGTGACGAAGACCACCTTGGTGACATGGACTTTAAAGTAGCAGGTTCTGCAAACGGTATTACTGCACTTCAAATGGACATCAAGATCGAAGGTATTACTGAAGAAATTATGGAAGTTGCGTTAAACCAAGCGTTTGCTGGTCGTATGCACATCCTTAATGAAATGAACAAAGTAATTTCACGCGCTCGTCCTGAAATTTCAATGCATGCTCCAACATTTGAAGTAATTACTATTAATCCGGACAAAATCCGTGACGTAATTGGTAAAGGTGGTGCAACAATCCGCCAAATTACTGAAGAAACTAAAGCTGCTATTGATATTGAAGATAACGGTACAGTTCGCGTATTTGGTGAAACTAAAGCTGCTGCTAAAGCTGCAATTGCAAAAATCCAAGCGATTACTGCTGAAGTTGAACCAGGTAAAATCTACGACGGTAAAGTTATCCGTATTGTAGAATTTGGTGCATTCGTAAACATTATGCCAGGTACTGATGGCCTTCTTCATATTTCGCAAATCTCTAATGAGCGTATTGCGAACGTAACTGATGTTCTTAAAGAAGGTCAGGAAGTGAAAGTACAAGTTGCTGATGTTGACAACCGTGGCCGTATCAAATTGACTATGAAAGATATTGAGCAAGCATAATTGCTTAACTCACTAAAAAAGTCCGCTTGATGCGGGCTTTTTTTATGGCATGATGCAAGTAACACACAAATAGATCGACGTGGTATGCAGGTTTATTATTTTTATCGTCATCAAAAGGATGGCTATGTTTTTTTGAGCCGAGAAAAGCACACTGAACATGTTCTGGAATTTTTCTGGATTGATAGTGTGAGATCTGACGTTGTTAACCATAATGAAGAGTGGCAACAAAAAATTCAGCAGCTTTCAGATGTCGCAATTAATGAATTTCATATGCGAGATATTGCCAATATTGAGCATCCTTGTGCCTTTGATACGCTTGAAGAATATGATCTGCTCATTTTCAAAAAGCTTGTTACACCTGATGATGAAATTAAAAATGGGGAAACACACGAGAGTGTGTTTGGCTTAGCTACCACGCCAATTAGTTTTATTTTTACCCCTAAAGTTCTGATTAGTGTACGTGAGCAGGGCAACAAGTCGATTGAAAATTATATTCAGCGTCTTGAAAATATTTTATGTAAAACCTTAGAAGAACAAAATAAAACCCGTAAGTTGCCTAATTCACCTGTAGATTTGTGTTTGCGTCTGCTCAATAGCATGGTGGATGGTTATCTTGATATTCGTTCGCCTTTAACCAGAAGGGTCGAGCACTGGCAACAACAACTATTACAGGGCAATCGTCGTTTTAAACAATGGCATCAACTGTTTCATGAAAACATGGCCTTTCAGCAGGTCGAAAACTTGTGTGAAGAACAAATCGAAACCCTACAAGAGTTTCGGGATGAAATTGTAGAAAATTATCATCATGTGATTGGTGAGCGTACGCATAGTTCTCAAGATCTTCTATTAGTTCGTTTGAATGATTTAATGAGTCATGTCGAGCGTATTCAAAAACATACTTTACGTTTACGGAGTGCGATTCAATCGGCAATAGATTTGCATTTCTCAGCGATTGCAAACCAGACCAATGAAAATATGCGTATTCTTGCCATTATTACCGCTGTATTTGCGCCTCTCACGCTTTTAACTGGTATTTACGGGATGAACTTTGAGTTTATTCCGGGGCTTAAGTCGCCAGTGGGTTTCTGGATTATGCTCGGTGTCATGTTGCTCAGTACGGTTTTATTGTTGTACTACTTCTATAGACAGCATTTAGTGGGGCGTGGTGAGAAAAGCGTTATTGATTTATTGGCTCAGCAGCACCGCCAAGAGCGTATGAATTTGTTCTGGTTTTTGGAGTATGAACCGATTAAGCAGACTTTGAAGGAAGTGGAGAAAATTACTCGGTTGAAGTAATAGGAATTTTCAAAGATCAGTAAAGTTGATTTGTTAGTACTGCCTCAAATATATGGATTAATTAGATATTTTTTGTATAGGCATATCCTTACTTTTGACTGGGCAAAAGTAACAAAACCCCTTTATTGGACTGACGGTACATCCATGTTACCGCAGTCCAAAAGGCGGCATCCATGCCGCCCATCACGTTAGTTCATACCTATTTTAAAGATTATTTAGAAGAAAAAATCTTAATGAAAATGCTTCAACTGTTTTCTAAGTTGTTGCACTTCATCAATCAAATCTAACATCACCGCAACTGCTGCCAAACTTGCATCAAAGTCACGTTGTAAACGATACGCTTTACGAGCACGAATAACATCTTCACCCAAAAACTGATGTTTTTCAGGTGGAGTATCAATCGCTAAAATATCGTACTCAATGAGCTCTAGAATCCAGTCCGGGCTTTGACCACAGGCTTGAGCAAATTGTTGCAGATCAAATGTACATTGTTCATCAACGACTTCAGCACTAAAGGTGTGGCCGTCACATACAATTTCTCGATAATGGATGGCTGTCATGATCTTGCTCCCTAATGAGATGAACGAGGTTCGAATGAAGCAAAGGCTTCTGCCAATTGCTGATAGGCTTCTTTTTCTTTTTCAGAATGCACAGGTGGGAATACAATATTTAAAATTAAATAAAGATGGCCTGGCGTTTTATTTGGTATCCCTTTGTCTTTTAAACGTAGCTGTTGTCCTTGTTTTGCATTTTTTGGTAAATTGACATGTAAAGGTCCTGCAGGTGTTTTTACTTCAATACCTTGACCTAATGCGGCCTCCCATGGCGCTACATCTACAGTTAAATATACATCACTGCCTTCTACATGAACACGATTTGTATCTTTATATTGAATCTCGATATAAAGATCGCCGTTGGCACCACCATTGATGCCACTTTGTCCTTGTCCGCTTAGACGAATTTGTTGACCTTCCTTCATCCCTTTAGGTATTTTCACCTGTAGGGTTTTGCGCTGTACCTCAGGCTCACCATAAACATTCACAGTCGGAATTTGCAAGGTAATCTGTTGTGTTGACCCATGATAGGCAATATCAAGATCGACCTCTATGCTGGCATGTTGATCTTCACCCCGGTAACTACGTTGTTGCCTTTGGTATTGTTGTTGTCCACCACCAAAGCCTGCACCAAAACGACCAAATAAGTCTTCAAAACCGCTAAAGTCAGCTTGTTCACCGCTGCCGCCTGTAAAGCCCTGACGATAAAAGCGTGCGCCATCAAATCCACCTTGAGCTGCACCTTGGCCAAAGCCGTTGAAACCTTGTGGGTGGTCTAACATTTGGTCATATTCAGCCTTTTTTTCGGCATTGCTTAAGGTGTCGTAGGCGACGTTAATCGCCTGCATCTTTTCTTCTGCATCTTTTTCTTTGCTGATATCGGGGTGATATTTACGAGCTAATTTGCGATATGCTTTTTTAATTTCATCAGCAGAGGCTTCTCGTTTAACCCCTAATTCTTCATAATAATTTTTGGCCATAATGTTTTATCACGATGGTGTTGTTTATTTCATTATGAAACAATTTTTAAGGCTTTCAATGAGCTAGATTGTATAAGAGTTGTTCTCTTACAAAAATGGGAGACTAGGTGGAAGAGACATAAGTCGATTAGGACTATGCCTCTCATTCTTTATATGAAAGTTTGATATAAACCGTATAAGGCAATTAATAAAAGCAATAGACCGCATAAGCCGAGTATTTTAGGATATAAGTGGCTGTTAGAAAGGCGACGGAAGAATACATAAACCAAAGATAGGGTTAAAAAATCTAAAACAACCCATGTAAGTGTAAGAAGGGTCAAACTGAAATTTAGGTTAGGTGAAATAGAGACAAATTGAGGAAAGAAAGCTGAAAAGAAAATAATATCTTTAGGGTTTGAAATACCCACTAAAAAGCCTTTTTTAAAACCACCATTTTGGGCAGAAACGGTTTGTATTGCCTCAGGATGCGGAGCTTGGATGACTTCTTTGAGAATATTAAATCCTAAATAGCCAATATAGAGACAGCCTAAAATACGAATAATATTTAAATAGCTTTCATTAATACCGAGTACTCCTTTAAGTACGAGTACCGAAATAAAAATTAAAACCAGTGAGGCGAGATTTGTACCAAAAATGGTTTCCAGTGCTTTCGTATATCCTCCTTTCAGTCCGGCGCTTGCCACCAAAATCATGACAGGGCCAGGTGTGGCAATCATAATAATGACACTGAAAATAAAGAGAAAATAATCAAAATAATTCATGAAATATAAGCATCTTATTTATTGGGTTATAAAGTAAGCTCATATTAACTGATTTAAAATAACATGCTGAAAATTCTCATCAAAAATTATAGATAAATAAAAAGGCGGTTTGACCGCCTTTTTATAAAGTAAGGGATTAACTCAAATGTTCACCAAACAGACCTAATGCTTCTTCGGCAGTGAATTCATAACGAGTATTACAGAACTGGCAATCCATTTGAATCGGGTTTTGTGCTTCCAATGTTTCATGAACAGCATCAACACCAATTTGAATGAGTGCTTTAGCACAGCGCTCTTTAGAGCAAGTACAGCCAAATTTTAAATGTTCAACCTCTGGCAAGCGTACTTCTTCTTCATTATAGAGACGATACAAAATTTCATTCGCTGAAAGCTCAGTTAGTTCTTCAGGCTTGAGCGTTTCAGTCAGCATGGTTAAACGTGGCCATAAATCTTCATCAACCAGTTTTTGCTCTTCCTCATCATGACGAGGTAATAACTGAATGAGTAAACCACCAGAGCGTTTAGCTGTACTTGCCAATACAATACGAGTTGGAATTTGAGCAGATAAATCATAATACTGCATCAAACAGCCCGCTAAGTTTGTTTGGTCAAGAGGTACGATCCCTTGATAACGCTCACCATGCTCAGGTTCGATGTTAATAAATAAAATTGGATTAACTAAAGCGCCAAGGACTGTACTGCTGTCAGTTGCTTCAACAAAACGTGGATCTGTTTCGTAGTCTGCTAAAGCACGAACTTCACCTAAGTGATTACATTCAGCCATGGCCCATTTGAAAGAGCCGCTAGCCTGGATTTGCAAGCTGATACGGCCTTTGATTTTTAAAGTACTTGCAAGTAATGCAGTCGCGCTCAACATCTCGCCTAATAGAATCTTAACCGCAGGCATGTAGTCGCGTTGAGCTAAAATAGTTTGTAATGCTTCTTCCAGATGAACTACTTCACCGCGAACAGGAAAGTCCTCTATATAAAAGCGTTGGCGTAAATCAGACATAATATTCTCCAGGGCCCTAAGCAGATTATAACAATTTCGGTTTAATCAGGCTTAGGGAATGCAGCGAAGCTGCAAGCAGGACATCGGCAACTCTTGTACCGATTGTCGCAATCATTTAGGCAATGTGAATAAGTCCTTAATATAGCCATTTTGCGAAATCTCAAGTTATTCTTCGTGATCTCGTGTAATGTCGATACGATTTGGTTGTAAATGACGCTTTAAGTTAACGTCGTGCTTCGATGTGGCTTGTTGTGCATCGCTTTCAAATAGGTGTTCAAGTTCTGCCAGAGCATTACGATGGGTTTCAAAAACCTTTTGTTCATCGGTATAAATGCTTTGCTGCTGTATGAGTAATTTCTCATCATAATCCCGAAAGATTTCGATATTGTTATAAGCTTGTTCATCGGAAATACCGAGTTCGCGTAAAGCACGATAAGCCATACCTAATGATGATAAATAGGTTTCACGCCAAATATGTTCAACACCTAAGTCTCTTAATAGGTGCACATGGTGGCGGTCACGGGCACGAGCCAGTAATTTTAGGTTTGGATAGTTCAATCTAAGATGACGTGCGACATTCATAGAATCTTCGACATCATCAATTGCTAAAATAAATACTTTCGCTTTTTCAATCCCTGCTGAGCGAAGTAAGTCAGGCTGGGTGACATCACCATAATAGAGCTTACCGCCGTAACGTCGAACAAAGTCCACTTGATGAAGATTGTTATCGATGGCAGTAAATCCTAAGTGCTGTAAGCGGGCAATACGCGCAATAATTTGTCCAAAGCGCCCAAAACCGGCAATGATAATTGGGTTATCTTGCTGAGGAATCTCATCATATTCAGGTGGCAATTCTTTATGAAAAAGGGGAATGATTTTACAGGCCATAATCCAGTAAATTACTGGGGTAAGGACCATTGATAAGGTCACAATCAACGTGACAGGCTCTAATAAGGCATCCGTTAAAATCTTTTCACTTTTTGCTAGGCTCAAAATTACAAAAGCGAATTCACCGCCTTGAGCCAAGCAAGTCCCGAGTAACAAGCTATTGTTCCAACTGTACTTTTTATAGCGGGCAATGGCAGTTAAAACGAGGGTTTTGATGACGAGTAGGCCAATTGCTCCACCAATAATGAGCCAAGGCATTTCAATCAGTAACGACAATTGTGTCGTCATACCTACGGTCATAAAGAATAAGCCAAGTAAGAGCCCTTTAAACGGTGCAATACTTGCTTCAAGCTCATGACGGAATTCTGAGTCGGCTAAAAGGACCCCGGTAAGGAAAGCACCTAATGTTGTACTAATGCCTAAAGTGTCCATCAGTAACACAACGGCAAGAATAATAAATAACCCTACAGCCGTAATCAGTTCAGTCGCACCACTCTTGGCGACAAAACGGAAAAATGGGCGCATGACATAACGGCTAAATAGGAACAAACCAGTAAACGTCGCGATGATGGCTGCAAAATAAGCAATACCATGATGGGTAGATTCGGTTCCTGCCAGAAGAGGAATCACCGCAAGTAATGGAATTGCTGCAATGTCTTGGAAAAGCAAGATTGAAAAAGATTGCTGACCATAGGTGGTATTGAGTTGTTGTTTCTCAGTCAGAAGTTGTAATACAAAGGCCGTAGAAGACAGTGCAAGCGCAAAACCAATCACAAAGCTGGCAGCGAGGTGTTGTTGAAATAGCAGCAATACGGTGAGCATGAGAATTATGCCCGTAATCACGACTTGTAAACTTCCCATCACGAATATGGAGTCACGCATTTCCCACAAACGTTGCGGGCGGAGTTCTAGACCAATCAGGAACATAAGTAAAATGACCCCAAATTCAGCCAACTCCATAATGGCCTCAGGATCATGGGCAATATTTAACACACTCGGGCCAAGAAGTATGCCCGTAAATAAATAACCTAAAACTGTTGCAATCCCTAGGCGTTTGCCCAAAGGGACTAAAATCAGAGATGCTCCAAGAAAAATAGTTGCTTGCAGTAGGAATGACATTCATTGCCCCGAATGTATTGATCTTTTTTAAGTGTAAAGGGAAAAAGTGTACTTCACACCATGATATTCAAATCATCTAACTAAATTCTTGTGGATCAACATCAATTGAGAGTCTGAGTTGATGCTGTCTTGGCGCATGGACCAACTGAGCCCACCATTGTCTTAAGTAAAAATGCAGACGAGCGCGGTCAGCAGATAAAATCACCATATGTGCGCGGTAACGTCCCGCTTTACGTTCCATTGGCGCTGGAATTGGTCCCCAGATATCAACAATATCACCTGCAATTTGGCGAAGTTGCTCGGCAGCTTCATTTAAAAAATGCAAGGTATAGTCGCGATCTTTCGATTCAGCGCGTATAAGTACGGCATAGCGATAAGGCGGCAGTAATGCAACTTTACGCTCAGCCAATGTTTGTTTTGCGACTGCCCGATAATCTTTTTCGATGAGTGTGTTGAGTAAAGGATGATCTGGCCTTAAAGTCTGTAAATAAACATGGCCTTTATGTTCTCCACGACCTGCACGACCAGCTACTTGTACAATCAATTGAGCAGTACGCTCTGGCGCTCGGATATCGACACTCAGTAAACCTGCATCGATGTCTAAAATAGCAACCAAGGTCACATGCGGAAAATGGTGACCTTTTGCCAACATTTGCGTACCGAGCAAAATCGAAGGTTTATTTTGCTGAATGCGATCATAAATTTTTTGCCAGCTACCGACTCGGCTGGTGCTGTCACGATCGACCCGAATCACATCATGTTCTGGAAATAATTCTTGTAAATGCTCTTCAACCTTGGCTGTACCAGCACCTAAAGTTTTGAGACTCTTTTGCTGACACTCAGGGCAGTGGTCTGGCAAGCGATGAACTGTGCCGCAGTGGTGGCAATGTAAGTAAGAGTAGGGCTGAGTGTGCAACGTAAAATGCGCATCACAATGCGGACAATTCGCTTGCCAACCACAACTTTCACAGACCAGAACAGGTGCATAACCACGTCGGTTTAAAAAAATTAAAACTTGTTCTTTTCTTGCTAGGGTATTTTTAATCTGTTCGATTAAAGGCTGACTAATACCATGCTGTTTTTTGACAATTTTAAGATCAATCAAATGCATTTTTGGTAAAAGCGCATGGCCTGCACGTTGGTTCAGTTGAAGTGCAGTTAACTTGCCAGTTTCGACTAAGTGATAGCTATCAATGCTTGGGGTTGCCGAACCTAAAAGAACAGGACAGCCTTGTAAATGTCCTCGATAAAGCGCGACATCACGGGCATGGTAACGAAAGCCTTCTTGCTGTTTATAAGACAGGTCGTGTTCTTCATCTAAAATGATAAGGCCCAAACGTGGCAGCGGGGTATAAATGGCTGAGCGCGTCCCTAAAATAATAGAGGCCTTTCCAGTCTGTGCCTGTTGCCATGCTTGTAAGCGCTTCGAATCATTTAAGCCCGAATGTAATAAAGCAATGTCACAGTTAAAACGAGACTTAAAGCGTGAAATGGTTTGAGGGGTTAAACCAATTTCAGGAACTAACACCAGTACTTGCTTACCTTGCTTTAGCACTTCATGCATGATGTGCAGGTAAACTTCGGTTTTACCACTTCCCGTTAAACCATCCAACAAAAACGCTTGATATTGATGCTGTGCATTAATGACGTGCTGAGTTGCTTTCTTTTGGTCATCATTTAGCGTGAGTGGCATTTGAGCCAATTGTACGGGTGCTGGGCTAAAGTCATGTGGCTCAAGCGTACAGTCTACCAGTCCTTTCTTTTGAAGTGCTTTAAGTGTCGCAGTTTCTACACCACTCAAATTAAGAATATTTTCTGTAGTTCCGGCAGGGTGTAATTTTAAAATTTGATAAGCGTCTTGTTGTTTGATTGAGCGTTTTAATAAAGCTTGAACATTGTCACATGGAATGATTTTCCATAGATGAAATAAAACATCCATGGGTTTACCCTGACGTAATAACGCAGGTAAAGCAGTCTGCATCACCTCACCAATCGGAAATTGGTAATATTGTGCTGACCATGTCAATAAATTTAAAACTTGTTCATCTAAAATAGGTTCATTATCTAAAAGTTCAGAAATGGCTTTAAGTTGAAAGTTACCTGTAAATGATTCTTGTGGGTCAACTTTTTCAGTAATGATACCAATCAGGTTTTGCCGTCCAAATGAAATTGCGACGCGTGAACCTACTTGAGCCCGTTCATATTGTACTTTGGTGAGTGTATAGTCAAAAGTGTCGTACAGATGCACAGGTACGGCAACACGCACACGATAAACAGCTGAATCAGGCTTTGGCGTTATGGTCATAGAGGCTCATTTCGTCAATTTTAAAAAACGGCATAGCGTCGTGAAGAGGACTTGGGTATTCTACACAGGCTATAGAATGAATATGAATGATTGCGTAGCATAGATGCAACAGCAGCGACTATTATTTTTGGAAAATTAGAACATTACCATGCCTGCATATCAATTTACTGCTATTGATGCTTCAGGGAAGCAGCAAAAGGGGGTGCTTGAAGGAGACTCAGCACGTCAGATTCGCCAACAATTACGCGATAAAGCATGGACTCCGATTAGCGTTGACCCTGTTGAACAAAAAGATAAGCATCAAAGCCACGGGTTATTCCAGAAAAAGTTTAGTGCTTATGATTTGGCACTGATGACCAGACAACTCTCCGTTTTGGTCGCTGCTGCAATTCCTTTAGAAGAAGCTCTCCGCGCCGTGAGCAGACAAAGTGAAAAAGCACATGTGCAAAATCTTTTACTCGCGGTTCGTTCAAGAGTATTAGAAGGGCACTCACTTGCGCAAGGCATGCAACAGTCAGGTCGTTTTCCTGACCTTTATATTGCAACGGTTGCAGCAGGTGAGCGTTCAGGTCATTTAGATCTCATTTTAGATCAGCTATCAGACTACACTGAGAACCGTTTTGCCATGCAAAAGAAAGTTCAAGGTGCCATGATTTACCCGATCATTTTAATGCTGATGTCATTTGGTATTGTGATGGGATTAATGACCTATGTGGTTCCAGAGATTGTAAAAACCTTCGATCAAAGCAAAGATGCCTTACCATGGATTACAGTCGCTTTAATGAAAGCAAGTGATTTTATTCGCCATGCGTGGGTCTTTATCATCCTTTTTGCTGTGATAGGCGTTGTTGCCTTTGTGCGGTTTTTAAAAACAACGGCTGGTCATTATGCTTTTGATCGCTTAACACTCAAATTGCCATTATTCGGTAAACTGTCTCGTGGTATTAATGCTGCACGCTTTGCCAGTACTTTATCTATTTTGACTCGTTCGGGTGTGCCGTTGGTGGATGCTCTAAAAATTGGTGCTGCTGTGACCAATAACTGGGTCATCCGTGACTCTATTGCCCATGCTGCTGAGCGTGTTACCGAAGGTGGTAACTTGGGTACGCAATTGGAGCGCAGTGGTTATTTCCCACCAATGATGGTACAAATGATTCGAAGTGGTGAGGCATCAGGTGAGCTTGACCGTATGCTGGAACGTGCATCAACTATGCAAGACCGTGAGGTGACGACATTTATTTCCACCTTATTGGCATTACTTGAACCGCTTATGCTGGTATTAATGGCAAGCATTGTGTTGGTTATTGTAATTGCAGTTATGCTGCCAATCGTAAATATGAACAATATGATTTAATAACTTTGATATTAGAGATAATGATGAAGATGGTCATGAAACAAAAAGAGCACGTTAAGGATGCTCAAAAAACCTCAAGCGTAGCTTTCAGACTTTCGGCACGTTCGAGCGGTGCTCGAATGAAACGTGCCTCAGGCTTTACCCTTATTGAAGTCATGGTCGTGATTGTTATTTTAGGTGTGTTGGCGGCTTTAATTGTGCCGAACGTCATGGGTCGTAGTGAAAAAGCTAAAATCGATACCACTCAAATTACGTTGAAGGGGGTAGCGGGTGCTTTAGATCAGTACAAGCTCGATAACGGACATTTCCCAACTATGCAAGAAGGCGGACTAGATGCACTTATTAATCAACCTGCTACAGCAAAAAACTGGATGCCAGGTGGTTATGTGAAAGGTGGTTATCCTAAAGACAGTTGGAAAAATGATATTCAATATGTCATTCCTGGAAAAGACGGTCATCCTTTTGACTTATATTCATTTGGTGCAGATGGTAAAGAAGGTGGTGAAGGCAACGATGCCGATATTTACTATCAGCCTTAATTAAAATATAAGAGAGATTATCGATTCGGTTAATAAGATAAAACGATAATCCGAATTGATAATCTTTCTTAATCACAAAAATATAATAACTAATTGAAAATAAGGTAAAAAAGTTAATATTTAATTTTGAGATTTAAAATAAGAATTATTCCCATATTTAATAGTTACAAGAAAGTTAAAATATGAGAGAAAATAAGCTATATATTTAAATAAAAGCTTTGCATAATAAATAAAAACCACTTTATAAAACTATGGGAGAGATTAAATGAAAGCATTTCTCGTACTTGATGAACTGAATCAGTTTCATTGGGCGATGCTTAAGTCTGTCCTATTGATTTTAGCATTATTACCAATTGCTGAAGTTTCATTAAAACTATGGCTGAGTACAGAAGGTAGCAGCCAAATCATGATTGGTTTCTTCGCATTAAGTATTGTCAGTGCATGGTTAATGGTGAGCTTTTTCACTGCATTAAAAGCGAGCGTATGGCAAGCGAAACAAATATCATCTAAATATGAGCAATTAGTTTTTAAAGCTTATCGCTATGTACCAATGGTTTTTTTATCAAGTCTAGTTGCTTATTTATCTTTGCAGTTATCTATCGCTTTTTAATACTGATAGCTAACTTCATTTTTGAAAAAGACGTAGATATTAAATCTACGTCTTTTTTGTTTAAGCAGGCTGTACCAATAGTGTCGTGATTTTACGGACGATCGGTAAGACTAAAAGTAATGTTGGAAAAGCGATTATCCAAGAAATTGCCCATGCAGACATCCATACATATAGGGAAAATTCTTCTAATCCCAAACTTCGTAATGTACTAATCATTGAAACCACAAAAGTCATAATGATCGATAAAAGAAAGGGTAAAACGATAGAGGTATAGCGATTTGGAAGTTTTCTAAAACTAGATAAAGATTTTGAGTTTTTCATTTTAACTCCGTAAACCAACAAACGCCCGTGCCATTCAAAATATAAAAATATTTTGAATAAATAGCTCCAAGCATTGTTGGAGGTATGTTGGCACGTTGATTGACGTAAACGTTTACGGCTTTTGAGTCAGCAGATTTAATTTAACATGAATTTTGAGAGCTGAAAATAAAAAGAGGGTGTTTCTTTATTTGTACATATTATATGCTTCAAATCAGATATTTAAGAATATGAGAAAAGTAAATGGAACAAATCGAGTGGAATGATTTTTTAAAAGTAGAGCTTCGTGTAGGTAAAATTATTCAAGCTGAGGTTTTTGAAAAGGCGCGTAAACCTGCTTATATTCTGCATGTAGATTTTGGTGAAGAATTGGGTGTACGTAAATCGAGTGCCCAGATTACTAAACTTTATCAACCGCAGGACTTGATTGATAAATTAGTAGTTGCCGTCGTGAATTTCCCTAAAAAGCAAATAGGGCCTATTCAATCAGAATGTTTAGTGACAGGGTTTCATAACGCAGATGGGGATGTTGCACTTTGTATCCCAGAGTTTGAAGTTCCTCTGGGTACAAAGCTATTATAACTTAGCGACGTGATTTATAAGACACATCAACTTTACGTGGACGATAGATCCAACCTAAAACCAACAGTAATACTGCAAATCCTAAAATTGGATAATCACCTAAACGGTTATAGAGAGTTTGGCCTTGCATAGCCGGTAAATCACCTCTCAAGACAAACTCTTTATCAATCGGTGCTTGTTCAGTGATATGACCATTTTGATCAATAAACGCTGTTACACCTGTGTTGGTTGCACGAATAAACCAGCGACCATTTTCTTTTGCGCGCATTTGTACCATTTGTAAATGTTGCCA
Organism: Acinetobacter sp. 1424608; assembly: GCF_000588255.1. Lineage (NCBI taxonomy): Bacteria > Pseudomonadati > Pseudomonadota > Gammaproteobacteria > Moraxellales > Moraxellaceae > Acinetobacter > Acinetobacter sp. 1424608. The sequence continues at coordinate 110,167 of NZ_JFXL01000010.1, forward strand.
TGGGCCAGCAGTACCCGTAAACCAAGCATCATTAGATACAGTCACCAAGAAGTCGCTATCTTCTGCATTACGTCGTGTTAGGTTCGGGTAAGCCACTTCATAACAAATTGCAGCAGCAAGCGCATGCCCTTTAATTAAAAGTGGTTTCTGATTGCTCTCACCACGTGTAAAACCGCTCATGCTAATATCATTTTGCATGGCTGGTAACACCCAAGAGAGTAAACCTGAAAGCGGAATATATTCACCAAACGGCACAAGACGCTGCTTTTTATAAAGGCCGCTTGAATCGCTGCCAGACGCCATAATACTGTTGTAATACAGAGGACTGCCGACTTGATGTGATTTTGCAACATCCCAATAAGGAATACCGGTTACCCAAGCAGTATGGTTCTTTTTCGCTTGTGCATCCATGGCATCCAAAAACGGTTCAATATCGGTTTGGAAGAGTGGAATTGAAGACTCAGGCCATACAATGAGGTCACGGCCCCATTCAGATTGAGTTAAACCTGCATAAATTTCTAATGTTCTAACTTGATATTCGGTTAGCCATTTTAAATCTTGTGGAATGTTACCTTGAATAAGCGAAACACTAAGCGGTTTAGCCGCTTTAGGTTGTACAAACTGAATATATGATGCTCCCCATGCACCTAAAACTAATAGGGCAGAAGGAATAACCCAGAAAATACGCTTACGCAGAACTTCAACTAAAGCACATGCTAGTACAATTGCCACGAAAGAAATTGCATAAATACCAAATAGCGGTGCATAGCCATCAAGTAAACGTTCGGTAAAAGCGTACCCTACAAATAGCCATGGGAAACCTGTAAACACCCAAGTTTTAGCCCACTCAAAAACAATCCAGAGAGGGGCGAAAGTCAGCGGTGTTTCAGGGAAGAAGCGTCGATAAACCCAAGTTTGGAATGCTGTAAATAACCCCATCACAAGAGCCATAACAGCAATCATACATACGCTTAAAAAGGCATTGGTATCGCCGTATACATGGATAGATGTATAGAGCCAGAAAGCCCCTACAAACCATAAACCAAAACCATAACTCCAGCCAATTGCAAATGCTTGTTTGGCTGAGCGTTTATGTAATGTTGCATAGAGTAGGGCAGGAGACAAAATTGCCAGCCACCACCAATAATAAGGTGCCAGTGCAAAACTGAACACGGCACCTGAAAATAAAGCAATGAGCAATGGAAAAATTAAAGGAAGCTGTTTTTGTTGTTGCGAAGAATCTAACAGCTTTTCAAAGTATGCTCTCATTGACGTACAGCTCGAATCAGATGAATAGTGCGGGCATCTGCTTCAACAATCGTAAATAACCATTTTCCAAGTTCAACTGTCTGACCTTGTAAATCACTGACTAGACCAATTTCTTGAAGCAATAAACCGCCGACAGTTTCTACTTCATCGTCAGAAAAATCAGCATCTAAAACAGTGTTGAAGTGTTCAATTGGTGTAAGTGCCTGCACCATCCATGCATTCGCTACAGTATGGTCGTTATCTGGAACAATGTACTGTGCATCTTCATCAGTAGTATCATGTTCGTCTTCAATTTCACCAACGATCTCTTCAAGAATATCTTCAAGCGTAACAAGACCAGCCGTTGAACCATATTCATCAATGACAATTGCGATATGGGTTTGGGTATGTTTGAGCATACGAAGAACTTGATCTGAACGTGCGCTTTCAGGCACAAATAATGGCTGGCGCATAAGCGAGCCAATATCTAATTTGGTATTCGGTTCAGTCAAAAATGGCAGTAAATCTTTTGCCAATAAAATACCGACGACGTTATCGGGTTGGTCAGCTGAGAAAACTGGAAAACGTGAGTGAGCAGACTCAACCAATACGTGAAGAATATCAAGTAACTGATCATCTTCTTGCATACTGATCATTGCTGTTCGTGGCGTCATGACTTCACGAATTTTTGTAGCAGGAAGGTCAAGAACACCTTCAAGCATGGCAACAGTATCAGGTTCTAAAAAACGACGTGAATTTTGGACTAGTTTTAATAATTCATCTCGGGTTTCGGGCGCTGTACCTAACCACTTTCGTAAGCCTCGCATTCCCCACGACGGACTCGGTTCCTCTTGCATGATCTTTCCTAAAGACTCAATGTATCAAATGAATACATTGATCATACCGAAGAAAAGGCCCTTATGCATCTATAAAACAAAGTAAAAGACAAAACACATATTGTTATGTAAACACCAGTTACAGTTCATAAGTCAGTGATCAGTTTATGCTAAAATGTGAAAATTCTATTTGTTCGAGTTTGTTATGTCAGAACAACCTATTTCACCTACTGTACAACTCAATACGCGTGGTTTACGTTGTCCGGAACCTGTTATGATGTTACATCAAGCCATTCGTAAATCTAAGTCTGGAGATGTGGTTGAGGTCTTCGCAACAGACAATTCGACTTCGTGGGACATTCCTAAATTTTGTATGCATTTAGGTCATGAGTTGCTTTTGCAAGAAGAACGCTTAGATGAAAATGGTCATAAAGAATTTCATTATCTGGTGAAAAAGGGTTAAAGCAAATATCTAAAGCTTTAGCTCCATGTTCTTGAATCTAATAAAAACTAAAACACTGAATACACTTCATTTCAGGACGTAAAGATGAAAAGTTCTCATCTATGCTTAGGGCTTGCTATTTGTGTCTTATTTAATTCAATCGCATATGCAAAAACCTGTGAAATTCCTATACAAACTATGAATGTCGCAGGTTTAAAGGTTGGGCAAAATATTCGTGAGTTTCAAAAGCTTCACCCTTCAGTAAAGCAAGTGGTATTAGGAGGAGATAGTTACCATTTAGAGTTTGCCGATGGGGTTGATGCCCAGATCAAAAAAACAGGCGTGACTTGGATTGATCATATTGCTTACGATCTGGATAGCGAAGTGATTACTTCATTTAGTTTGAATTTTCTTGATGGCCCTATGGCGAGTTATGAGACGGACTTAGATCTTTTTAAAAGTAGAATTCTCAAAAATTTTAAGGTTCCCCAAAAAGGTTGGGTCCAAAAGAACAATAAATATATCTATCAATGTGATGATTATCGAATTGAGATTCATCAGGACTATGGCGCTGCACATACAGCCATTGGACCAACAGTTATGGTATTTGGTAAAAAATCGAAGATATTCTAATAAAAAAACTCCCCTCATTTGAGGGGAGTTTTTTTAAGGAATTACATATTTGGATAGTTTGGACCACCGCCGCCTTCAGGCGTTACCCAAGTAATGTTTTGAGATGGGTCTTTAATATCACAAGTCTTACAGTGAACACAGTTTGCTGCGTTAATCTGGAAGCGTTTAGAACCATCATCATTTTCCATGATTTCATAAACACCAGCAGGGCAGTAGCGCTGTGCAGGCTCATCCCATTTTGGTAAATTTACGTTCACTGGAATTGAAGGGTCAGTAAGCTTCAAGTGAGCTGGCTGGTTTTCTTCATGTACAGTGTTTGAAATAAACACCGAAGACAAACGGTCAAATGTAAGCTTGCCATCTGGTTTTGGATAGTTTGGTTTGAAGCTCGTTGCATCAACAGTTTTCAATGCAGCAAAGTCTTGCTTCAAGTCATGTAAAGTAAATGGAACTTTAAAGACGTTTTGGTCGATAAAGTTAAATGCACCACCAATCCATTGACCAAATTTATGCATTGCTGGGCCAAAGTTACGAGAGTTAAAAAGCTCTTCTTTTAACCAGCTGTTGTTAAATTTGTCAGTGTATGAAGTCAATTCTTTAACGAATAAATCTTCGCCTTCAGTAACACGTGCAATTGCAAGGTCACCGCCTTTTTCTACACCAGCAGCAATCGCTTCAAATACAGCTTCACCACATAACATGCCTGATTTCATGGCAGTGTGTGAGCCTTTGATTTTTGCAAAGTTTAAGAAACCTGCGTCATCACCAATTAAGCAACCACCTGGGAAAGTCAATTTAGGCAATGAGTTGAAACCGCCTTTCACTACAGCACGTGCGCCGTAAGAAATACGCTTACCACCTTCTAAATACTGTTTAATAAGTGGGTGAGTTTTCCAGCGCTGCATTTCCATAAATGGATACATGTGTGGATTTTCATAAGACAAGTCCACAATCATACCCAAAGTCACTTGGTTGTTTTCAGCATGATATAACCACCAACCACCAGACGAACCAGTTTCAGATAATGGCCAACCTGCACCGTGCATCACTAAGCCCGGCTTATGTTTTGCTGGGTCAATTTCCCAAAGTTCTTTAATCCCGATACCGTAGTGCTGAGGGTCAGCATCTTTATCAAGATTATATTTTGCAATTAGGCGTTTACCTAAGTGACCACGGCAACCTTCAGCAAAGAGGGTGTATTTAGCGTGAAGCTCATAACCCGGAGTAAAGTTATGCGTTGGTTCGCCATCTTTACCAATACCCATGTCGCCAGTTTGAATACCTTTTACAGTACCGTCTTCATGGTAAAGCACTTCAGATGCAGCAAAACCAGGGAAAATAGAAACTTCTAATTCTTCAGCTTTTTGACCTAACCAGCGAACAACGTTACCTAGCGAGATAACATAGTTACCGTCATTGTGCATGGTTTTTGGAACCATCCAGTGAGGTGCTTCTTTAGACGTAGTTTCTGAAAGCAAGAAGAAAGTTTTGTCTTCAGTTACAGGCACGTTAAGAGGCGCACCTTCTTCTTTCCAGTTTGGGAAAAGTTCATTAATAGCACGCGGTTCAAGTACAGCACCAGATAAGATATGCGCACCTACTTCAGAGCCTTTTTCAACTACACAAACTGAAAGATCGGGTAAGTTATTCTCAATCGCTAATTGACGGATCTTAATCGCAGCAGATAGACCTGCAGGTCCTGCACCTACGATGACAACGTCAAACTCCATCGATTCGCGTTCGATGTGTTCCATGTAGGACTCCTCAATACTTAAAGGTGGCAACCGTAATGTCAGATCATCCGGTGCTGCCGTGAGTTTTAATCCATAGGCGCAAATATGCTATTGTGCCTTTTATCGTTTTGGCTAGTATAGTTTTAAACCATGATCTAGCCAATTGGCTGAGTCGTCATATTTTCTCGTCAGCAAGGCATAAACTATGGTAAATCAAAATAATTCCCCATCGGATATGGGAAAAATACCGTTATCTGATGATAAAAACTTAATGAACATTGCACAATACTTAAAAGGTGTACAGCAAAGTCACAAAAGGTCAATCCCACCTTTAGAGCAATGGCATCCAAAGCATTGCGGTAAAATGGATTTAACGGTTAAAGCCAATGGAGAATGGTGGCACGAAGGTCAATTAATCAAGCGCCAAGCTCTATTGGATTTGTTTACCAAAGTCCTATGGAAAGAAGAGGGTAAATTCTACCTGAAAACCCCTGTAGAACAAATTGAAATCGAAGTTGAAGATGAACCTTTATTGGTCAATCAGGTCGATCAGGTTGAAATTTCAGGTGATCAGTTTTTGCAACTGACTACCACCAATCAAGATGTGATTTTAGTTGATGCAGAACACCCGATTTTTATGCGCGAATATGCAGGAGAATTACGCCCATACGTGCATGTCCGATTTGGTATTAATGCGCTTATTCAACGTCAGGCTTTCTATCATCTCGTGAACTACGGAACATTGGTCGAAAATGATAAAGGCGAAACCATTTTGCAGTTAAAAAGTGGTAATTTGCACTTGCAATTAGGCACTTGAGGTTTAAGCTTTATAGAGTGAAATTTTCCGACACTCTCTAGTACTGCCATGACAGCCATACAGCCTTTATTTACCGAATTAGAATCTATGCCTAAAGCATCGGCAGATGCCCCAATTGGTATTTTTGATTCAGGTATTGGAGGTATGTCAGTTGCAGCAGAAATTGCCAGATATTTGCCAAACGAACATATTGTGTATTATGCCGATACAGCCTATGTTCCTTATGGCCCTCGTTCTGATGAAGAAATTAGAGAGCTTACCGCTCGCGCTGTCGACTGGTTATACCGCCAAGGTTGTAAAATTGCAGTCGTGGCATGTAATACTGCCTCAGCATTTAGTCTTGACCATTTACGTGAACATTATGGCGAGCACTTTCCCATTGTTGGTTTAGTACCGGCATTAAACCCTGCCGTATTACAAACCCGTTCTAAAGTAGTTGCAGTATTGGCAACGCCTGCTACTTTTCGTGGGCAACTTATTAAAGATGTCGTTGAAAAATTTGCTGTTCCAGCGGGTGTTAAAGTCATGACTTTAACCAATCTGGAGCTTGTTCCTTGTGTCGAAGCAGGCCAGCAAATGAGTCCTGTTTGTTTGAATGCATTAAAAGAGGTTTTACAGCCTGCAGCCGATCAAGGGGCTGACTATTTAGTGCTTGGTTGTACACATTATCCGTTCTTAAATGAAGCAATTCATCATCTTTTTGATAACCAATTCACACTGGTTGATTCGGGATTGGCAGTTGCCCGACAAACAGCCCGTATTTTAATAAAAAATGAGTTATTATGTGACCAAATACGTCAGAATGTTGCACGTATTGAATGTTATGTAAGTGGTAATAATGCCGAAGCATTGCAACCTGTTTTACAGAATATGATTCCACAAGAATTGACATGGACGCTACACAATCTGAGTTGAGCTCTGTTGTAGGCATTCAGAAGAAAGCGTTTTTTATATTTATTTTTCTTATTTGGGGCGGTTCATAATCTTGGCTTATTTGGGCCATATTAAGATTATGGGGCGATAAGGGTATTGTTATGCTCGATACACGCTATCAGATTTTTATTTCAACGTCAGGTCGCGAGATGCAACCTGAACGTATGGTTCTCTCTCAAACTTTAGTCAGTATGGGTTTTTTTGCTTGGGGTTTAGAGTATAGAAGTCCTTTAACTACAACACTTGCCCGTCGGCAAATTGATGAATCGGATTATATTGTTTTGTTGCTAGGTAGCCAGTATGGTGAACAATCTATTTCTGGTGCTAGTTACTTTGCTCTAGAGTATGAATACGCTTTAAGTCGAGCTAAACCGATTGTTGTATTTATGCATGAACAGCCGGAAAGTCGCGAGATGCATTTACAAGAGGCTCATCCACAGCTTAAAGAAAAATTTCTCGCATTTAGAAAAAAACTATTACATGAAGCTCACCACATATTTTACTTTAAAAGCCCTCGTGACTTAGAGTTAGCGGTCCGTTTAAATATGCCTCTAATAGTTGAACAGCATGTGGGGCAAGGCTGGGTACCTGCACACCAAGCACATCAATTAGAAGATGAAATTAATCGATTAAAAAGTAAAATTTCACAATTAGAGCAACAGTTAGTAGAGTCATCAACTCAAACCAATGAAGTGGCTCCACATGATGTTTTTGCGTTTGAATATCACATTCAAGCTTTTCAAGATGGCAACTTTAGAGAGCTTAAGCGTCAGAGACAAATGACTTGGTCACAGCTCTTAAGTATATTGGCTAAACATTTTGAGACAGCCATGCCAGAAGAAAACTTTGGAACTTGTCTCAATGAATATCTCAATCATGCGGGACTAGAGGATGCCCGTCAGGAGTTGCCAAGAGCACATGCAGTGGCTGGCGCACAGATTAATCACAAGGCACTATTCCGTATTAAAAATCAGATGCAATCACAGGGTTGGATTGTTCCAACCAAGATTGATCAGCAGCATAGTTTATGGAAGGTGACGACAAAAGCGCAAAAGCTCTTGCTCAGTTATAAATGGAACCATCGGGTGACTCGATTAAAAGCTTAGAGCAATTCAATTTAGATATGACCATGAAAACTGTTACATTAGTGTCATAAGATGAACTGAAAGGCATTTGCGCATGTCGTTTGAACAAAAACCGAAAGTTACTGTCATTTTAGCGAATTTAGGCACACCGGATGAGGCAACTGTCCCAGCGGTGCGCCGTTTTTTAAAGCAGTTTTTATCTGATTCACGTGTGATTGAAATACCAAAATTCATCTGGTGGATTATCTTAAATCTGTTTGTTTTGCCTTTTCGCCCAAAAAGAGTAGCGCATGCCTATGCTTCGGTATGGTCTACCGATTCGCCCATGCGTGAAATTGTATTTGAGCAAACTCAACGTGTGCAGGCTTATTTAGAGCGTGAAAATAAACAGTTTGACTTAACTGTGTTGTCCGCCATGACTTATGGTAATCCGGGTATTGATGCAGTTTTAGAAAAGTTAGCAGCTCATCCACAAGAGCATGTCATTTTATTGCCTTTATTTCCTCAGTATTCTGCCACATCGACAGCACCGTTATATGACGCATTTGCTAAGTGGATTCCTACTCAGCGAAATTTGCCAGGCTTGACCATTATTAAAGACTACTACCAGCACCCAATGTTTATTCAAGCACTGGCAGAAAGTGTTTTAGCTTATCAAGCACAGCATGGTAAGCCTGAAAAACTATTGATGTCTTTTCATGGTATTCCGCAGCCTTATGCAGATAAAGGAGATCCTTATGCAGATCGTTGTCGTATTACTGCAAAGTTAGTCGCTGAAGCTTTGCATTTAAAAGATGATGAATGGGCTATTAGTTTCCAATCACGGTTTGGAAAACAAGAATGGGTGAAACCTTATACCGATCAGCTCTTACAAGATTGGGCGAAGCAAGGCGTTAAGTCTGTTCAGGTTTTAAGTCCCGCTTTCTCTGCTGACTGTTTAGAAACACTTGAAGAGCTCGCTATGCAAAACGCTGAGTTGTTTCAAGAGGCAGGTGGTGGAAGCTACGCTTACATTCCTGCTTTAAATAGCGATCAAGCTCATATTGATTTGCTTGCAGGTTTAGTTCAGGCTAATCTTGATGCCCTTACCCATACCTTAGCCCACCGTTAATTGCGTTTTAGCCAGAGGTTCTTATGCTGCAAGTCAAAATTGTTCCAGTTACTGCTTTTGCTCAAAATTGTTCTTTAGTTTGGGACAGTGAAACAAAAGAAGCAGTTTTGATTGATGCAGGCGGTGACGCTGCTGTTTTGAAGAAAGAAGTAGAAGCCTTAGGTTTAAAAGTAAAAGCGTTATGGCTCACTCATGGGCATTTAGACCACGCAGGGGCGGTGGGTGAGCTCGCACAAGAATGGAGTGTTCCTGTTGTTGGTCCGCATAAAGAAGATCAGTTCTGGCTAGATATGATTCAGGAGGTTTCAGCACGTTATGGTTTTCCAATTCCACAGCCAGTAAAAGTTGATCAATGGCTTGAAGGCGGTGAAGTGCTAAAACTCGGTGAAGATGAGTTTGAGGTGCGTTTTGCACCAGGACATACACCAGGTCACGTCATGTTCTATAACAAGAATCATGGTTTACTCTGGACTGGCGATGTCCTATTTAAAGGCTCAATAGGCAGAACAGACTTTCCACGTGGTAACCATGAGCAACTCATTGAGTCGATTCAACGTGAATGCTTTAGCTTGCCAGATCAAACCCAGTTTATTTCGGGTCATGGTCCAATGAGTACCATTGGCTATGAAAAACAATTTAACCCTTTTGTCGCAGGTAAAGCGGGTTAATCTTCATAATCATCTTCATGCTGACTACCCTTGTCTTGCTGAGGAGCATCTTGGGTAGGCAGTCTATATTCATCGTTTGCCCAAGCGCCTAAATCAATGAGTTTACAACGTTCAGAACAAAACGGACGAAATTCATTGCCTTCCCAAACACTTGGTTCACCACAACGTGGGCAGGGGAATGTACGTGGCATAAAGCGATATCCTCAAAGTGAAGAGAAATAGATTAGGCAAAAGTCAGGTGACTTGTTAGACTTGTGCCGATTTTTATTTAGTTTGATGTGATTATGCAGATTCGTCAATTTCAAGCACAACGTATGCAAGCGCCTCGTGATTTTACCCCAATTGAAAATACTCCAATTTGTGTAGAAATTGGGGCAGGCAAAGGTAAACATGCTCTGCTATTTAGTGGGCAAAATCCTCAGCACACGTTATATGCAATTGAACGAACTAGAGAAAAATTCTTAGCCATGCAAAAGCAGCATGGTTTGGAACCAAGAGACAACTTGGTACCTGTACATGCAGATGCTTTACCTTGGGTTGTACATGCTTTACACCCTGCTCAAGTTGAACATTTTTTTATTCTCTATCCGAACCCAGAACCTCATAATCCAGCACAACGCTGGTTGAACATGCCATTTTTTGAGTTCCTGTTATCACGCCTGAAAACAGGTGGAACTATTACTTTAGCAAGTAATATTCCTGAATATATTGAAGAAGCTGAACAACAGTTATTAAATGTGTGGAAGCTGCCTTACCAAAAAGAAAAAATTGCGCAAACCTCTGCACGCACTCATTTTGAAATTAAATATTTAGAGCGTGGCGAGCTTTGTCAGCAGCTCATTATGACCAAGCCTGAAGGTTATACCACTCGTTTTGATGAGTTTGCGCCATTGCAAGGGCAAACACATGGCGAATAAGCGGATTGCCATTATTGGTGCTGGTCCGGCTGGTTTAATGGCAGCTGAGGGACTGAGTCAGTATGCTTATGAAATTGATGTGTTTGAGCAAAAACCTTCGGCTGCGCGTAAGTTTCTGATGGCTGGTAAAACAGGGCTAAATATCTCGCATGCTGAACCATTATCCCAGTTCATTGAACGTTATGACCATGCAGAATGGCTCAAACCGTGGGTTAAAAAATGGGATGCAGTCTGGATTCAGAACTGGATGAAAAGTCTAGGAATAGACTCGTATGTAGGTAGTTCTGGTCGTATTTTCCCTGTTGAAATGAAAGCGGCTCCTTTACTTCGTGCTTGGTTAAAACGTTTAGCAGAACAGCAAGTTAAATTCTTTTATCGTCATCGTTGTATTAATTTGCAAGGTACAACAGTGACTTTAGAAAACCAAAATAATCAAATCACTGAAACTTTTACCCAACAATACGATGCAGTGGTATTAGCATGCGGGGCGGTGTCTTGGTCTCAATTGGGTAGTGATGGCGCTTGGCAAAAATGGATGGATCAATCCAGTATCGAACCTTTTCAAGCGAGTAACGCAGGGGTATTGCACACTTGGTCAGCTTTTATGGAAAGTTGTTTTGGGGAACCTTTAAAGCGTATCAATGCGTGGGTTGAACCTAACCAAGTTACTCATGGTGATATTGTGATTACTCACTACGGTTTAGAAAGTGGGGTCATTTATAAACTCGGACGAGCTTTAAGAGAACAACAAAAACAAGGAAAAAGTTTAAATCTATTTTTAGACTTATTGCCTGATGTAGAGCTTACACAGTTAGTTAAAAAGTTACAGGCTAGCAAAAAACAATCGCTTACTAATATCTGGCGTAAAGCGGGCTTAGACACGGCCAAAATTAACTTAATTAGAGAAGTGGTTGATAAATCGCTATGGAGCCAACCAGAGGTTATGGCTCAGCAAATTAAAGCACTTCAAATTAAATTAGATGGTTTTAGACCGATTGAAGAAGCAATTAGTTGTGCTGGTGGCGTCAAGCAAGGTGCATTAACTGAAAGTCTAGAACTGAAACAAACCTCAGGTGTTTTTTGCTGTGGCGAAATGCTGGATTGGGATGCTCCTACAGGCGGATATTTGCTTACAGCATGTTTTGCTACGGGCCGAGCAGCTGGTGAAGGTGTGCATTCATTCTTAGAAAAATAACAGCGAATTTGGTGCTATGTTTGATATGTGAAAAGTGTTATTTTTGAGCGATCAATAATAATAGGATTTATGAGAACATGTCTCAGACATCACCAGTTTATCAAGGAAGTTGTTTATGTCAGGGTATCCGCTATGAAATTAAAGGCGGTATCGGAGATATTATTCAGTGTCATTGCCAACGCTGTCGGAAAGCCAATGGAACAGCATTTGCCACGAATGCTCCTGTCAACAGTGCAGATTTTAAAATTACACAAGGTGAAGACCTCGTCAAAAAATTTGCTGTGAACGGTGTGTACCGTTGGTTTTGTAGTGAATGTGGTTCACCGCTTATTAGTTCGCGTGATGCCCAACCAGAAATGTATCGTTTAAGAATTGGGACACTAGATACACCATTAGACCAAAAGCCGACAATGCATATTTTTGCTGCTTCAAAAGCAGAGTGGGAAAGCATTTGTGACGATTTACCGCAATACGATGAACGTCCATGATTTAAAAAGTATGTTTTAATCAACTTTTAGATGATTTAATATACTTAAAACAGGGAGATGGCATTCCTCCCTTGAAAAACCGCCGTATTGGCTAATGATGCCTACGTTACCCTCATATATTTATATCGCTGGGTACGTAGGTTATTGCGTACTCTGCTTATTTTTGGAGTACGCCATGTCACTTTTCCCATCATTTTTATTTGCTCTTTTAGCATCTCACTAAAGGGGTGGTTCTATGTATTATCCTTTACTTTCAATTGCTTTAGGCTCAGTTCTAGGGGCGTGGTTGCGTTGGTTTTTAGGTTTAAAACTCAACCCGATTTATCCGCAAATTCCGTTGGGTACTGTTACTGTTAATTTGGTCGGTGGCTTTATTATTGGTTTTGCGATGGCTTATTTTGCTCATAGTGATTTGAACCCGAATTATAAGCTTTTTGTGATTACCGGTTTTTGTGGTGCTTTAACTACTTTTTCAACGTTCTCGATTGAGATCGTCACCTTATTGCAAAGTGGTAAGTGGGGAATGGCGATGTTGGCGATTTCTATTCATTTAATTGGGTCTTTAATTTTTACGTGTTTGGGGTTGGCGACTTATTATTGGGTAGCAGGCAACTGATATTCCGATGTTTAAGGAGCGATATATACTGCACGGCCTCTGTTTTACGATATTCTCCAAGACCATTTGTATAGGCATACCTTACTTTTGAGAGATCAAAAGTAAGCAAAAATCTTTTGTTTCGCTGATGCTACATCCATGTAGCACAGCAAAACAGCGGCATTCATGCCGCTTGTCACGATAGTAAATGATGAATTAAAAACATCTGATTTATTTTAGGATTTGATACGCGTTAAAGCCATCAACAGCCTGACTGAAATCAGCTATATATTGTTTTTGCAAAATATTGGATAAGTGCAAACGGGAAACAGGTTCTGTTGATGACAAATGCCTTTGGTTACTTTGGGCAAAACCAAAGTAACAGAATTAGCTACTTTCATTTGAGAATAAACGGTAAGACTCCGTCATGTATTCACAAATACTTAATTACTTTTTAGTTAAAGCCTGACCTTCAAACTTCACACCATCCCAACCATTTTGCATAAACTGACGAATATTTTGGTGGTCAGTTCCCTCTGGGGTCGCTAATACAGATGCATAGTGCTCTGCAAATAAACTTAAAGTTTGTGCTTGGTCTAAACCTTGTAACTTAGCAAAAGAGAAAACTTTTGCACTGCCTTGATTTTCAGTTGCAGCGTTATGCTGTGCGCCATTTTGAAAAGCTGTTGGAGTATGTTGGTAGCGTGCTTCAATATAAGCTAAAACATCTGAAAATTTTGCTGTGCCTGCTTGTAATTGGGCAAGTAACTCTTGTGCCATAATCTTAAACTTCCTATCAAATAGGGCTTAAGCATAGCATTGAATACATGTTTTGAAAGCTTGAGAGCTATAAAAAATGATGGGTTGTTGAGAAAAATCAGAAGCGTTCTTGTGAAGATTGTGGATAAGTTTAACTTTATACACACCTTAGAAAATCATTGAAAAAATGCACATAAAAAAAGAAGCCTAAGTGGAGGAGATGAGTCTTAGGCTTCCAATGATTTAAGTGTATTGGTTAAAACTTAACGTAAGATTAACTCTTACGATTAAAGCGAGCGAAGCGTTTGTTAAAGCTTGCAACACGCCCTTCATTACTTGCTTGACGTACTTCACCTGTATAGAACGGATGTGAAGCACTTGAAATATCAAGAGTCACATAAGGATAGACTTGTCCTTGATATTCTTTGGTTTGTTTAGTCTGAATGGTACTACCAATTAAGAAGTACACGTCTGCATTGGTGTCATGAAATAACACTTGTTGGTAAGCAGGATGAATATCTTTACGCATGAGAGATTGTCCTAAATTATTTTTGATTAAAGAAATGTTATAACATAACAATTGATAAGTCAATGTAACCTCCGAAAGGTTACATTGATCAGTTCATTGAATTAGTTAGAAGGAGGAACAAGTTCTTCAAATAAATCATTCAGGTTGTCATGTACTTTTAAGTGAATGAGGTTCCAGTAGTGTCCTGAAATGGTTCTATTAACCATTAATGTATCTGGTGAAGGTTTAAAGACATCCCAATATTTTAAAGACTTTTTCACGAGTAACATGCCATCATGATGGGATGAATTCTCTGCAAAATCATAGGTTGTGGTAAGTGGACGCAACAACACTTCAATCCAGAGTTTATAAAGATCGCTCGGGAATTTACCTTTTTCGGTCAGTGATTGCAGGGCAAGTAACTCAGTTTCAATAAGGTCAATATCTTCATGACGAGCTGCATTCACCAATCGTTTAAAGCTATAGACAATTTCATTGGAAAGCGTTTTAACACTGCCATAGTCATAAATAATCACACTACCATCTTGGCGGAAGGCAAAGTTACCCGGATGTGGGTCACAGTGAAAACGTTTTAAAAAAAACATTTCCTGACCTAAAGCGCGGATTAAACGTCGGCCAATTGTATTTCGAATTTCGATAGACCAAGAACTAGCAGTTTCAATGCTGTCACCTTGTTCAAGGCTTAAGGTTAAAATACGTCTTGAAGAGTAATCTTTATAAACAGTCGGTATGATGATTTTGTCATCTAACTTGCTATGAAAAGTTTTAAAGACTTCAAGATTTTGAGCTTCGATTTCATAGTTAAGCTCTGCTGATAGACTATCTTGAATCTCTGCAAAAAGCTGATCTTGCAATTTTTTATCAATCTTAAGTACACCCATTAAGCGTAGTGCTAAACGTACTTGTTTTAAGTCACTTTCGCAGGCTTCATCAACACCGGGATATTGAACCTTAACCACAACTTGTTCACCATTTGGCAAAACTGCTTTGTGAACTTGTCCAATCGAGGCAGCAGCAAAAGGCTGTTCATCAAAAGATTTAAAGGCAGCGTTGAGCGGTTTTCCAAGCTCACGTTCAACTTGTTGTTGAATTGCTGCAAAAGGCATGGCTGGAGCTTGGCGTTGTAGTTTTGATATTGCTTTAGCAACTTCTGGTGGGAAGATATCTTTATACTGCGATGCAATTTGCCCAACTTTCATGACGGCACCTTTCATTTCGCCTAAGGTGTCTGCAATCTGTAGACCGATATCTTGAAACAATTTAGTTTTTGCAGCCAGTTTCTGTTCTTCATCCGCAGTCAGGTTTCGAATCGAGTTAGAAACGGTTTTTGTTGCAATGCTCGCGGTCATTCCTGCAAGTTTCATAAATCGTTTGCCAGGTGAACTTGCATTCTTTGCCATATCTTCGATACCTCGTTGACTACAACATAATATTGTCTAGTTTTGATCATAGGTGACAAAACTTAAAAAGCCTATATGAAATTGTTTATCGCATGTAAGAAAATTTTCGAAAAACAAAACGTTATTTTTAAAGTAAAAAATGTGAAAAGCTTTTCAAAATTCATTTCATAAACAAAGCTTTAATATCTATAAAGTCGCTGTTTTTTTAGTGCTAAGGTGAAGGACATGTTAAATAAGAAATAGAGACAATAAAAGTTATGACCAGTCTAAATTCGTCCTATGGGCGCTCTCAAGCGGTTCCTTTATCTGTATTCGAGCAGTCGAAAGATGCACATATTATTCGTTCTGATGAAGAAGCAATTGAGATTGCCAAGCAACTTGCTCAAGAGTTTGCCCAAGAAGCATCAGATCGTGATAGAGAACGCCGTTTACCCTTAAATGAAATTCAGCAGTTCTCACAAAGCGGCCTGTGGGCCATTACAGTACCTAAGCAATTTGGTGGCGCACAAGTCAAGTATCGAACTTTAGCGGAAGTGATCAAAACAATTGCAAGTGTCGATCCTTCTCTTGCTCAGTTGCCTCAAAATCACTTGGCTTTTATTGAACATTTAAGACTAGATGCGAAACCTGAACAGCAACAGTTCTTCTTTAATTTGGTGCTAAGAGGAATTCGTTTTGGCAATGCATTTTCGGAAAAACACAGTAAAACAGTAGCGGACCTAACCACTAAACTCCAAAAAAACGAACATGGCTATGAAATTAATGGCAAAAAATTCTTTGCAACGGGTGCTTTGCTCGCACATTGGATTCCAATTGTTGCTGTAAATGAACAAGGACAACCTTATGCTGCACTTGTGCCACGTGAAACTTCTGGGGTCAATATTATTAATGACTGGTCTGGTTTTGGACAACGTACCACCGCTAGTGGCACGGTAGAGCTGAATCAGGTGCCAGTACGTGAAGAATATTTAGTTCCGATTTACCAAGCATTTGAACGCCCAACACCAGCAGGTGCTATTTCTCAGTTTATTCAGGCTGCAGTCGATGCAGGTATTGCGCGTGGTGCAATTGAAGAAACGATTCAATACGTCAAAAATCACAGCCGTGCATGGATTGATTCAGGTCTGGAAAAAGCCAGTGATGACCCTTACACCATTGCAAATATTGGTGACTTAAAAATCAAACTGCGTGCAGCAGAAGCAGTCCTTGACTTGGCTGGAGATGCAATTGATCAAGCGATTGCTGACACCAGCGAAGAACATGTAAACCAAGCGACACTATTGGTTGCCGAGGCAAAAGTACTTACCACAGAAATTGCTATTTTGGCTGCCAATAAACTTTTTGAGTTATCGGGTACGCGTTCTACTTTATCTGAACTCAACCTTGACCGTCACTGGCGCAATGCCCGTACCCATACCTTGCATGATCCTGTGCGCTGGAAATATCACATTGTCGGTAACTACTACCTCAATGGAGTTCAGCCACCTCGTCATGCATGGAGCTAAATTCAAGAAAAGACAAGATTAGGAGAATAACGATGACAACAGCCCAAATTGAATTAGAAGAACTATCGGTCGGTGCGGATTATGAGAAGGTTGCAAACAGATTTCGTCCCATTTTTGAGAAAATTGCGCAAGGTGCAATTCAACGGGAAAAAGAGCGGATCTTACCTTTTGAACCGATTCAGTGGTTAAAAGAAGCTAAGTTGGGTGCTGTACGAGTACCCCGTAAATATGGTGGAGATGGGGTTTCATTACCTCAACTGTTCCAGCTTTTAGCAGAGTTAGCAGAAGCTGATTCCAATATTGTTCAAGCTTTACGTGGCCATTTTGCATTTGTTGAAGATCGCTTGGTTGCTCATAAAGAGCATTCGCAAGAAGTCTGGTTTCAGCGCTTTGTACAAGGTGATTTAGTCGGAAATGCATGGACAGAAGTTGGAAACGTACAGATTGGTGATGTTGTTACACGTGTCACCAAAGACGCTTCGGGTAACTTAGTAGTAAATGGTGAAAAGTACTATTCAACAGGAAGTATTTTTGCAGACTGGATTGATTTATTTGCTTACGATGAGGTAAATGACCGTCATGTGATTGCTGCTATTTACCGTCATGAAACAGGTGTAAGTGTGCTTGATGATTGGGATGGCTTTGGTCAAAAGACAACCGGCAGTGGTACTTTAAAAGTACATCAAGTTCATTTGCCAGCTTCAAACCTCATTCCATTTGATCAACGTTTTAAGTATCAAACCGCTTTTTATCAGGTGGTGCATCTTGCAACTTTAACAGGTATTGCGCGCGCTGCAGTCGAGACGTTCAGTCAGGAAATTCGTGAACGCAAACGTATTTTTAGTCATGGTAATGGTGACTTGGTTCGTCACGACCCACAAGTTTTACAAGTGGTCGGTAAGGCCTCAGCTCAAGCTTATGCAAGTGAAGCAATCACCTTGAAAACGGCCGAGGCATTACAAAAGGCTTATGAAAGCCATTTTGCCGAGTCTGAAGTGAAAGAGCATCAGTTTAATGTAGATGCCGAGCTTGAGTCGGCACAAGGGCAGGTCGTAATTTCTAATCTAGTACTCGATTTAACAAGTCAGTTATTTAATGCATTAGGTGCATCAGCAAGTAGCCAAGCGAAACAACTTGATCGTTTCTGGCGTAATGCGCGTACTGTGTCTTCACATAATCCGCTTATTTATAAAGAAAAAGTGATTGGAGATTGGGAAGTAAACCGTACAGATTTACCATTTGTGTGGCAAATTGGAGCAAGCCCTCGGGCAAAGTCTGCATAAAATAAAAAAGCCGATATTTCATCGGCTTTTTTATTAGGTTTGACTTAGGCGCTTTGTATTTAGGTAGAGCCGTGAGAGCAGTAAAACACAGGCGATACTTAAGCCAATAATTAAACCTAACCACACACCAGCTACGCCCCAATCGGTATAACGTGCTAAATAAAGCCCGATTGGAAAAGCAATCACCCAATATGCCATAAGCGTAATCCACATCGGTGCTTGGGTGTCTTGCATCCCTCTTAAACAGCCGGCAGCACTGACCTGTAGGGCATCCATCAACTGATAACCCATTGCAAACCAGAGTAAATACATCGCAACAGGTACAACGTTTATGTCTTGAGTATAAACCGAGACAATTTGTTCACGGCCTAGGGCAATAAATGACATGGTTAATAGAGCAAAAAGTATTGCTGTACTCAAACCAATCTTTTGCACTTGGTACATGGAAGCCCAGTTCTTTTCACCATAATACGTTCCCACGCGAATGGTTAAGGCAATCGCAAGTGAAAGCGGAATCATAAACAGTACCGAAGTAACAGAAATTGCCACTTGATGCGCGGCAATAAACACTTCACCTAGTGGACTAAGGACCAATGCTCCTGTACTAAAAATACTCACTTCAAAAAACACAGCTAAACCAATTGGCAGACCAAGCTGTAAAATTCTTTTAACCCAAGTCAGGTTAATTTTGTCAAATCTACTAAAAATAGAAGTATTTCGATAAGCAGAAGCTTTATAGATATAGCCTGCTAAAGTGATCAGCATGAGCCATTGTAAAATGGAGGTTGCAAAGCCACAGCCTGCACTACCTAACGCTGGAATTGGTCCTAAGCCATGCATAAAAATCATGTTAAGCGGGATTAAAACCACTAAGGCCAATAAGCTAATCGCGGTTACAGGACGTGGGTGGCCTAAAGCTTCTGAATAGCCACGTAGCGCTGCGTACATAGTTACAGCAGGCATACCTAAACCAATAGCATGCAAGAATAAACTTGCTTTAGGTCTTAAGCTTTCTGGAACACCGAATACGTGTAAGAAAAAAGGCATAAGCTGCAAAATGAGCATAGCCATTACACCTAAAATGATGGCAACCCATAATGACTGACGAACAATCACAGGAATTTGTTCTGTATTTCTAGCGCCTTTTGCCTCTGCAACTAACGGCGTAGTGGCAATCATGATTCCACTAAACAGAAGCATAATCGGAACCCATAAACCTACACCTACCGCAATAGCGGCTAAGTCTGCGGCAGATAAATGCCCAGCCATAATGGTATCAATTAACCCGAACCCTGCTTGAGCAAACTGCGTAATTAAAATAGGTAACATTAAATGGAAGAGTTGTTTTAATTCAGCCCGAAACGACGTGACATTCGACACAAAAGGTACTCTTTATAAATATAAAAATGAAACTAGCGCTGCAAGGTGAGTAACACACCAACAAAGATGACCACTCCACCAAGAAACCGTTGCCATGTAACGGGTGTCTTTTCGGTACCTAACCAGCCAAAATGATCAAGTAACATAGAAATGACCAATTGTCCAAAAACGACTAACCCTGTAAAGGTTAAAAAACCAAGCTTAGGTGCAGTATAAATGCTCATGCTA
The DNA here is from genome assembly GCF_000588255.1 of Acinetobacter sp. 1424608. NCBI lineage: Bacteria > Pseudomonadati > Pseudomonadota > Gammaproteobacteria > Moraxellales > Moraxellaceae > Acinetobacter > Acinetobacter sp. 1424608. Next base: position 129,952 of record NZ_JFXL01000010.1, read on the forward strand.
ATTGCATAAACCCCAAGAAATCCTCCGGTCCAAAGAAGCCAAGGAATATTAGATATTTCACTTAAAGAGGGTTTTTCAGCACTTTGGAAGAACACCATAATGGCCAAGACAATAGTGCCTATGAAAAATGATAACAATGCCGCTTGTAATGGTGAGTGTAATTGCTCACGAAGCTGAGCATTGATTGCAGTCTGAAAAGCCATGGCAACACCGATTCCCATAGCTAAGGGTAAGATCAGGAAAAGTTGACTAGAGAATTTCATCATTTTTATCAATATTTAAGTATGTTTAAAAACAGTCTAAAGCAATTAAGGTATGTTTTCATAAGCCCATTGATGCAGTCATGTTAAAATAGAAATATTGTGTAAATTGGACCTTGTTCCTTGGCTGTATTAAACCCTGCTTCTGTTCCGTTATCTTTATATATCCACATGCCTTGGTGCGTGCGTAAATGTCCATATTGTGACTTTAACTCGCATGCGGTGCCTGATGGTGCGCTTTCGTCAGAACTCGAGCAAATCTATTTAAAAGCCTTAGTGGCCGACTTTGAAACTCAATTTGAGATGGCCCAAGGGCGTTCAATTCACAGTGTATTTATTGGTGGGGGAACGCCTTCACTCATTTCTGCTAAAGGTTATGCATGGCTGTTTGAGCAGCTTAAGTCATTACTTAACTTTGAAGATGATTGTGAAATTACTTTAGAAGCTAATCCGGGAACACTAGAACATGACCCGTTTGCAGGCTATTTAGAGGCGGGTATTAACCGGTTGTCGATTGGTGTACAGACTTTTAATACAGATCACTTGCAAAAGCTTGGACGTATTCATTCAGCAAACAATGCTATGGATGCAATAGAGCAAGCAAGACAAGCAGGCTTTAAGCGAGTTAATGTCGATTTAATGCATGGGCTGCCTGAGCAAACACTCGAACAAGCACTTTATGATTTAAAGATGGCTGTAGAGCATGGTGCTACACATATCAGTTGGTATCAACTTACTATTGAGCCAAATACCGTGTTTTTCCGAACACAGCCTGTTCTACCTCAAGATGAAGTGTTAGAAGATATTCAAGAGCAAGGCGAAGCATATCTAAAAGCAAATGGCTTTATTAATTATGAAGTGTCAGCTTGGCGTAAAGAGGAGCCTTCTGCTCATAATTTAAATTACTGGGAGTTTGGTGATTATCTTGCAATTGGTGCAGGTGCACATGGCAAAGTAACACAGCCAGATGGCGTCTATCGTTTCCAAAAGACTCGTTTGCCGAAAGACTATTTAGCTAAAGTTCCAGCAGAACATTTGCAAATGAAAAAGATTGAAGCAGATGAACTACCTTTTGAGTTTATGATGAATGCTTTACGCTTAAATGATGGGGTAAAAGCCGATTTATATAAACAGCGTACAGGCTTAAGTTTAGATGATTTAAATGATGTGCTTACTTCATTACGGGCAAGGAAACTTCTGGTAGAGGACAGCACTCGTTTGGCCTGTACAGAGCAAGGGCATATTTTCTTAAATTCGGTACTCGAAGAGTTTTTATAATTAAATAGTCCTAAAGAAAAAGCCGCACGATGAGATGCGGCTTTTTTAATTTTAGCGAGTGGTATAACCACCATTTGCGAAAATCGTCTGGCCCGTAATCCACCAACCATCAGTGACTAAAAAGCGAACGAGAGGCTCAATATCTTCAATTTTAGTAAGTCCACCTAAAGCTGAAGCTGATTTATGGTAAGCCACTGCTTCAGCAGACTCCTGGCCATAAAAGAATGGTGTGTCCATTGGGCCTGGTGCAACAGCAGTCACAGAAATCTGGCGGTCACCAAATTCTTTTGATGCAGCGCGGGTGTAATGTTCAACAGGTGCTTTTAAACCTTCATAGGTTGAATAGAGTCCAGTGTAGGCTGCAAGAAGAGAAGTCACGATTGAACAAATCTTGCCGCCGTCATTTAAATGTCGACCTGCCGATTGAATAAAGAAATAGGCAATTTTTGGGGACTGTTCTAAATTTTGTGTAAGTACTTAATTTTCATTTATCCTTCAGAGGATAATTACAAAAGGTACTTCACATGGATGAAGCAACAATCAAAAGTATGGCTGCCGAATTGGCTAAAGGGCTAAAAACACCAGAAGACTTAAACCAAATGACAGCAGTCTTTAAAAAATTCATGATTGAAACTGCACTCAATACTGAACTTTCAGACCATCTCGGTTATGAAAAGCATCAGCCCAAGAAAGGCTCAAATAGCCGTAATGGGTTTAGTTCTAAAACCATTACAACTCAAGATGGACAACTGGCTTTAGATATTCCCCGTGATCGAGAAGGTTCATTTGAGCCACAAATTATCAAAAAGCACCAAACACGCATCACCAGTATGGATGACCAAATCCTCTCACTGTATGCAAAAGGAATGACTAATAGGGAAATTGTAGCCTTCTTCAAAGAAATGTACGATGCCGATGTGTCAGCATCTCTCATCAGCAAAGTTACCGATGCTGTGATTGAGCAAGTGACTGAGTGGCAAAATAGAGCCTTAGATAGCCTTTATCCTGTTGTCTATCTTGACTGTATTGTTGTCAAAGTCCGTCAGCACTCCAATGTGATTAACAAGTCCGTATACCTTGCTTTAGGCATCAATATGGATGGGCAAAAAGAATTACTGGGTATGTGGATTGCTCAGACAGAAGGTGCCAAATTCTGGCTGTCAGTCATGACAGAGCTAAAAAATCGAGGAGTACAGGACATTCTTGTTGCCTGTGTAGATGGATTAAAAGGCTTTCCTGACGCGATAGCCTCTGTTTACCCTCATACTGATATTCAACTGTGTATTGTGCATGTTGTACGCAATAGCCTGAGATTTGTAAGCTGGAAAGACTACAAGGCTGTTACGTCGGGTCTGAAAGCGATTTATCAGGCAAGTACAGAGGAAAATGCTTTAAAGTCCCTAGACATCTTCTGTGATCAATGGAATCACCAGTATCCCAAAATTGGAGAATCCTGGCGGGCCAATTGGGAAAATATCCGAACGATCTTTAGCTATCCAGCCGAAATACGTCATGCTATTTATACAACAAATGCGATTGAGTCGTTGAATAGCGTAATACGCCATTCAACGAAGAAAAGGAAAATCTTTTCATCTGATGACTCAGTAAAGAAGGTCATTTACTTAGCAACATCAAATGCTGCGAAGAAATGGACGATGCCAATTCAAAATTGGCGTTTAGCAATGAATTGGTTTACGATTCAGTTCGATGATCGATTAAAAGATCATTTATAAAAAATGGAACTTACACAAAATAATTTACAGGCTC
>NZ_JFXL01000011.1:0-132199 GCF_000588255.1 Acinetobacter sp. 1424608
CATCTCCTATTTCCCCAGTTGTTGATGCCGTTCAAAGTGGTATTGATGTTCTTCAAGGTGTGGAAAGTTTAAAAACTAGCATTATTAATACAGGCATTAATACTGTTGCGGACACTGTAGTTGGCGTACTTCCTCAAACTGAACACCCTGTTACTGATATTGCTCACCTCGGTACATTAACTTTTGAAACTTCTCGCGATACTGTAAATGGTGCGCTTGAAGTTGTATCTGATTTAGTGGGCGGCAATATCCAAGGTGCAACTGATCATGCGACTGGTATTGTCAACACTCTCGTTTCAAATACCACAACTGCGGCTGGCATTTTAACCGACATTCTTGGTGGTGCGACTGGTGCTATTGGCGGTGTTACTGGTGGTGTAGGCGGTGATAGTCCACTTGGCACTGTAACTGACATTATTGGTGGTTTAACTGGTGGTGCTACTGGAAGTAACCCACTTGGCACAGTTACCGATATTATTGGTGGTGTGACTGGGGGTACAGCTGGCAGCAACCCTATCGGTGTCGTAACAGATATCGTAGGTAGCTTAACTGGTGGCGTAACTGGTACAGGTGGCACAGATGTTATTTCTAACTTATTAGGTGGAGTAACTGGTAACTTAGGCGGAGTATCTTCTACAGTATCTAACGTAACAGACACGGTTCATACTTTAGTACCTCAGTCACTACTTACTGACCACTTCTTAAATATCTCTGTACATACTGTTTAATAATCTTCAAGAAAGCCACTGATAAAGTGGCTTTCTTTTTTAAATATATTTTTAAATATTAATTAATAATTAATTCATCTCTTGCCATCTATAATATTTCTTATGTGCTAGCTCTAACATTGCATAATCATTAGGAGTATCTCCATAAGCATAAATTGTAGAATATTGGGTTAGGTCATATTTATTTTTTATTCTATTTACTTTTTCTAAATAACCACAATCACCATTAATAAAATTACCCGTTAAAATACCATTATCTATTTCAAGTTGATTACAGATAACGTCCAAATCTAAAGACTGACACCAACTTTCTAAATAAACACCCAATGAAGCGGATACCACAACAACCTGATCTCCTTGCTGTTTATGCCAGTGAATACGTTCTAAAGCATTTTCACGAATACAGGTAGGAATTACCGTTTTAGCAAACTCTTGTCCCATATATTTTAGAGAGTTTGCATCATAGCCTATATATCCCACCTGACAGAGCTTAATTCGTATGGTTTTATCCGTTACCCATCCGAACTTATATCCTGCAATATAAGGCGCAAGCCGAAGACCACCTAATATTTGAGTTTTTCTACTCAAAGAGAATTTAAGAAATAAACTAAAAGTATCGTTATGAGTGATCGTGCCATCAAAGTCAAATAAAGCCAGATTCATTTATCATTATCTCTAATATAATTAAAAGTTATAAATTTAGATTTTTAAAATTTTACTAAATAACAGGCACAAAAAAACCGCTATAAAAGCGGTTAATTCTTCAAGTTGGTGCGCTCAGAGAGATTCGAACTCCCGACCCCTTAGTTCGTAGCCAAGTGCTCTATCCAGCTGAGCTATGAGCGCGTAACTTGTGTGCTTTTCAGCGATTCGTTCTGTTTTACTTGGTGCGCTCAGAGAGATTCGAACTCCCGACCCCTTAGTTCGTAGCCAAGTGCTCTATCCAGCTGAGCTATGAGCGCGTAACTTGTGTGCTTTTCAGCGATTCGTTCTGTTTTACTTGGTGCGCTCAGAGAGATTCGAACTCCCGACCCCTTAGTTCGTAGCCAAGTGCTCTATCCAGCTGAGCTATGAGCGCGTAACTTGTGTGCTTTTCAGCGATTCGTTCTGTTTTACTTGGTGCGCTCAGAGAGATTCGAACTCCCGACCCCTTAGTTCGTAGCCAAGTGCTCTATCCAGCTGAGCTATGAGCGCATTAAGTAAATGGCGGTGAGAGAGGGATTCGAACCCTCGATACCAGTAATAGGTATGCTTCCTTAGCAGGGAAGTGATTTCAGCCACTCATCCACCTCACCGGAACGAGCCGCCATAATACAAACTAAAACCTTATTGTTCAAGTCATCATACTGAAATTTTCTTATTTTTTCGTTCAATGAATTATTTTTTAAGCAATTTCCTTATTATTTTCGTCTTTTTCGATCAAACGCTTGTTAAGATAGATATTATTTCTTCATTAAAATACAGTAGCGCATAACACATTATTGCAAACCTAAACGTGCAGTTCGGGTCTGCATGACTTATGCTAAACTTATCTGCCAAGCGTGAAACCAAAAGACATGACAAAAAACTGGGCTGATCCCGAAGCGAAAGCTGAAGCTGAACGTTATGACAATCCTATTCCAAGCCGTACTCTAATATTAGATACGTTGGAACAATTGCAAACGCCGCAATCTCATGCAGAACTTGTTGACCATTTTCATATTCAAGACCAAAAAAGTATCGAAGCTTTAAGCCATCGCTTAAGTGCAATGGTTCGTGATGGCCAAATCATGAAAGAAGGGTTCAAGTTTCAGTTAGTGGCAGACCAACCAACCTATGAAGCCACTGTCTATATTAATAGTAAAGGTTTAGGCACTGCACATATTGATGGCCAAGATGATCTTTTGCTTCCTGAGCGCGAGTTACGTTTAGTCTTTAACGGCGATCGCGTCCGAGTTCGGCAGACCTCAGTAGACCGAAAAGGTAAACCGTGGGGTTTCATTACCGAGGTTCTCCAACACCGTGTAAAACAGTTAATTGGTAAATTGTCGATACACGAGGGTGAATACTTTATTCAACCCAATAATCCAAATCAGCATCAACCTATCCCATTAGAAAAAGAATTAGTTGCACATGCCAAAGCAAATGTTGGCGATATGCTTCGTGTTGCTATCGATACCTATCCAACCCGCGAAGAGTTTGCTACGGCGCATATTATTCAATCTATGGCCGATAAAGCGGATACAGAAATTATTATCCCACAAACCATTCTTGAGTTTGGCTTGCCTTATGAATTCCCAGATGAAGTTATAAAAGAAGCAGAAAGTTTTAAGGAACCTTCTGCACAAGACCGTGAAGGTCGAGTTGATTTAAGAGATTTAGCACTCGTCACAATCGATGGTGAAGATGCTCGAGATTTCGATGATGCTGTGTATGCAGAAAAACGTCCTGGTGGCGGTTATCGCGTTGTTGTAGCAATTGCTGATGTAAGCCACTATGTACGCCTAGGCTCAGCACTAAATGAAGAAGCAGAAGAACGTGGTACTTCAGTTTACTTCCCTCATTTTGTTTTACCAATGCTACCAGAAGCATTATCAAATGGATTGTGCTCACTTAACCCACACGTAGATCGTTTATGTATGGTCTGTGACTTGAAGCTCTCACGTACGGGCCGCGTAACTGGTTATGAGTTTTATCCATCGGTAATGCATTCAAAAGCACGTTTGACCTATACACAGGTAGCGCAATACTTTGACGGTGCAACTGACGCAATTCCAAAAGATCGTGATATTCACAAATCGTTAAATACGCTTTTCCAGCTTTATCAGATTTTGAAAAATTTACGTGCTGATCGTCATGCAATGGAGTTTGAAACCATTGAAACGTACATGACTTTTGATGAGCTGGGCGGAATTAAAGAAATTTTGCCACGTACACGTAATGAAGCACATAAGCTGATTGAAGAATGTATGTTGCTTGCTAACGTTGCTGCGGCTGAATATGCATTAGAACATGATATTCCAATGTTATATCGCGTACACGAAGCGCCTGAGTTCTCACGTATTCAGAAAGTAAAAGACTTTGTAAAACTTCTTGGCTTACCGTTCCCCGACCAACCAACTCAAGCAGATTATCAAAAAGTTATTGAGGCAACTAAAGACCGCATTGATGCGCCAAGCATTCATGCAGTGTTATTACGCTCAATGATGCAAGCTTACTATGGTGCAAAAAATGCCGGTCACTATGGTTTAGCTTATGAAGCTTATACACACTTCACTTCACCAATTCGCCGCTACCCAGATTTATTGTTACATCGTGCCATTAAAGCGCATCTTAAACAAAAGCCTTATCCGCTTTCTGGTGCGGCTTTAGATGATGCTGGTGAACATTTCTCTCAAACCGAGCGTCGTGCTGATGAAGCATCTCGTAGTGTAACGACTTGGTTAAAGTGCCACTATATGCAACAGCACTTAGGTGATGAGTTCATTGGTATTGTAAGTGCTGTCACTGAATTTGGTCTATTCGTTACTCTTAAAGATCTCTATGTTGATGGCATGATTCATATTAGCCAACTCGGCGATGATTTCTTTATTTATGATCAAGCGAGTCAAAACCTTATTGGACAAAATCGTGGTCAGGTTTTCGGTTTAGGCGATGAAGTTAAAATTCAGGTTGCTGGTGTAAATCTAGAAGAACGTAAGATCGATTTCCAACTTATTCAGCAAGTGACACATGCTGGACGAATAGTTCGCAGTCGTGCCCCACGCACAACCAGAACAGCGGCACAAGCAACTGAAGAAGTTTTTGGCAAACCATCTACTCCTTCGAATGATGGTGAAAAACCTGTCCGTAAAAAGAAGGAAAAAGGTAAACCTAGTTCATATAGTAAAAAGTCTGGCAAAAAAACCTCTACGAAAACAGAAGCCAAGCCAGAAAAAGTAAAGAAAAAAGCGAAACCCAAAAAGAAAAAGTCGAATGCCAAGTCTAAGGCTGACTAATTCATAGATGTTTCTATTCCCTTTTATTAAGCTCCCAAGCATGGGGGCTTAATACTTTTAAAACGTTTATTTTCAAATTAAGCTTGATTTCCTGCCTAACAATACCTACATCTAATACTATGTTTAAAAAATAATGTGGCTATTAGCAATGACTTTACAGCAAGCGACTCTACCTACTCCCCGCTTTGACCAAATTACATTAGATAATTTAAAACAAGATATTCAACAAGCGATTCAAGCAGGACAAGAGTTCTTAAATACCCTTACGGCTGCACCATCCGAGACAGATCAGCAACTTGCCGTGCTTGAACAAATTGATGCACTTGAAAATAACCTCAGTGAATCATGGGGAGTGTTGTCACATTTAAATGCTGTGATGAGTAATGCTGAAACTAGAGAGGTCTACCAGTCGCTCTTACCTGCTTTAAGTGAATATTACACTCAGCTTGGCCAACATACGGCGCTGTACCAGACTTATCAACACATTCATGATGGTCAGAGTTATTCAACGTTAAGCCCCGCAAAACAAAGTGCGATCCGCCTTGCATTACGTGACTTTAAACTTTCTGGCGTTGCTTTAGAAGGTGAAGAGAAAAAACGCTACGCAGAAATTTCTGCACGTCTTTCACAGCTTTCTTCGGACTTCTCAAACCATGTACTTGATGCGACACAGGCTTATTTTAAACCACTGACAGAAGATCAATTAAAAGGCCTTCCAGAAAGTAATGTTGAGTTATTAAAACAGTACGGCAAACAGCGTGAGCTTGATCAAGCAGTAGCAACTTTAGATTTCCCAGCTTATTTTGCCATTATGACCTATGCCGATGACCGTACTTTGCGAGAAGAGCTTTATAAAGCTTATGTCACTCGTGCATCAGATCAATCTGAACAAACAGAATTTGATAACAGCAAGATTATGGAAGAAATCTTGAGCCTTCGCCAAGAGATGACAAAACTACTTGGTTTCAATAACTACGCTGAATATTCTCTTGCTAGCAAAATGGCTCCAGATGTTAAAACTGTTCATGACTTTTTAGCCGACTTAGCTGAGCATGCACGTACCCCTGCTCTCCAAGAAGTTGCTGAGCTACAAGCCATTGCCAAACAAGATGGGATTGATGAGCTCAAACCTTGGGATACCACTTACTATTCTGAAAAGCTTAAACAACAACAGTTCAATTTGTCACAAGAAGCATTAAAGCCTTATTTCCCTGCTCCGAAAGTCATTCAGGGTTTATTCCAGATTGTGCAGCGCCTCTACGGTATTAATATTGTTGAACGTGAAGCTCCAGTTTGGCATCCAGATGCACGTTATTTTGAGTTAGAAGACCAAGGTCAAGTGATTGGTGGATTCTACTTTGATTTATATGCACGTACCGGTAAACGCGGCGGTGCATGGATGAGTGGCTTCCGCTCACGTATGCAAACTGTTCATGGTTTACAAAAACCAATTTGCTATATGGTGTGTAACTTCACACCACCTGTAGGTAACCAGCCTGCCTTATTAACTCATGATGAAGTCATCACCTTATTCCACGAATTTGGCCACGGCTTACACCATATGCTCACTGAAGTAGATAATATTTCGGTTGCAGGTACTCACGGCGTTGCTTGGGATGCAGTCGAGTTACCAAGTCAGTTTATGGAGTTTTGGTCATGGGATAAAGAAAGCCTCGATGTTTTAAGTGAGCATATTGAGAGCAAGCAGACCTTACCTCAAGAGTTACTTGATGCTTTATTAAATGCACGTTTCTTCCAGTCTGGTATGCAAACTTTACGTCAACTCGAATTTGCATTGTTTGATTTAACCATTCATACCAAAACACCTGCATTAAATAGTGAGCAAATTCAACAGACTTTAGATGATATTCGTAAACAATATGCAGTGGTTCCAACTGTTGAATACAATCGTTTCCAACATAGCTTTAGTCATATTTTTGCAGGCGGCTACGCAGCGGGTTACTACTCTTACAAATGGGCGGAAGTTTTAGCAAGTGACGCATTTGACCGTTTCGAAAATGAAGGTATTTTCAATACTCAAACAGGTAAAGAATTCCGCCAAGCAATTTTAGCTGTAGGTGGAAAAGACACTGCTCTTGAAGCATTTGTGAATTTCCGCGGTCGTGAGCCAAAAATTGATGCATTGTTACGTCATCAAGGTTGGACGAATGACAATAAAACCGCTTAAACTATGGGCCTAAATTGATCGTGTGGTTAGGGTGATAAAGATGAAAAAACGTTTCATTGCTGGAGCTAAATGTCCAAAATGTGAAGCCATTGATCGGATTGTCATGCTAACCACCGCTGAAGACGAATGGATTGAATGTATCGAATGCGGATATAGCGAAAATCGACCGACTCATGTTGATGAGCCCGAAACGCCTGCTATACCTGATGAAGTTGGAGTAATACAATTCAAGCCTCGTCGTTCTGACTAAAGGTCTTAGACATGCCACTACAAAGAAAACAAAACTCAAAATTATTGTGGATTTTAATTGGGGGCTTAAGCATTCTCGTAGTGCTTTTTTTCGCAGCACAATGGTTTTTCAAAAAAACTGAATCGTCAGCGCCAATGGTTGATCCTCAACTAGCCTCGACACCTCTACCTCAAAAAACGACACAACCATCTGCAAGTTCGGAGCCTGTAGCTCAAACACACACTGCTAACTCGCAGCAACTTGTAAATGAAGATGTGCTCAAACAGCCTGTACCTGCGCAAGAGTCTTTAGCCAAAGAAGAAGTTTCTAAACTTAATGACATTCATCAGCAGCTGCAAGATCAGGAAGCAACACTAAAAGCCCAGCATGCCGATGCAGACCAACTCATTAAGTTAAAAGAAGAGCAAGTAAAACTCCTTGAAGCTCAGGTTAAACAGCAATAGTATTTATTTAAATATCATTAAGATGCAAAAAGCTAGTTCACTCTGAACTAGCTTTTTATTTATTAAGAATTTTTATATCAAAATAACTACCACATAAAAAAACACCCTCCTTAAAGAGAGTGTTTTTATTGAGCTTACATATTTAGACTATTGGTACCAACCAAATAGTTTGAGTACTAATGGAGCATAAGTGACTAATACCAATGATGAGAACAAAACGATAATTGGTAATAACCAACGTTCATAACGGTAATAGAAACTTGTATATTTCTCTTTCGCCTCTGCATCGGCAGCATTTACCTCATCATCACCAACGGATAACCGTGTCAATAGATGGTTCAAGGCAACTGGTGGGGTTACATAACCAAACTCGAATGCAACCAATACAATCATCCAGAAGTGAATTGGATGAATACCATTTTCGTAGGCTACAGGTGCAATCGTTGCTGCTACTAAAATTACCGCGCCAAATGGATCGGTACACATACCAATAATGGCAAGTAGTAATGCAATAAATGCGAGCGAAATATAAATATTACCCAAATGAGTCGGCAACATTTCAACAATTTCGGTACGCTCGATTAAACCACCCACACTTGCTGACAATGCCATCAAAATAATAAGTGCACCAATATGTCCAACTGTTTCTGATGTTGCAAAACGTAATGCTCCACCAAAACCTAGACGGAACTGTGAACTATGCGGATCGTGTGATTGTAAGAACGGAGATTTTTTCTCATGTTCACGAACAATTGCTTCATGAATATTTAAAGCTGGTGCCTCTTTAGGCATAACCATTTTATCGTACAAGATCATCGCAATCAGCACGAGTGGCAGAATTACTGGTGCAGTAAATTCGTTCATTCCTGTATCTAATGCATATTTATAAAATGCAAGAACAACTACAGTAATCAAGATGTATGGAATAACAGGTATAAAAGCACGCGCCATACCTGGAAGTGCTACTTTCGGCGAGTTCACGCGGAATTTCTCTTCTGCCAAGAAAAGAGATACACCTAAGAAAATAAATGCAGTTAACCAGAAGACATAAATACCATGACCAAATAACTCATCAGATGTAACATGGCGACTGTCTAGCATGGCAATTAAAACTACCAATAGACATGGACGTACCACAACACCTAATGAACCTGACATTGCAGATACAGCAAGTGCATACTGACGGCGAGCACCTGCATTCCAAACTTCCTTATAAATAATCGCACCGGCTGCGATAACGAAAATTCCAGAAGCACCCGTATAAGCAGTCGGCACAGCAGCAGCGATTAAAATTAACCAAGTTAAAGTTTCTGGAGCCAAGTTCCATGGACGAAGTACGTTTAGGAATAAATCCATAACACGTGTTTGCGTGAGCAACATACCCGCCCAAATAAATAAGGCAAGGTTTAAGAAAATGCCCGAGAATTCTACCAACTGACCTAGGTAAATCCCTTGGCCCATTGGATAGTCCATAAAGAATGTAAAAGCTACACCTGTAATCACAGCCATATACGCATACAAAGGTACACATAATAAAGCTAGGCCAATATTGCCACCCTCACGTTTTGGCGTAGGAGAAACAAATAGCTGATAAAGGCTAATTAAGGTCAGAATGACAAACAAGATCATCCATAACCAATAAATAATGATTGTTTCATGAGTTGGAGAAACCCCTGAATTAATCACAGAACGGTACTGGCTAATTACTGACGAACTGAGCAATGCATTACCAAGCAACATAAAGAAGGCATACACTTTATAGTCCAGCTTTGTTGCAGGGTTACGTAAACCAATATGGTGAAACTTTAACGATGCAGTAATCGCTGAAATCAAAACCATAAAGACCAGCAAAATTGCGCGATTTTCTGTACCAAATTTAAATATACCAAAGAAACCCGTTTCAATCGTACGGTATGTACGTACGCCTGGATGTGCTTCAATATATTTAATGGTTTTATCGTAAGCCAAATATTTATCTTCACATTGCTGCTGTGCTGCTAGTAAGGATGCACGGACATCACTTTCTGAAGCTGCACCAAAGAAGCTTGCGAAATCATCAGATGCATTCGCTTTCATTTGCTCTTTTACTTGAGCATCAATATTTGGGTGTCGATCACAAGATGGCTTTTCAGGCTCAGCACGCAAAAACGAATATTGCATGCCTGAAGCAGGGTCACCATAAAGGCGTTCCCCGATACGTAATAATTGTCCGTGGATCATTTCCCCGGTACCAATTATGAGCGTCATTAATAACAAAATGAGGATCACGAATGTTGAGATCCATTCGTTCCATACATAACCCAGCAGACCTAATCCAGATCTTTTTTCTTGATATTCTTGCATAAATATTCCAATTTTGTTCTCTCAAATCCCTCATAACAAAGGCTTTGAGTCATGCAATTTCCTTGGTCAGGGGTATCGTCCATTCCCCTTCTACCAATCCCTTTATTCAACGATCAAATTTGCATCAAACTTTATCAATAAAGAATGACTAAAATCTCTTTTTTAACAGTTTGTATTGTCAATCTTTCTATTTGAATCTTTGTATTAGCCAATAGCATCCTCCAAAGATTGCACCGCCTATCGCCCCATATAAATGAGCTTCGGTTAAAACAGGACTTCCAATTAGCTGTGCTGTGCCTGTTTGACCAAATGTATTTTCCCAAATTAGCTTGGCGATAATTAAACCTAAAACCAGTAATGCAAAATTCCGTTCTTTACGGTATTGCAAATAAACTAAAGCAACAGCCGTATACAGCCCATGGAGCACTCCAGATAGACCGGCATATGCATCGATATAAGGCAAATAAAAATAGAAAACCAAACTAATAAAAGGCGGCAGAAGAAAAAGAAGACTTAAAATATGCCACACTTTGGTATGTGGAAATATGAAAGGCAAACATGCAAATGCCATCATATTTAATAGAAAATGAATCCAGCCGACATGTACCCAGTGTGCTGTCCACAAACGCCAAAATTCACCAAGTAAGCTTTCGCGCCAATAAATAAAATAGTCTGGAAATACCTGCAGACATGCAGAAACAGAAATGCACCCTGCGACCAAAAGCACTTTTTTATTGAGTACATGATCTTTCATAGCACACTCCTTTTAAAACTGAACTCCTTACGATTAATACGAAAATAAGTAGTAACGCAAGGAGTGAGTTTCTTCAGATCTTTTTACTGTGCAGGTGCAGTTGTTGAGTCAGCTGGAACTTCTGATGCAGCCCCACCATCAAATAACTCATCCAGTTCTGCTGAACCTTCGTTTTTCTCATCCCAGAAATGAGACATACCACCATCACCTGTACGAACACCGGTATGCTCAGTCCAGTAACGGTCAGAAATGCCACGAACGATTAAACCAGCCATACTATCGATTAACTTAAAGTTCGGATTAACTGGTTTATCATCTGCTTGAGATGCTGCATATGTTTTTAATGCATCACGGATTTTTGCATCGTCACCACTCGCCTGAGCAGCTACAGCATAGAGTGCGTGAGACAAACGAACACCTTTTTGTTCACCAATTTGGACTGACTGTTTTAAAGTCTCATACGGATCAGGCTTACCTTCGTTAGCCCCTGGTAATAAAGTCCAGATCACCGCACGTGTTGCATTTGGTGCGCCCCAGAACTTTTGGTTATCAAGGCAGACCATACCACGCTCTACAATAGCAGCGATATCTTTCGGAACATTGACAGAACCACCTGAGTTAATATCATTCGTCACTGCTTGAAGACCGCTGATCATCCCAAGTAGATATACAGTCTGATCAGTATCACTACGCATAGTTGGACATGAGTCACCTAAATGGTACTTATATTTAGATTCCCAACGATCAGCGAATAATTTATAGCCGGTATATTGGCGTTCAGCAGCAATAGCAGCCCAACGCTTCTGCGCAATACGTGCATCTTGAGCTTCTGTTACCTGTCCTGCTTTTGAAGCGCGCAAGTAACGTAGCTCCTGTTCTAATGCTTGGTTTTCCGCGCATACACCTGAAGCAGCATACATTAAGACAGCAACACGAGTAGGATCTGCACCCATACCCTTAGTCGACATGATTGCAGGAGTTAAGGCACTACCAGTATTACAAACCATTTCCGCATCTTGCATTGCTAAAATAGGTGGAACAACGTGCTTTTCCGTAAAACCTAAAGCAACATTTGCTCCACTTTTCACGACGTATGAACAACCTGATAAAACTGAAGCTGCAAGAAAACTCATCGCCAAACCTTGGCTTATTTTTTGGACTTTAGACATCTTCCTGTCCTCGATGTAATTTGTTTTTTCCTTTTCAGATGTACATTAGCAGATGCATATCTTGAATAAAAGAGTAATTACTCTAATTGTAGCGCTTATACTTTGACACACTTCACAGCAGATAAAATTGACAGTTTTTCAGGGAAACAAAAATTTTAGGCAAAAAAAAGTAGCATTGCGACGGTTCAGCACATGCTACTTATTAACTGGGATAAGCTTTTAACAGCTTATATTATTGTTGTTCTATATAATCCTTGAGTAAAGTTCCTGCTCTTCCTACTACTACAGCCATAACAACTGCAATTAACAGAAACATCCACATTGAAATCTCCATGAGAGACCTCCTTACTACATTCGCACCCAGTAAAACTGGACACTTGATGAAATTAATCGATTAACCAATTAAACTATTGACTGACCGACGACCTTTGCATCCTCTGTCTCTTAACTTTGCTATAATTAGCTTTATTAAGATGTTCCCTGAGTAAAGTTCCTGCTCTTCCTATCACCACTGCCAGAATGATGGCAATGACCAAGAACGACCATGTTGGCATCTCCATTTGAGACCTCCGACACACTTTACGTTGGTGTTTGTACTTTAACCGATAGAATAATAACCATATTGAGAAATTGTCCGACAATTAACTTTCTTGCTCTTTTTTCTGTATTTTAACTAGACAATTTAAATTTTCTAAAAAGAAATAAATAATAATTATCTGATTTTTAATAATTTTAAATAAATATACAAATGTAGAATTGTCTAACAATTAATAAAATTTTTCTAAAGTTTTAAGTTGTTTCCACTGAGATAAAGGCATTTGATCAAACCAAATAACAGAAGTTAGTGTCTTATGCCCTTCAAAATAGACCACTATGAAAATCTGATAATCAATTATTTTTAAAATCTCTACCCGAGAAATTGTTTGTTCTGAATGAAAGCTAAGTGACCATAATTTTTGATCTAAATGAGCAATTTGAGCGAGCTGTGGCCGCTTTAAAAAGAAAATAAAACTTATGAATAGTAAACTGACTGTAACCAACCACCATAGTATTGGTAGGAGTTGATAAAATAGAACTACCAAACTTAAGCCAATAAAAAACTGAAATATAATCGCAAAACGGCTATATTTCAGTTTGAAATTCAAATGGTTGATCAAAACTAATCAGCCATGAACATAATGCTTTAATTTATGGATAAAATCACGTAACTCTGTACGTGGCGGTTCAGATACTTCCATAAACCAATCAAGTAAATCAGGATCTTCCTGCTCTACTAATTCAGCAAACAATGCTTTTTCTGCTGGATCTGCCTTTAAATAATAATTTTTCACATACGGGTCAAAATAGACATCAATTTCCTTTAAACCGCGGCGTGCGCGATAAACTACTTTACGTTCTTCCAAGGTCATTTCTTCAGACATTTATTTCCCCATCTGCGTTGATAGTGCGCCTAGTTTACCTGATCACATAAGAAAGTTCGCTAAAAATCTCAAATTGACCAAACTTATCACTTCATAGCTACAAATGAGCATTCATCACATTGTTAGACCTAGTAAGCTTCCCGTATGTTTAGACTTATAACATCAAGCCCAAACCAAGGAAGAAATACAATGCAATCTGGTGCTATTCGTCCCATTCCAAATATGTTACCTCGCCGTCTATTAAATGAAGAACATGAAGCTTTCCGAGAAACTGTACGCAAGTTTTATGAAAAAGAAGTGGTACCAAATACTGAAAAATATGAAAAACAACAACATGTTGACCGAGATCTTTGGAATAAAGCTGGTGCCTTAGGCTTACTGTGCACAACCATGCCTGAACAATACGGTGGCTCAGGTGTTGACCGCCTATACAGTATGATTCTTATTGAAGAACAAGCCTATGCAATGGACTCAAGTACAGGTTTTTCACTGCATTCCGATATTGTCGCGAACTATATCAATAACTTTGGAAACGAAGAACAAAAGCAAAAATGGCTCCCTAAAATGGCGACTGGTGAAACAGTAACCGCGATTGCCATGACCGAGCCAGGAACAGGATCCGATTTACAAGCTGTGAGAACGACTGCTGTTCTTGATGGCGATGAATATGTCATTAATGGTTCAAAAATATTTATTACCAATGGTTATTTGTGCGATATGGCTATCGTTGTTTGTAAAACAGGCAACAGTGATAAAGGCTCTGCCAATTTATCACTTATTATTGTTGAAGCTGATCGTGCAGGTTTTACTAAAGGTAAGCCACTCAACAAAATTGGCATGAAAGGCCAAGATACATGTGAACTTTTCTTCGACAACGTCCGTGTTCCTAAAGAAAATCTTTTAGGCATGGAAGGTATGGGCTTTATTATGCTCATGAAAGAATTAGCATGGGAGCGTATGTTGGTGGCAATTATCTGCCAAGCTGGTGCAGAAGCAGCGTTTGCTCATACTGTTCAATATACAAAAGATCGTAAAGCATTTGGCAAGCCAATTAGTGCTTTCCAGAATACACGTTTCAAACTCGCAGAATTACGTACAAAAATTGATTTCTGCCGTACCTATTTAGATCGTTGTATGGAATTACAACTCGATGAAAAATTGAGTGTTGAAGCAGCTGCAGCTGCAAAATATAAAATTTCAGATATGTTCTCAAAAGTTGTAGATGAATGTCTTCAATTACATGGTGGTTATGGCTATATGCTGGAATATCCAATTGCTCGCGCTTACATCGATCACCGAGCAAACCGTATCTATGCAGGTACCAATGAAATTATGAAAGAACTAATCTCTAGAACTCTTTAATGTTCACAATAAAAAGGAGGCTTATAGCCTCCTTTTTATTTTTGAATATCAAGATACTAATTTTGGTTTACGTGTAGTAACTTCTGAATGCTTATGAAAGCGTAGAACACCATCATCAAATTTTGCATTTTTTAATGATTTTCGGTCTTCAAGATAATTATTGGTTACCTGCCATGGTGCTTGTTTACCTTGTTTAGGAATCACGTCAGCAGCACGACTAATATAACCAGATGATAAGCTACCCATGACTGTGTCCTCTTCCATCACAGTCTTATCACCAAATGGGATGACTTCATCATAATTATTCTTATCCATATAGTTTAATAAACGACAGATATAATCTGCTGCAATATCAACTTTTAATGTCCACGAAGCATTTACATAGCCAATAATCATCGCCATATTTGGTACATCGCTGAGCATCACGCCGTTATAAAGCATGTGTTCAGATGATTTAACTGGCTCTCCATCAATAGTTGCCTGCACACCACCCATGATTTGAACCTGTAAACCAGTTGCAGAAACAATGATATCTGCATCAAGATGTTTACCTGATTTTAATTGAATACCGGTCTCAGTAAATTTTTCAATTTGATCAGTTTCAACACTCGCCTTACCTTCACGAAGAATTTTAAATAAATCACCATCAGGTACCACACACAAACGCTGATCCCAAGGGTTATATGAAGGTGTAAAATGTTTCATATCTACTTTACCCTTAAGCTGCATTTCAATTGCTTTTAAGAGTAAACGACGAACTGTCTTCGGATGCTTTTGAGACAATGCATAAATTGCCCGTTGCATACCAATATTACGTGCACGTGTAAATTTATAAGCCGCCTCTTCAGACATAAATCTACGTGTTTTTTCATAGATGAAGTCAATAGACGGAACAGAAGCAATATAAGTCGGTGAACGTTGTAGCATCGTCACATGACCTGCGCCACCTTTTGACATAGCTGGTACTAAAGTAATTGCAGTAGCTCCACTACCAATAATTACTACTTTCTTACCCGTATAGTCTAAATTCTCTGGCCAATGCTGCGGATGAATAAGTTGACCTTTGAACGCTTCTTGATTTGGGAATGTCGGCGCATAGCCTTGATCATAATTATAATAACCTGTACAACCTACAACAAAGTTGGCTACCCAGGTCTGCTGTTTTTTATTACTGTCTTCGACAACAACATTCCACTTCTTAGATGAAGAATCATAATTTGCAGAAAGTACACGATGACCAAAATGAATTTTTTCTTTTAATTTAAATTCATCAATAACTTCGCCTAAATATCCTTTAATAGAAGCTCCATCAGCCAATACATTTGCTTTACGCCATGGTTTAAAGTTAAAACCAAAAGTTGACATATCTGAGTCTGAACGAATACCAGGATAACGAAAGAGGTCCCAAGTCCCCCCAAAAGATTCACGACGCTCTAAAATTTCAAACTGACGTTGTGGAGAATTTTTAGATAAATGGGCAGCCACTCCGATTCCTGAAATGCCGGCACCAATGATTAGAATATCAACTTGCTTTTCCATTTTATTTTTATACCCATTGTTGAGAATATGACTTTATTAAAGCACAATTTTGACAATACACAATGTCAAGTTTGACCGTTTATCCGTTTTTTTATGTCACTTGAGGACAATTTTTAAATTTTCCATTTTTCAAAACATAAAAAAGACCGGCATAAAGCCGGCCTTTTTCGAATAATATCAATTATTCAGCTGAAGTGTTCACTTCACGATCTACAAGCTCAACGTAAGCCATCGGTGCTGCATCACCAGCACGGAAGCCCGCTTTAAGAACACGTAGATAACCGCCGTTACGTTCTTTGTAACGAGGGCCGAGTACGGTAAATAATTTACCAACAGTTGCAGCATTACGAGTACGAGCAAATGCTAAACGACGATTTGCTACAGTATCGTTTTTTGCTAGAGTGATTAAAGGCTCAGCAACACGACGTAATTCTTTAGCTTTAGGAACAGTTGTTTTGATCAACTCGTGTTCAAATAAAGAATTAGCCAAGTTTTGGAACATCGCTTTACGATGGCTGCTTGTACGGCCTAATTTCACACCACTATTACGATGACGCATGGTGATAGTCCTACTTAATTAACGGCTACGATAGGCAAAACGGTCGTCCATACGAAGACTAGCTGGTGGCCAGTTTTCAAGACGCATACCGAGTTGTAAGCCTTTCGATGCCAAAACATCTTTGATCTCTGTTAACGATTTTTTACCAAGGTTAGGAGTTTTTAACAACTCAACTTCAGTACGTTGAACGAGATCACCAATGTAGTAAATATTTTCTGCTTTCAAACAGTTAGCAGAACGAACAGTAAGCTCTAGATCATCTACTGGGCGAAGCAAGATTGGGTCAACTTCTTCACGAGGCTCTTGAGCAACTGGAGTTTGGTCTTTCTGAAGATCAACAAAAATTGCAATTTGTTGTTGCAAGATTGTTGCCGCTTTGCGGATTGCTTCTTCAGGATCAACCGTTCCATTTGTTTCAAGGTCGATTACCAGCTTATCTAAATCGGTACGTTGTTCAACACGCGCATTTTCAACGGTGTAAGAAACACGTTTAATTGGGCTATAAGAAGCATCTAATTGCAAACGACCTACAGGACGTGTTTCACCTTCAGGGAAACGAGAATCAGAAGTTTCATAACCACGACCTTGAGCAACTTTCAAGCGCATTTTTAATGAACCTGAAGCACTCAAAGTACCGATTAAATGATCTGGGTTAACCACTTCAACATTATGAGGTAAACGAAGGTCGGCAGCAGTAATATCGCCAGGACCTTGTTTTTCTAATGTTAAATAAGCTTCATTTTGATCGAACAGCTTAATAGACAATCCTTTTAGGTTCAGCAAGAGCTCGACGATGTCCTGCTGCAAGCCTTCTAAAGTACTGTACTCGTGCTCGACACCTTCTATCTCTACTTCAACCACAGCAGCGCCAGGTAAAGAAGACAATAGAATGCGACGTAAAGCATTACCTAGAGTATGGCCAAAACCACGCTCTAAAGGTTCTAGAATCACTTTTGCCGAGGTCCCGCTTACCGCTTCGACCTTGATCGCTTGCGGAGTGAGAAACTCGTTTGCAGTACGCGTCATTATTGCTACCTCAAGGATTATTTAGAATACAATTCTACAATCAAGCTTTCGTTGATTTCAGCAGGTAAATCAGAACGATCTGGTGCAGCTTTAAACGTACCTTCAAGTTTAGAATGATCAACATCAATCCAAGCTGGAATACCACGTTGAGCAGCTAATTCAATCGCGTTTTTGATACGCAATTGTTGTTTAGCACCTTCGTGAACCGCAATTACATCACCCGCTTTAACTTGAATAGATGCGATGTTTACACGACGACCATTCAAAGTAATGCTACGGTGACTTACTAACTGACGAGCTTCTGCACGTGTAGAACCAAAACCCATGCGATAAACAACGTTATCAAGACGGCTTTCAAGCAATTTCAACAAGTTCTCACCAGTTGCGCCTTTTACACGAGCTGCTTCTTTATAGTAGTTACTAAATTGACGCTCTAACACACCGTAAATACGACGGACTTTTTGTTTTTCACGTAATTGTAGTGAATACTCAGATTGCTTACCACCGCGAGCCTGACCGTGTTGACCAGGTGCTTTGTTAGCTTTTTTTGTTTTGACGTCAAATGGTTTAACGCCAGATTTAAGTTGCAGGTCTGTCCCTTCGCGGCGAGAGAGTTTGCATTTTGGACCAATATAACGAGCCATGAATGTTTCTCCTTACACGCGACGTTTTTTAGGTGGACGGCAACCGTTGTGAGGAATTGGAGTCACATCGGTAATGCTGTTAATCTTATAACCCACTGCGCCTAATGCACGAACCGCAGACTCACGACCTGGACCAGGACCTTTTACAAGGACGTCAAGGTTTTTCAAACCGTAATCTAAAGCTGCTTTACCAGCAACTTCAGCAGCTACCTGAGCAGCAAACGGAGTTGATTTACGTGAACCACGGAAGCCTTGTCCACCTGAGGTGGCCCAAGCCAATGCATTACCTTGACGATCGGTAATCGTAACAATGGTGTTATTAAAAGACGCGTGAATGTGTGCAACACCTTCAGAGACGGTACGAGTGACCTTCTTGCGTGTGCGAGTATCTTTAGCCATCTTTTAGCTTCCAGAAATCTTACTTTTTAATCGGTTTGCGCGGACCTTTACGGGTACGTGCGTTAGTTTTGGTGCGTTGACCACGGACAGGCAAGCTGCGACGATGACGAAGGCCACGATAGCAACCTAAATCCATTAAACGTTTAATGTTCATGGAAATTTCGCGACGTAAGTCACCTTCGGTAGGAACCTTAGCAACTTCTGCACGAATCGCATCAAGCTGAGCATCGTCCAACTCACGGATCTTAGTAGTCTCAGTAATACCAACTGTAGCTAAGATATTCTTAGCAGTGTGGCGACCGATACCAAAGATGTAAGTGAGGGAGATAACAGCATGCTTGTTATCCGGAATGTTTACACCGGCAATACGAGCCATTCACTTTTCTCCAAAAAGGCAGTAGAGATAATCAACCGCCCCACAAAAATCTTGAGGGGCGGATATTAACCCAATTCGCCTACTGAAATCAACAGGTCTTGATTAGATTAACCTTGACGCTGCTTATGACGAGGTTCTGCGCTACAAATCACGCGAATAACCCCATTACGACGGATAACTTTACAGCTACCACAAATTTTCTTTACAGAAGCTTGTACTTTCATGATGAAACCTCTAAGTGCGCTTATCCCTTAGGATGAGCAGTCGTTTTTCTCATTAATGTTTGATTGTCATATTGATGAGATGTTAAATGCGCTTGTAGCTGAGCCATAAAGTCCATAACAACAACGACTACGATCAGTAATGAGGTACCACCCAAATAGAATGGAATACCAAAAGAACTTTGTAGAATCATTGGCATCAAACAAATGACTGTAATATAAATCGCACCAATAAACGTCAAACGATTAAGAATATGATCTAAGTAACGAGCAGTTTGCTCACCTGGGCGAATACCAGGCACATAAGCTCCGCTGCGTTTTAGATTTTCTGATACTTCCTTAGGGCTAAATACTAAAGCCGTATAAAAGTAACAGAAAAAGATAATTAACGCACCAAAGAGCACCAAATACAAAGGCTGTCCAGGCGACAATACCAAAGCTAAATCTTGTAAGCTACGTTTAATTAAACCAGCATTCGGATCTGCACTACCCACCCATTGTCCAAGACTTGCTGGGAACAATAGTAAAGAACTTGCAAAAATCGCAGGAATCACACCAGCCATATTAATTTTTAATGGTAGATGTGTTTGCTGAGCTGTAAATATACGACGCCCTTGCTGCTTCTGCGCATAGTTTACTGGAATACGACGCTGTGCTTTTTCAATAAACACAATCGCAGCCAATACACCAAGAGACAAAAGACCAAAGATAACAAGACCAATTAAACTTGTTTGACCATTATCTACAGATGACACTGATTGCATAATTAACTTAGGCAAACCAGCTACAATACCTGCAAAAATAATCATTGAGATACCATTACCGATACCTCTTTCAGTGATTTGTTCACCTAACCACATTAAGAACATAGTTCCAGCGATAAGTGATGTAACTGCAGGTATATAGAATGCAAGTCCTGTAGACAGAGTAATACCCTGACCAATAAGGCCTGCACACATACCTACTGCCTGAACCACTGCAAGTAGTAATGTACCTTGACGCGTATATTGATTAATTTTTCGCTTACCTTGCTCCCCTTCCTTTTTCAAGGCTTCAAGAGAAGGAATCACTGTTGACATTAACTGCACAATAATAGATGCAGAAATATAAGGCATGATCCCTAAAGCAAGAATCGACATTCGCTCTAAAGCACCGCCAGAAAACATATTGAATAGCCCAAGAATAGTTCCTTGGTTTGCATGAAATAAATTTTCTAACGCAGCATTATTAATGCCTGGTACTGGAATATGCGCTCCTAGTCGAAAGACCAGCAATGCACCGATTAGAAAACTCATCCGGCGAATAATTTCACGGTATTTCACATGAAATGGCTGACCTTTCATCATGTTGACATGACCTGAAGAACTAGGAGACATAGACACTCGAGATTACTCCTCGACTTTACCGCCAGCTGCTTCAATTGCAGCTTTAGCGCCTTTAGTCAATGCAACACCTTGAACAGTGAATGCACGAGTGATTTCACCAGAAAGCACGATACGAGCACGAATTTGATCGCGACGAACAACATTCGCAGCTTTTAAAGTTTCAAGGCTAACAATGTCGCCTTCCACTTTAGTTAACTCAGACAAACGTACTTCAGCAGTTTTTAAAGCGATTTGGCTAGTGAAACCGAATTTAGGTAAACGACGATAAATCGCTGTTTGACCGCCTTCGAAACCTGGACGAACGCCACCGCTTTTACGTGATTTTTGACCTTTGACACCACGGCCACCAGTCTTACCAACGCCAGAACCGATACCACGGCCTAAACGACGGTGTTCACGTTTTGCACCTTCTGCAGGTGCAAGCTCATTTAAACGCAGAGTCATGGCTTATTCCTCTACACTAACCATATAGTAGACTTTGTTGATCATACCACGGTTAGAAGGCGTATCTTGCACTTCTACAGTATGACCAATACGACGCAGACCTAAACCTTGTAAGCAAAGCTTGTGATTTTTCAAGCGATGTGAAGAAGATTTAGTCTGGGTAACTTTAATCGTTTTCATGATTGATTACCCTTGAATTTCTTCTACTGATTTACCACGTTTCGCAGCGACTTTCTCAGGAGAAGTCATATCACGCAAACCTTTAAAAGTTGCGTTTACTACGTTAGCAGCATTTGTAGAACCATAACATTTAGCAAGTACGTTATGTACACCTGCAGCTTCAAGAACGGCACGCATTGCACCACCAGCGATTACGCCAGTACCTTCTGAAGCAGGTTGCATGTATACACGGCTTGCACCATGACGAGCATTCACAGGGTGTTGTAAAGTAGTACCAGCAAGGTCTACAGTGATCATGTTGCGACGAGCAGCTTCAAGTGCTTTAGAAATAGCAGCAGGAACTTCACGTGCTTTACCACGACCAAAACCAACACGACCATTACCATCACCCACAACAGTTAATGCTGTGAAAGAGAAGATACGACCGCCCTTAACAACTTTGGCTACACGATCAACGGCAACCAGCTTTTCAACAAGACCTTCGTTTTGTTCAACTTTAGCCATGATTAGAACTCCAAGCCGTTTTCACGAGCAGCATCAGCCAAGGCTTTGATACGACCATGATATTTAAAACCAGAACGGTCAAATGCAACTTTAGTTACACCAGCTGCTTTCGCGCGTTCTGCGATTAAAGCACCTACTTTAGTAGCTGCATCTACATTACCTGTAGTACCGCTACGTAAAGATGCATCCAAAGTTGAAGCTTGCGCTAAAACTTTGCCACCATCTGCTGAAATAACTTGAGCATAGATGTGACGCGGAGTGCGGTTTACACACAAACGAGTCGCACCCAATGCACGAATGTGCAAGCGTGTGCTTTTCGCACGACGCAAACGGGATTGTTTCTTTTCGTTCATAAGAACCTCGCGCCTTATTTCTTCTTAGCTTCTTTACGAAGAATGACTTCATCCGAATAACGAACACCTTTACCTTTATATGGTTCAGGAGCACGGTACGCACGGATTTCTGCCGCTACTTGACCTAACAACTGCTTGTTTGCTGATTTCAAAATGATTTCAGTTGCAGTTGGAGTTTCCGCTGTTACACCTTCTGGTAAAGCGTAGTCAATTGGGTGTGAATAACCAAGGTTAAGGTTTACAACAGTACCTTTAACCGCAGCTTTATAACCAACACCAACTAGCTGTAACTTACGTTCGAAGCCTTCGCTAACACCTTTTACAAGGTTGTTCAATACAGCGCGAGCAGTACCAGCTTGCATCCAAGCATCTTTCGATTCTTTAACTGGAGCAAGTTGAAGTTTACCTTCTTCCTGTTTTAGCTCGACCAGCGCATGCAGGTTGAAAGACAATGTACCTTTGCTGCCTTTCACTTCGACCTGCCGGCCGTTCTGAGTAACTGCTACACCATTAGGTACAGTTACTGGGGCTTTAGCCACACGAGACATGAGGAATCACCTATTAAGAAACAAAAGCAATAACTTCACCACCAACGCCTGCAGCACGTGCAGCGCGATCAGTCATGATGCCTTTGCTTGTAGAAACAATTGCAATACCTAAACCTTGCTTAACGCTTGGAAGTTTATCTTTACCACGGTATTGGCGAAGACCTGGACGGCTTACGCGCTTAACCATTTCGATAACTGGTTTGCCTTCGAAATATTTTAAAGTAATTGTCAAAGTAGATTTTGTCTCTTCTTGAGCAACTTCTACATTTGAAATATAACCTTCTTGTTGAAGTACGTTTGCAATTGCAACTTTCAACTTAGAAGAAGGCATAGAAACAGTTTGTTTCTTAGCCATTTGTGCGTTACGAACACGTGTTAGCATGTCGGCAACGGTATCTTGCATACTCATTTAGTCGCTCCTTACCAGCTTGCCTTAACAACGCCTGGTACATCACCCTGCATTACTGTGTCACGTAATTTGTTACGGCTTAAACCGAACTTACGGAAGTAACCATGAGGACGACCAGTTAAACCACAACGGTTACGAAGACGTACCGGAGATGCATTACGTGGCAATGCTTGTAACTTTAACATCGCTTCGAAACGCTCTTCTTCACTTGCGTTTACGTTTGCAATTGTAGCTTTTAATTCAGCACGTTTTGCAGCGTATTTAGCAACTGTTTTTTCGCGTTTCAATTCGCGATTAATCATACCTTTCTTAGCCATATCGACCTCTTATTTGAACGGGAAGCCGAATGCACGCATAAGCGCACGGCCTTCGTCATCGGTGCGAGCAGTCGTAGTAATGGTAATATCCATACCACGAATACGATCAATCTTATCGAAATCGATTTCAGGGAAAACGATTTGCTCTTTCAAACCCATTGAGTAGTTACCACGACCATCAAATGATTTCGAAGAGAAACCACGGAAGTCACGGATACGAGGGATTGCGATAGAGATCAAACGGTCCAAGAATTCGTACATTTGGTCGCCACGTAAAGTAACTTTACAACCAATTGGCCAACCATCACGGATTTTGAAACCTGCGATAGATTTACGAGCAAGTGTAATTACTGGTTTTTGACCAGCAATTAATTGCATGTCGACTACAGCGCCATCTAATAATTTCTTATCAGTTGCAGCTGCGCCTACACCCATGTTTAGGGTAATTTTTGTGATGCGTGGAATTTCCATCACGTTCTTAATGCCAAGTTCTTCTTTTAACTTTGCTTTAAGTTCATCGTTGTAACGTGCTTTAAGTCTGGCCATTGCCTTTTCAACCTATTACTTCGCTACCGCCACTGATTCACCATTTGATTTATAAACGCGAGTTTTCACGCCATCAATCACTTGGTAACCAACACGGTCAGCCTTCTGGGTTGTAGCATTTAAAATTGCCACGTTTGAAATATGAAGCGAAGCTTCTTGAGTAACTACACCGCCTTCAGCGCCAGTTACACGGTTAGGCTTTTGATGCTTCTTCACTAAGTTAAGGCCTTCAACCTTAACGCGGTCTTCAGAAACAGACAACACAGTACCCTGTTTGCCTTTTTCTTTACCTGCGATCACGATAACTTGATCGCCTTTTTTAATCTTAGCCATGATTGCCTCTTATAGAACTTCAGGAGCCAATGAAATGATTTTCATGAACTGTTCAGTACGAAGTTCACGAGTCACTGGTCCGAAGATACGAGTAGCAATCGGAGCTTTGTTGTTGTTCAAAATAACTGCAGCATTATCATCAAAACGGATCACAGAACCATCTGGACGACGAATGCCGAATTTAGTACGAACTACAACCGCATTCATCACGTCACCTTTTTTAACACGTGCGCGTGGGATTGCTTCTTTTACAGTAACTTTAATAATGTCGCCAACAGAAGCATAACGACGATGTGAACCACCAAGTACTTTAATACATTGTACGCGGCGAGCACCACTGTTGTCTGCTACGTCGAGCATAGTTTCGGTTTGAATCATTGCCCTACTCCAAAACCGAGCATCACCGGTCACAATTTCGAAAGGCTCAAAGAGTACTCGAAATTGACCGATGATGCAACAAGAACGTCGAATTACTCAGCAGCTGCTTCAACTACTTCCACTAAAGTCCAAGCTTTAGTTTTAGAAATTGGGCGGCTTTCTTTAATGGTTACAACATCACCAATTTTAGCAACGTTGTTCTCATCATGAGCGTGTAACTTAGTTGAACGGCGAATTGACTTGCCATACAACGGGTGTTGAACGCGGCGTTCAATAAGAACAACAATAGATTTATCCATTTTGTCACTTACGACTTTGCCGGTTAACGTGCGGACTGTTTTTTCACTCATTGTCCGTTCCCCTGTTTTTCGGTAAGGAGTGTCTTAATACGAGCAATTGTCTTACGAGCAACTTGCACTTCGTGCGATTTACCCAACTGACCAGTTGCTTTCGCCATACGAAGACGGAATTGGTTAAGCTGCTGCTCATCAAGCAAAGCTTTCAACTCTTCTACCGATTTTTCACGTAGATCTTTAGTTTTCATTACATTACCGTCCGAGTCACGATAGTGGTTTTAAACGGAAGTTTAGCAGCAGCTAAAGCAAATGCTTCACGCGCTAATTCTTCGTTCACACCTTCAATTTCGTACAGGATCTTACCTGGTTGGATCTGGCAAACCCAGTATTCCACGCTACCCTTACCTTTACCCATACGCACTTCAAGAGGCTTTTGAGTAATTGGTTTATCCGGGAATACGCGAATAAAGATTTTACCACCACGCTTAATACGGCGGCTAATAGTACGACGTGCAGCTTCAATCTGACGCGCAGTCATACGACCACGTTCAGTTGCTTTAATTGCAATCGAACCAAATGATACTGTACTACCACGATGCGCTAGACCAGTGTTACGGCCTTTGTGCACTTTACGGAATTTGGTACGTTTAGGTTGCAACATGGATTATTCTCCCTTGTCAGCAGCACGGTCACCGCGACGACCACGACGCTCTTGACCTTCACCACGACCACGACCACGTTTAGCTGGACGATCTTCAGCAGGAGCAGGGTTCATGACTTGTTTCATGCCACCTAAGATCTCGCCACGGAAAATCCAAACTTTAACACCAATCGTACCGTAAGTTGTTTCTGCACGCATAGTTGCATAGTCAATGTCTGCACGTAATGTATGCAAAGGTACACGACCTTCACGATACCATTCTGTACGAGCAATCTCTGCACCACCTAAACGGCCAGACACTTCAACTTTGATACCTTTAGCACCAGCACGCATAGTGTTTTGAACCGCACGCTTCATAGCACGACGGAACATAACACGCTTTTCTAATTGAGAAGCAATTGCTTCAGCAACTAAACGCGCATCTAAGTCTGGGCGATCAATTTCGTTGATACTTACTTGCGCTGGAACACCCATAATGCTGGTAAGTTCGCGCTGTAATTTCTCAATATCTTCGCCTTTTTTACCGATTACGATACCAGGACGAGCTGTGCTAATAGTTACTTTAGCAGCGCCTGATGGACGTTCGATAAGAATATTGCTTACCATCGCATTCTTAAGTTTTTTAGTTAAAAACTCACGAACTTGAAGATCTTTAAGCAAGTATTCAGCGTATTGTTTCGGATTCGCATACCAGTTAGCGTTATGACGTTTCACAACACCTAGGCGGATACCGATTGGATGAACCTTCTGACCCATATCAAACCCCTACCTTAACGGTGATGTGACAAGTACGCTTAGTAATACGATCTGCACGGCCTTTAGCACGTGGCATAATACGTTTAAGGCTCATGCCTTCATCAACGTAAATCGTAGAAACTTTAAGATCGTCAACATCTAAACTGTTATTGTGTTCAGCGTTTGCAATCGCAGATTCCAATGCTTTTTTTACTAAAACAGCAGCTTTTTTATTGCTGAAGTTTAAGATGTTTAAAGCATGCGCAACAGATTTGCCGCGAATAAGATCTGCAACCAAACGTGCTTTTTGTGCCGAGATAGCGGCACCGCGTAATTTAGCAGTTACTTCCATCATGACACCTATTAACGTTTAGATTTCTTGTCAACACCGTGACCACGATAGGTACGAGTTGGCGCGAATTCACCGAGTTTATGACCAACCATATGCTCAGTAACAATTACTGGAACGTGATTACGACCATTATGAACAGAGATTGTTAAACCAACAAAATCTGGAAGGATCATCGAACGACGAGACCAAGTTTTGATCGGCTTGCGAGAGTTACTAGCAACAGCCGCTTCAACCTTAGCGAACAAGTGCGCATCGACGAATGGGCCTTTTTTCAGAGAACGAGGCATTAGTCAGATTCCTTTACTTGACGCGACGGTCGCGAATAATCATCTTAGTCGTACGCTTATTGGTACGTGTCTTGTACCCTTTAGCTTTTTGACCCCATGGGCTTACAGGTTGAATACCTTTGTTACGCCCTTCACCACCACCGTGTGGGTGGTCAATCGGGTTCATCGCCATACCACGTACGGTAGGACGAACACCACGCCAGCGTGAAGCACCAGCTTTACCCAATGAACGAAGGTTGTTTTCTTGGTTAGAAACTTCACCAATTACAGCGCGGCATTCAACATGCACTTTACGCATTTCGCCTGAACGAAGACGAATAATCGCGTAAGAACCATCACGACCCAACAACTGAACAGAAGCACCAGCAGAACGCGCTAATTGTGCACCCTTACCAATTTTAAGTTCAACGTTATGAAGTGTAGAACCGATCGGCATATTACGAAGTGGCAAGCAGTTACCTGGACGAATTGGAGCATCGTTACCAGATTGTACTTTATCGCCAGCACGTAAACCTTTAGGTGCAATGATATAACGACGCTCACCGTCAGCATATTTCAATAAAGCAATATGTGCTGTACGGTTTGGATCGTATTCAATACGCTCTACAACAGCTGGGATGCTGTCTTTGTTACGTTTGAAGTCAACGATACGGTAGTGTTGTTTATGACCACCACCAACGTGACGAGTAGTAATGTGACCGTTGTTATTACGACCACCAGTACGTTTTTTAGCTTCAACCAACGGTGCGTAAGGAGCGCCTTTGTGAAGATGGTCATGAACCACTTTCTCTACAAAGCGACGTCCTGGAGACGTTGGCTTACATTTTTGAATCGGCATAATTTTCGTCCTTATTCCGCTGCGCTTTCAGCGGTATCGCCCAAGTCAGCCATTTCAACATCTTGGCCGGCTTTCAGGGTGACGTATGCTTTTTTAACATCAGAACGACGTCCTAATGTACGACCAAAGCGCTTAGTCTTACCTTTAGTAATAGTTGTGTTAACTTTAACAACTTCTACACCAAAAAGTTTTTCAACTGCTTTTTTGATTTCAAGTTTAGTAGCATTGATGTCTACTTTAAATACTTGAACACCAACAGTATCACCTAAAACTTGTGCCTTTTCTGAGAAGACTGGTCCTTTAAGGACTTGATAGATACGTTCGTTGTTCATCCGAGTTCTACCTCAATTTTCTTAGCAGCAGCTACAGACATCACAACTTTATCAAACGCGATCAAGCTTACAGGATCGATTGCAGTTGCATCCACCACATCTACATGTGGAAGGTTACGTGCTGCAAGATATAAGTTCTCATCTACAGCGTCAGTAACGATTAATGCACGAGCAGCATTTAAGTCGTTAAGTTTTGCAAGCAATTCTTTAGTTTTTGGAGCTGCAACAGCAAACTCTTCAACTAATACAAGGCGATCTTGGCGAACAAGTTCAGCTAAGATACATTGCATTGCACCGCGGTACATCTTACGGTTTACTTTTTGAGACCAATCTTGTGGACGAGCAGCAAAAGTTTTACCACCACCAACCCAGATAGGGCTACGAATAGAACCCGCACGAGCACGACCAGTACCTTTTTGACGGAATGGTTTTTTACCACCGCCAGAAACGTCTGCACGCGATTTTTGAGCACGAGTACCTTGACGACCACCTGCTAAATAAGCAGTAACAACTTGGTGTACAAGAGCCTCGTTAAATTCACGTCCGAAAGCAACTTCAGACAATTCAACAGCAGAGCCGGAAACAGTTTTCAAATTCACGGTATTTCCCCTCAGGCCTTGATGGTAGGACGTACAATTACGTCACCGCCAGTTGCACCAGGAATTGCACCTTTAACAACTAAAACAGAACGTTCAGCGTCAATAGATACGATTTCAAGACCTTGTACTGTTACGCGTTCATCACCTAAGTGACCAGCCATTTTTTTGCCTTTGAACACGCGTCCAGGAGTTTGGTTTTGACCTGTAGAACCTAATACACGGTGAGAAACTGAGTTACCGTGAGTAGCGTCTTGGGTACGGAAGTTCCAACGTTTAACACCACCTTGGAAACCTTTACCTTTTGATTGACCAGTTACGTCAACAATTTGACCAACTGTGAACAAATCAACGCCAATAGTACCGCCAACTTCACGACCTTCAAGCTCAGCTTCAGTAACACGGAATTCTTTAACCAAGCGACCAGCAGCAACACCAGCTTTCGCGAAGTGACCTTTCTGAGCGTTAGTTACGCGAGATTCGCGACGTTCACCAGTAGTTACTTGAACAGCTTGATAACCATCAGTTTCAAGTGTTTTGATTTGCGTAATGCGGTTTGGATCGACTTCGATGACTGTAACAGGTACAGAAACACCAGCATCTGTAAAGATGCGAGTCATACCACATTTGCGACCGACTAAACCAATAGCCATGTGCATAAACCTCTAAAAAAGCGGCCTAATTAACTAATCGTTAATTAACCGAAAGCCTTAACCCAAAGCGATCTGAACATCAACACCAGCTGCAAGATCCAACTTCATCAATGCATCAACAGTTTTATCTGTAGGTTGAACGATGTCGATCAAACGTTTGTAGGTGCGGATTTCGTACTGGTCACGCGCATCTTTGTTAACGTGCGGTGAAGTAAGAACGTTGAAGCGTTCGATGCGAGTAGGCATCGGAATTGGACCACAAACTTGTGCGCCGGTACGCTTAGCGGTTTCTACGATCTCTTGAGCAGATTGATCAATCAGACGATGATCAAAAGACTTAAGACGGATACGAATTCTCTGGTTAGACATACCAGTAAACTCCAAGCCAAATATATAAAGAATCACCTTTGACGCATCTCACCTATTGGTAAGTGTCAAAGGCAGTGATAATCACCAAGGTCGTGATCGATGCCACGACTGTAATGCACATTTACTACTTTCTTCGCAGTAAATGCCCTCTTCTTGAGGGTCGCTCATTATAACGATTGTTTAAGTCTTATGCAATTCTCTTTTTCTATTTTTTGCTCAAATTCCACTTTAGCTACGTATTAATAATTCATTCTATGCATTTATTACAAACTCAATTGCTTTATTTAAGAGTTGATTACCTTGTTCAAATTTCTGTGCTTCTGAAGATTGCAGTTCATGTGCAGATTGAACATATTCTCCGTCAAAAATAGATAGCTCTTCTTCATTTTCCAGTAAAAGCTGTAAAGCTGCTGGTGTCATTTCCGGATGAAATTGAAAACCTAATACATTTTTCCCAATCTGATACATTTGATTACGGCAAGCAATGCTCTCAGCCAAACGTATAGCTCCTTTAGGTATTTCAAATGTTTCACTATGCCACTGCATCACATTGATTTCTTCAGGTAGCGGAAAACTTTCTTGTGGTAAGTTTGCAACTCTTTGAACTGTCGACCATCCTAGTTCTTGATAACGATTACGGCTTACTGCTGCACCCAATGCATTCGCAATTAGCTGCCCACCCAAGCAAAGACCTATTGCTGGTTTCCCTGCTGCCAAATATCGACGCAACCATCTTTTTTCTATTTTAAGCCATGGATAGTTTGCCTCGTCATTTACACTCATGGTTCCACCCATAATTAGTAGTAAGTCAACTTCTTCAATACGAGGTAAAGCTTCTATTTCAAGTGACCGATCTACGGGAAGTGCAAAGAATTCTGTAGAGCTAATAGTGGCGTGATGCGCTTTTAAAAACGAATAGCAACTTCCAAAACCTTCGCCAGCAATATGTTGAAAATAGTGAACACGTAAATGCGACTTCATGCGCTTAAACCTATTGTTGTTAGAATGTTGGTTTGATCTTTGCAAAAATAAAGCCAAGTTTTTAGTGAATGTTACAGTAGTAACGAAACATCTTAGAATTAACCAAAAATCTGGCGAATAAATCAGTTTTCTCTTAATCTAATCTTATTATTTAAAGCATAGCGCCCCATGAAAAAGCATAACAATTTCCAAACCCGACTCATTCATGCACCACGAAAAGCACCACAATTTATTGAAACTGTGCAACCTCCCTTATTTCGTGCATCGACTATTATTTTTAAATCAACTACGCACCTTTTTGACCGCCACTGGACCGACCCTTATGATTACAGTTATGGAACGCACGGTACGCCAACCACATTTACCTTAGGCGACAATATTGCTCAAATTGAAGGTGGCTTGTACTGTTTACTTGCACCCAGCGGTTTATCTGCAATTAACTTAGTTAACTCTGCTTTTTTAGCAACAGGCGATGAAGTTTGGGTCCCGGACAATATATATGGCCCAAATCTAGAGCATCTAAATCACTTAAAAGATCAATATGGTATTAGTGTCAAAATTTATAATTCAATTGATGTATCAAGTTTTAAACCGACTGAAAAAACCAAGCTCTTATGGTTAGAAGCAGCAGGTTCAGTGACTCTTGAATTTCCCGATCTTAAAGAACTTGTTAAAAAAGCCAAGTCACATGGAGTTGTAACTGCTTTAGATAATACTTGGGGAGCTGGACTTGCATTTAATGCTTTTGATTTCTCTGATGAGCATTTGTCGGTAGATCTAACCGTACATGCGCTAACAAAATATCCAAGTGGTGGTGGTGATATTTTAATGGGAAGTGTTGTAGCACGTGATGAAAAACTGTATCACCGCCTGTTCCGTACACATGCCATTCTAGGTATTGCTATCTCAGGAGATGATGCAGCACAAGTTCAGCGCAGCCTAGCACATATATCACTACGATATAAACAGCAATCAGATAATGCAAAAACCTTATTGGAATGGTTAAAGCAACAGCCTCAATTTGCACAGGTTCTACATCCAAGCGATAAAGCTTCTCCAGGTCATCAATATTGGCAAGAGATTTGCACTACAGGTAAGAGTGCAGGATTAGTCAGTGTCATATTTAAACCTGACTATGATATTTCAGCAGTACGCCGTTTTTGTGACGCTCTTAAGTTATTTAAACTTGGCTTTAGCTGGGGCGGACCAGTTAGCCTGGTTATGCTTTATGATTTAAAAATGATGAGGAAACTTGAGAATACACATTTACAACAAGGTTTATTGGTTCGTTTGTGTATAGGGCTAGAAGATCCTCAAGATTTAATTCAAGATATCGAAAATGCACTAAAACATTTGTAAAACGACAACATCAATAGTGGCTCGCTCCAAGGGATAAAAATATATGGGTACACCGATTGTTATTGCAAAAAACATTAATGACACATCAAAAGAAATTGTTTTGCTTTCTCAATTTGCCAACCGACATGGCCTGATTGCAGGTGCTACGGGTACAGGTAAAACTGTCACCCTAAAAGTTCTTGCAGAAAGTTTTTCTCGAATCGGTGTTCCCGTCTTTCTTGCTGACGCAAAGGGTGATGTTTCAAGTCTTGCAAAAGCTGGCGAGGCCTCGGATAAATTTAATGAACGCTTAAAGCTTCTACAAATTGATAGTGTTCCATTTGCGGCTAATCCCGTTATTTTTTGGGATCTATTTGGGCAACAAGGCCATCCTATTCGGACCACTATTTCTGAGATTGGACCAATTTTATTAGCACGCATACTTAACCTAAATGATACTCAAGAAGGTGTTTTATCTGCTGTATTCCGCATTGCAGATGATCAAGGATTACTGTTAGTCGACTTTAAAGATCTGAAAGCTATGATCACCTTTGTGAGTGAACATGCGGCAGAATTTAAAGCCGAGTACGGCAATCTATCTCCAGCTAGTTTAGGAGCAATTCAGCGTAATTTACTCGCTCTTGCCGACCAAGGTGGAGACCAGTTCTTTGGAGAGCCAGCTTTAAATATTCTAGACTTTATACAAACTGATGCTAATGGTCGTGGCTATATCAATATTCTTGCTGCAGACAAGCTCATGAATACACCTAAGCTATACGCCACTTTCTTGTTATGGATGCTTTCTGAATTATTTGAACAACTTCCTGAAGTTGGTGATATGGATAAACCAAAACTCGTGTTTTTCTTTGATGAAGCTCACTTGTTATTTGATAATGCCAGTCAAGCTTTACAACAAAAAATTGAACAAGTTGTACGTTTAATTCGCTCTAAAGGCGTCGGTATTTACTTTATCACTCAAAACCCACTTGATTTACCAGAAAGTGTTTTAGGTCAGCTCGGTAACCGTGTGCAACATGCCCTACGCGCCTTTACCCCCAAAGATCAAAAAGCAGTAAAAACTGCTGCAGATACATTCCGTTCAAATCCTGATTTTAAAGTGGATGAGTCAATTACACAGCTAGCCGTGGGTGAGGCACTTATTAGTTGTCTAGATGAGCAAGGTACTCCACAAATTGTTGAACGTGGCTGGGTTATGCCTCCTTACTCTTCATTTACACCTATCACTCCAGAAGAGCGTCAAACCTTAATCTCGCAAAGTATTATTGCCGGGGTTTATGAACAAGCTGTAGATCGTGATAGTGCCTATGAAATGCTCCAAAACAAAGTGGCTGAACGGGAACAGCAAAAACAAGATGCAGAACTCGCAAAACAGCAAGCTAAAGAACAGGAAACTTTAGCGAAACAACAAGAACGTCTAGCACGTGAACAGCAAAAAGAAGAGGAACGTGCGGCGCGTGAAAGAGCTAAACTTACTCAAGATATTGTCGGAACTTTTGCAAAAAGTGCTGCTCGCAGCTTAGGTGGTAGTACTGGCCAAAAATTAGTACGGGGGCTACTCGGCTCATTATTTGGAAAATAAAATTTATTTTTAAATCAGCATATTAATTTAAGGGATTTTATATCCCTTAAATTTTTTAAGGTTTTTATTAAAAAGCTATTGCTACAACTATTTTAAAGATGTATTTTAAATACATCTTATATAGCCAGATAATTAAGGTCTAGCCATGACTCCACAACAAATTGAACTCGTTAAATCTACTGTACCTGTATTGCGTGAACATGGTGTTACTCTAACTACATACTTCTATAAGCGTATGTTGAATAACAACCCAGAATTAAAAAATGTTTTTAATCTTGATGATCAGACCAGCCTGCGCCAACCTCGAGCCCTTGCAGCAGCTGTACTCGCATATGCTGAAAATATTGAGAATCCTACGGTGCTTGCCAAAGCAGTTGAACGCATTACCACCAAACACGTAAGCTTAGATATTCAGCCAGATCAATATGCAATTGTGGGTGACAACTTACTTCATTCAATTAGTGAAGTTTTAAATGTTCCATTTGAATCAGAACTCATTGAAGCGTGGAAACAAGCTTATTTACAGTTGGCAGATATCTTAATTGGTGTTGAAAAACAAAAATATGAACAACTTGAAAGCTTGAAAGGTGGATGGGCTGGCTGGCGTTCATTTGAAATCACACAAATTGATCCACTTGAGTCTGGCAAACGCTTTACTTTAAAGGCAACTGATCATGAAGATGTACTCACCAGCCCAGCAAATGCTTTTATTTCTGTAAAGGTTCAAGTACCTAACCAACAGCTTGAACAACCAAAAGCATTTAAGTTCACAGAGGCTCAAGAGGACAATACTTATCATTTTGATGTTCAACCAGAAGAAAACCATACAGAATTCTCTGTTTCAAACATTTTGCTTGAGCACTATAGCGTTGGTGATCAAGTACAAGTTTCAGCTCCTTTAACGCTGTAACTTAAAAAGCTCTGGCCTGAAAGTTTTATTCTTTAGACTTTCAGGCTAAGATGATCAACCTCTTAACCTTTAGTTTTTGGTGATCATGCAACTTAATAAATTTACCGATTATGCTTTGCGAATATTAATGTATGTCGCTCGTCCAAGTGATGCGCCGTACACGATTGCAGAAATCGCTCAAGATTTATATGTTTCGCAAAATCATCTTGTGAAGGTTGTCCATTTTATGGGTAAACAAGAGTGGATTATTACCATCCGTGGCAAAGGTGGTGGAATTCGATTAAATCCAAAAGCTTTAGATTTAAAACTTGGAACAATTGTCCGAATTTTACAAGGCGACCACCAAATTGTTGAATGCAATACACCGCCTTGTGTTTTACGCTCCCATTGTGGTTTGAAAGGAATTCTTGATCAAGCTTTGGAAAGCTTTTATCAAAGTTTAGATCAATATACGTTAGGTGAAGTTTTACAACAGCCAAAATCCGCTTCAGATCACTCCCCTATCGCCTTTTTGCAAATCTAGTACCCGTTATTCTATTTATCTTTTTAAGCAAGCTTACTGAAAATTAGCAAGAATAACCAAGCTCCTTTATACTAGGCGCGAGCCCTCTCATTTAAAAAGTTATTTTTTATGCGTCGTAGTGAAAAATCGAAAGACACCAAAGCCAGACTCGCACCCAAGCAAAAGATCAGTTATGAAAAGAAACCGGATCCAGCGATTACAGCCTATGCTGTGCAATCTCTAAACTGGTTACGCCAAGCTGAATTTTTAATGAGTGCTCCTAAATTGGCACTATGTGTTGAAGATAGCGGCTACGAGATTGCGTTTGCCGGACGTTCAAATGCAGGAAAATCTAGCGCAATTAATGCATTAACAAACCAGAAACAGCTTGCACGTGCCTCCAAAAAACCTGGGCGCACGCAAATGATTAACTTTTTCAGCCTAGGTAATCCAGATCAACGCTTAGTTGACCTTCCTGGTTATGGTTATGCAGCCGTACCAGAAGATATGAAACGTGTATGGCAAAAAGAATTAGAAAACTATCTAATCCATCGTAAAAGTTTACAAGGTTTGGTTTTACTCATGGATATTCGCCACCCTTTACAGCACTTTGACATGATGATGCTAGAGTGGGCTTATTCACGCCATTTATTTGTTCATATTCTTTTAACCAAAGCAGACAAACTGAACCGCGGCCCAGCGAACAAAGTATTGCTTGAAGTTAAACAACAACTGAAAAAAATGAAGCTTGATTTCTCGATTCAGCTTTTTTCTTCATTAAATAAACTAGGTTTAGAAGAGCTAGCAAGTGTGATGGCTGGACGTCTACATTTTACGCTTGAACAACAGCCAGAATTTGACGTTGATGCAATCCCAGAAGCAAGCGATGAGGATGCA
Source organism: Acinetobacter sp. 1424608 (assembly GCF_000588255.1). Lineage (NCBI taxonomy): Bacteria > Pseudomonadati > Pseudomonadota > Gammaproteobacteria > Moraxellales > Moraxellaceae > Acinetobacter > Acinetobacter sp. 1424608. The sequence goes on from NZ_JFXL01000011.1 coordinate 36,144, forward strand.
GAAGAGTAAATCGTCAAAACAGATACAATTTCTTCATTAAATTTATATTCAATTGGCCCCTATTGCTAAACACAAATGTAGGGGCTTTTTTTATACTCATCATAACTTCATCGAGTTAAAAATCAGGACTAAATGATGAAATTGCTATCTTTTTTGAAGAATAAGGCTTTAGGTTCTTCTATTGATTATAAAATTCTTCCACGCAAGGTAAAATTTGACTGGAAAGATACCCCTGTAGACTGGATTCCAAACCAACCGTTTGCAAGTTATTTTATTAATGAAATTAACAATATCTTGCCTGCTGGAGAGTTCTGGTTTTGCCGGCTCTATAACAAGGTTTTACCTCGTATTACTGATGAAAAACTTAAACAGGATGTACAAGCATTTATTCGCCAAGAAGCAATGCATGCAAACGCACATACTTCTGCCAATAAAGAATATTTAAGTGCACGCAATATTGATATCCAGAGAAATCTGGACATTATGAATTATCTATTTACCACTGCTTTGGCAGATAAGCCTTTTGACAAAGAAGTTCCGCAATTCTTGCAAGAGCAATGGGATTTATTCCGTTTAGGTGTTATCGCGACAGTTGAGCACATGACATGTGTCCTAGGTAACTATGCGCTTTATAACAAACGTTGGGAAGAGTTAGGCGCAGATCCAGAAATGGTAGACTTGGTAAAATGGCATGGTTCAGAAGAAATTGAACATCGCACGGTTGCTTTCGATTTATATCGCCATTTAGGAGGTGGTTATATCCCGCGCTATTATTTAAGTCTTGCAGTGATTGTGCTTGTGTTAGGACTATGGGTAGACGGCGCTGCACATATTATGAAGCAAGATCCACGTTTTGCTGATGCTGCCAAATCTAGATTTTTCCCAGCTTGGGTTGCTCTAGAATGGTATAAAATCAGCCGAAAAGATAATCAGGTTTTACCAAACCCAATCTGGCTTATTGCTCAGCAAATTGACTACCTCATGCCGTGGTATGATCCAGTTAAAGAAGGTAGCACTGAAGATGCGGTAAGTTATTTATCGCAGTCGCCAGCAGCCAAAAGAGCTGAATTACAAGCAGCTTAAAATAAAAAAAAGCAGGATATAAATCCTGCTTTTTTTATTTAGAGATTAGATACTGATATCTTTATCTTTGGTATATCGATCTACTACCACACTAATCATCATATCTCCCTGCACATTTACAACCGTTCTTACCGTATCGAGTAAACGATCGATTGGAAGTAAAATCGCAATTGCTTCGGCAGGTAAACCCACAGACTGTAATACCATAATCATGGTAACCATACCCGCACTTGGAATTCCTGGTGCTCCAAGTGATGCGATCATTGCGGTTAGGCATACTACAATTTGTTGTGTCAGGTTTAAATCTAGTCCAACTAGATTTGCCACAAAGAGCGCGGCAGCAGCCTCATATAAAGCTGTACCATCCATATTGAGCTGTGTACCCAATGGAATCACAAAACCCGCGGTTTGAGGACGAACACCTAAGTTTTCCTGTGCGCATTTCATACTCAACGGCATAGTGGCAGAGCTAGAGCTCGTTGCAAATGCGGTAATTAAAGCTGTACGTGTGCCTTTGAAGAAAGTCCAAGGGCTCATACGACCAAAAATCCAAAGCAGTAGCGGTAAAACAACAGCGCCATGAAAAATAGTAGTACCTGTTACCACAGCAGCAAACTCCGCCAATCGGCTTAATACTGAAATGTCTTCGGTAGCCATTAATTTAGCGAGTAAGGCAAAAATACCTAACGGCGCCAATTTCATTACCCAGCCTACTAGCATCATCATCATTTCAAAAAACTGATGACTCAATACCCGAATACTTTTAAAACGTTCGCCACCATGAACTAAAGCAACACCCACAAATAGAGCAAACACGACGACAGCTAAAACATTCCCGTCACTAAAAGCTTTAAATGGGTTAATTAAAGTATTTTGAATAAAATTAGTGAAGAAAGTTGCCGGGTTTAAACTATCTGGTGTTTGATAGCTTTGCATAGATGCCTGAAAAATTGAAATATCTACACCTCGCCCGACCTCAAACAAATGAGCACAGCTAATACCTAAAATTAAGGCCAAGGTGGTGGTGGTGATACAACACAAGAATGTGATTTTCCAAACCGGGCCTAATTGTCCACCTGCCTGCAAATTTGAAACTCCAACCACAATAGAACTAAAAATTAATGGCACCAACAACATTTTAAGTAGCCCAATAAAAACACTACTTAATATGCCTAATCCATATAAACTGTGCTTTACAAAAGCAGTGTCCGGATACATGGTAAGTAGGAAGCCAAAGGCTAAACCTAAAATGGCAGCAATCAGAATTTGTGTATTTAAGTTCATATCAACATTATTTTTTTCAGTAGGCAATCCTTTTGTAAATATGACATGAGCTTGCTTTTCATTCGAGCAATTTTTTGTCACATCGTTTCAATTAAAAATAAAAAAGCCATCTTTTCAGATGGCTCATCGTTATTTATTGAGTTTCAATTTCCCGTAAACGCATCAAACCCTCTTGCACCGTACTACATACGAGTTGGCCATTTTGCCACATACGGCCAAAGTTTAAACCGCGAGAAGCCGCACTAACTGTAGCTTCCATGTCATAGAGCATCCATTCATCAGCACGAAGTGGGCGATGGAAATAAATCGCATGATCAATACTGGCACATTGCAAACTCGGAGAAATATAACTTAAGCCATGTGGTCTTAAAGCTGTTGTCATCAAAGTAAAGTCTGAGTAAAACGCTACAATTGCTTGATGCAATGAAATGTCATCTAGCTGTTTTGGAATACGGTCATGGGTACGGATATAGTGCGCATTGAAAGGCGCTTCCGGTTGTGGTTGAAACGGATTGACTGGATCAATCGGACGGATTTCAACATGACGCTCACGCATAAAACTTGCACGAACATTTTCCGGTACAAAATTCAGGATACCTTCTTTCAGCTCACTTTCCGATTTTAGCGCTTCAGGAGTTGGGTAATCTGGTTCTGGATGCTGATAGTTCAAGCCTTCTTCAGGGTTAGCAAAAGACACCATTGCCGAGAAAATAACTCGTCCATGCTGAATTGCCCGAACTTGACGGCTGACAAAGCTTTTGCCATCACGTAAACGGTCTACTTCATAGATGATTGGAGCATTAATATCACCACCATATAAAAAGTAGGCATGCAGAGAATGCGCAGGACGATCAGTTGTGTAAGAAGCAGCACGTAATGCTTGACCGAGAACCTGACCTCCAAAAACACGTTTACCGACCAAATTACGGCTAATTCCACGGTAAATATTTTCTTCAAGCTTTTCTAAAGTGAGCAGCTCAACCAGTTCTTGGGTTAACGCATTCATGAGAGATACCTTCATATTGCAGGCAAAATTGGTATTAAAGGACAGATGTGTAGAATCTATTGTGCCATAAAAAACTATTTGTACATGGAACAATCAGTCAACTTCTGACAAACATTGCCCTTAAAACAGCTAAAAATACGATTTTTAACGATAAAAAATGCCAAAAGAATTATAATTTATCAGAAAATAGCATATTGTTTTTTTTAATAAATACCGCAAAATATTTACCCTCTGCCTTTGGTGCCGGGATTTGTCTTTAAGAAGTAGGAGTTCTTATGTCCAAGAGTGGGTTTGGTCAAATGTATCGTCGGCTTTCGAGTAAACTACTTGACCTCGTGGTAACACCACATGTTCTTGGGGAAGTTCCTACTGAACCAGTATCAGCAATAACAGAAAAAGAAGCGAAGACCGAGCGCCAAAAAGTAGTGTGCTATGTCTTGCAAAACCATTCTCGCAGTAATGCTTTAGTGGTAGATGGGGAAACTCGCCGCTTAAATTTAAAGCCAGCGCTAGATCCATTAGTCATCGGTACTCATCAGGAAAAAGCTTCAGTTTTATTTTTACAACACAATGATGAAAATAACCTACTGAATCCCCCTCCTCATGCTTTTCCGCCACGTTTAATTAAACTGATCGAAGTTTTGCAAGCAAATCCTGAACTCGACATAGAACTGGTTCCGGTAACCGTTTTATGGGGTCGTTCTCCAGATAAAGAAGACTCTTGGTTTAAGTTGTTATTCTCAGATACATGGGCAACACCAAGTACAGTTAAACAGCTTGTAAATATTGGTTTGCATGGTCGCCAATCTTATTTGGAATTCCATGAACCACAGTCTTTACGTGACCTCGTTGAATATGCTCAGAAGCATTATCCGAACCTTTCGCCAGCGACTTATATTGTTAGCACTTTAAATGACTACCTTGATCGTCAACGTGAAGTTGTTTTAGGCCCTGACTTATCTGACCGCCGCAATGTCATGCAGTCGGTATTAAAGTCTCGTGATGTTCAAGAAGCCATTCGACGCGAAAGTATTCGCGGTAAAATCAGCATGCTTGAAGCAGAGCGCCGTGCAATTGGTTATGTGAATGAAATCGTATCTGATTATTCTCACTCAGCAGTACGTTTTGCAGATTTGGCATTAACACGTCTATGGACTCAGCTTTATGACGGCGTAGAAGTTCATAACTTCAGTACTGTCCGAGAGCTTGCAAAAGACTATGAAATTGTTTACACACCATGTCACCGTAGCCACATTGACTACTTACTACTATCTTATGTGATTTATAAACGTGGCTTGATGGTTCCGTATATTGCTGCGGGCGACAACCTAAACTTACCTTTTGTTGGTCAGCTTTTACGTGGTGGCGGTGCCTTCTTTATTCGCCGCTCTTTCCGTGGTAATGGCCTTTATACTTCTGTATTTAAAGAATATTTATATAGTATTCTTTCTCGCAACACACCACTTGAATACTTTATTGAAGGTGGACGTTCGCGTACAGGCCGCTTATTACCACCGAAAACCGGCATGCTCGCAATGACAGTCCATAGTCATTTACGTGGCCGTGCCAAGCCGATTGTATTTGTGCCAACTTACATTGGTTATGAGCGCCTTATGGAAGGTTCAACCTATGTAGGCGAAATGCAAGGTAAGCCAAAAGAAGCCGAGTCTATTTTTGGTATTTTAAAAACACTCCGAAAAATTGAACGTATTTTCGGTAAAGTACACGTTAACTTTGGTGAACCTGTTTTTCTAGATGACTTGCTTAAACAGCATAATGCTGAGAACGTTTATATTGAAAAGAACGATGACCCAGTGCCACCTGCTGTTTCAGAAGCAGTAAACAGTTCTGCAAATGCGATTTTAGAAAATATTAACCGTGCGGTAGTGATTAATCCGGTTTCTTTACTCTCAATTATTTTGCTTGCAACACCAAAGCATACGCTTGATGAAGAAATCTGCATTAAGCAGCTTGAAGCTTACCGCAATTTAGCATCAAATTTCCCTTACGATCAGCGCACAGAAGTGACGCCGCTATCTGGCAAGGAAATTATTGCTTATGGCTTAAAGCTTAAATTGATTAAGCGCGTACAGCATGCCCTTGGTGACATTATTGCGATTGAAGATAACCAAGCGGTTCTCCTCACCTATTTCCGTAATAACATTTTGCATGCATTCGTTTTACCTTCATTGATTGCATCTCTTGTTGAACATAACGGGAAAATTAGCCGTGCTGATTTAAGCAATGTTATCTATACGCTTTATCCATTCTTAAAAGCCGAACTATTCCTTAAATGGAAAAGTAGCGAACTTAAAGAACAGATTGAGCAATATGCAGATGCATTGGTTCAATCAAATCTTATTCAACAAGATGACGAAGGCAATTTAATCAGCTCTGCACCGAATACTGAAGAGCATAATCAGCTTGTTGTATTAGCAACACCTGTTAAACAAAGCCTTGAACGTTATTACATGACTTTAGCTTTAATCACTCAGCGTGGTTCAGGCAATATTTCAGCAAAACAAGTTGAAGAATTAAGTCATTTATTAGGACAACGTTTATCAGTCCTTTATGAATTTAACTCTCCTGAATTCTTTGACAAAGCATTGTTCCAAAGCTTTATCAAAGTTTTAACTCAACAAAACTACATTCGAACGAATGACCAAGGCCAAATCGAGTTTGATGATAATTTCCGTCAAATGGCAGCAGGCGCACAGTTGGTGCTTGATGAAGTGACATTACAAATGTTGCAACACATCACGACCTTTACTGATGAAGAGTTAAAAGAAGCTCTTGAAGCAATGGCTTCTCAGCAAGCTAAACGCCGTTTAAAACGTAAAAAAGCTTAGAATCTTCATATAAAATAAAAGGCAACTTAAGTTGCCTTTTATTTTATCTACTCATTGGACATTCAAAGTAACGCGGATCATCAATACAACGTAAGCGTTTCATTAGCTCCACAAAGTAGGCATCGTAATAACCGGAGCGAACATATTGATTGCGTATTTTTGCCACCATAATGTCATAGCTCTGCTTTTCGTAAAAAGAAACGTCAACCCAATAATAGGCTGGTAAATGGTTTTCCCATTGTATAGCTCGATTTGTTAATAATTGACTATTTTGAACAAACCAAGCCCGAATTTTTCGTCCAAAATTGGCTGGATAATCTTGGGGTTTAATAATTAAATTTACCCCGAAATACGCCAGAGGAAAATTAATCACCTGAGTATCTGGCCCAAAATCTTTCTGTAAGTTATAAGGCAAAAGACCATAAACAGGCGCTGGCATAATATCGATTTTATTTTGTTGAAATTGCGCAATCGCATTCGATAAATCAACATATACCGGCTGCGCACCTACACTTCTCACCAAAGCTTGTTGTGGCGGATTATTGGCCAGAACTCCAATTCGTTGGCCTCTAAGCTGTGCCACTTTTGATATTTTTTTGGTTTTCATGACCATATTTGCAGTTCCAACCGGAATCATGCCGACTGCTTCATAGTCTTTATTAATTAATCTTTTCTCAATTGTAGGATGATTTAAAAGCTGCAATAGATTTCGTGCAGTCCGGTTATTGGGTATAAGACCAATACCTGAGGTACTACCCATAAAATGATTATACTGATAAGTATTAAAGTTACTGGCTGCTAAGCCTGAGCATTTACCCGCATCAAAGGCTTGAATGGCTTGTTGCTCTTTTTGATAACTAACGACTTTGAATTTAACCTGATATTGCTGAGCATATAAACGAATGTCATTTAGTCGACGCGTAATATCCCCTTGGGTACCCGCTGGATCATATGCACACCACACCTGATCCCCAGCCCAACTCGTAACTGACGTTACACTCAAAAAGAGAGCTAAACAAAATTTTTTCACTTTTAACCTTTTTATCTTTATCGGCAATTTAACTGCCTCATCAGGTATTTCTGTTGTTATTTAAAGTTTAGTCTAAATTTTAATTTGTACCATGAGCATTTAAACATAATAAATAGTCATTAAAGCAAATTGGATGCTCAAGTTGAAAACCCGTCTCAAACAAATGTTTCGCATAAATTTTTTTGCCTGACACATGAGCTGAATCTAAGGTAAGTAGCGGTAAATCTAACTGACTTTGAAACCACAGTAAGACTTCATGCAAAGGTACAGGTGCATTATTAGCAACAAGATAACTTTTATGGGGTTTTTCAAAATCAGCTAAAAATGCCAAAAACCTTGCTAAATCATCAATATGAATACGGTTACTATAGTGAATATTTGGATAGGTTTGCGTGTGCTCAGCCATTCGTTTTAGGCGATCAATAGAAGCCCCATAAATCCCTGTAGGACGCACAATCACGCACTGTGACGGAAAATACTTTTGCCATAGGAATTCCATATTGTGCAAGATATGCCCTTGGGCATCGTTTGGGTGAATCTCACTATGATCATCAATTGTTTCACCAGAATTTTCACCATATACCCGCGTAGATGACACCACAATTAATCTTTTAACCGGATGCGATTTTAAAGCCTGACGAATAGGCTCAATACTATCCACATAAGTATGCTGATAACCTTCAACAGTACTATCGTCTGGTGAAAGTAAAATATACACTACATCTACAGGTGCAATTTCGCTTAAATCGAGCGTAAAAATATCCTGTACGAGATGTGTCCCATAAGGGTCTGTCTTTTCACTACGGCTAATTGTGGTAATTTGATGTCCTTTCTCAAATAGTTGTTTAGCAACACGCTGAGATGTTTTACCATAACCGATAAATAATATATGCATAGAGAACTCGTTGAGGGGACATGACTTCAGTCCATCAGTTACAAGGCGTTGGATCGGCTTCAGCAGCCCTACTCGAAAAACTAAATATTTTTACCACAGATGATTTGCTGTTTCATCTGCCCCGTGATTATGAAGATCGCAGTACCATTATTCCTATGAATCAATTGGTGGTTGGTCGTAGTTATTTACTCGAGGGTGAAGTCAAATCTGTTGATTTCCCTCCAGGTAAACGTAAATCTATGGCCGCATTAATACAAGATGAATTTGGTAAGGTGACTTTACGCTTTTATCATATTTATAAAAATTTAACCGACAAAATAAAACCTGGTAACCGTTTACGTATTTTTGGTGAAGTTCGCGTAGGTGCACGAGGGCTTGAGCTTTATCATCCAGAAATTCAACTTATTAATGAACATACTCCCCTTCCAAAAACGCAGCTCACAGCAATTTATCCAAGTACCGATGGACTAACACAAGCTAAATTACGCGAATATGTTAAACAAGCGTTGAAGCATCACAGTGATGCTTTACCCGAGTTACTCCCTAAACAATATACAAATGGGTATGCACTCAAAGAAGCTTTACATTACATTCATGAGCCACCAGTTGATGCCAATATGATCCAATTGGCTCAAGGCTCTCATCCTGCGCAGCAACGTCTTATTTTTGAAGAGCTGGTCGCACATCAAATTAGTCTTCTCACTCGACGTGCTTATATTCGCCAAATTGCTTCACCTGCTTTTCCGAGTAGTAAAGTACTTGCAAAAAAACTGCTAGAAGCTTTACCTTTTCAAATGACCAACGCACAAAAACGTGTATCAAAAGAAATTTTAAACGACTTAAAACAAAATCAACCTATGCTACGTTTGGTACAAGGTGATGTAGGGGCTGGAAAAACTTTAGTTGCAGCGGTTGCAGCATGTCACGCATTGGAAGCAGATTGGCAAGTTGCTTTAATGGCACCTACCGAAATTTTAGCAGAGCAGCATTATTTAAATTTTAAACGCTGGTTTGAACCTTTAGGTATTACGGTAGCTTGGTTGTCGGGTAAACAAAAAGGGAAAGCGCGGGCACACGCTGAGCAACAAATTAAAGAAGGCCATGCTGAACTGATTGTGGGTACTCATGCCTTATTTCAAGATAACGTTGAGTTTGCAAAACTAGGACTCGTGATTATTGATGAGCAGCACCGATTCGGGGTCGATCAACGATTAGCCTTACGTAATAAAGGCGCCGAACAGCTCACCCCACATCAACTGGTCATGACTGCAACGCCAATTCCTAGAACACTGGCAATGAGTGCTTATGGCGATTTAGATACATCAATTATTGATGAATTACCGCCAGGTCGAACTCCAATTCAGACCGTCACGATTCCGCTAGATCGTCGTGAAGAAGTACTGCATCGAATTGCTTCAAACTGCCGAGAAGGCAAACAGGCCTACTGGGTATGTACTCTGGTCGAACAGTCCGAAACTTTAGATGCTCAAGCCGCCGAAGCCACCTATCAAGAAATGAAAGAGCGCTTTCCTGAACTTAATATTGGTTTGGTTCATGGCAAAATGAAAGCCGATGAAAAACAGGCTGTCATGCAAGCATTTAAAAACAATGAACTACAACTGCTAATTGCCACAACTGTTATTGAGGTTGGAGTAGATGTACCCAATGCGTCAATTATGGTCATTGAAAATGCTGAACGATTAGGGCTTTCACAGCTACACCAATTACGAGGGCGTGTAGGACGAGGTGCAAAAGCCAGTTTTTGCGTTCTTCTCTATAAACCACCACTTTCACAAAATGGGCAAGAAAGACTTTCAATTTTAAGAGAAAGTAATGATGGCTTTGTTATTGCTGAAAAAGATCTTGAGCTAAGAGGCCCGGGTGAGTTATTAGGAACAAAACAAACAGGTGATATGGGTTTCCGTGTCGCACGTTTAGAGCGAGATGATCATTTATTGAGTCAAGCACACTACGTTGCACAACAAGTTCTAAAAGATTACCCTGAGCAAGCTGATGCCTTATTGAAGCGCTGGCTTCCTGAAGCTCCTCGATACGCATATGTTTAAGTTTTTAAACCCACAGTATCTTTTTCAGTTGCTGTCCCCTTGCCTACTTTGCGAAATAGGAACACGGGAAAAATACTCTCTTTGTAAAGAATGCTGGGAACAGCTACCGTGGCTTAAGCAAACCATTCAGCGCAATGATCAATCTGTTCTTGTGGCCTGTCACTACGCCTATCCAATTAACCGGATTATTCAGCAGTTTAAATATGAACAAAAATTACATTACCAAACCTTACTTGCTGAAGTTTTACAGCAATTAAAATTTCCTAAGGTACAAGCGATTGTACCCATGCCTATTTCTAAACAACGTTTAACTGAACGTGGTTTTAATCAATCCTTATTACTCGCCAATCTTTTGAGTAAGCAATTAAAAATACCAGTTTGGCAGCCTGTACAACGCTTAAATGAGCATTCTCAAAAGGGATTATCTCGACTCGAAAGATTTGAAAATATTGAACAGCAATTTGTTGCGCTCACTCAAGAAAAACGGCGTTATCGTCGTGTACTGATTATTGATGATGTAATCACAACAGGAAGTTCAATTCACGCTTTAAGTCAGGCGCTCAAACAGCTAGGGTGTACATCTATTCATGCCAGTTGCCTAGCTGCTGCTTCATCTACATCATATTAAAATTATAGAGTTATAGATAAGTTCTGCTCACACCACGGAATTACAATTTCTTTAGTTAATGGTGCGAGTTTTGTCTCGGAATCATTAAATTTCACCCACTTCATTTCAGCAATTTCAGCTGCAATTTGTGGAGATTGTTTTAATCGAACCAAATATAAATGGCTAATAAGCGTATGATCCGGTTCATTGGCAGCTGCTGTCTCAAAACGCCCTATAAATTGTTCTATTACACACGGGCTGCCTATTTCTTCCAAGATTTCACGCTGTATAGCAGTTTCCGGAGCCTCATTCGGCTCCAGTTTACCGCCTACCTGCATAAAAGCTTGTGTATTACGCTTTCTAACAAGCAATAATTCATTTTGTTCATTTAAGATCACCGCAGCGGCAACCGTAATTGTTTTCACCTATTTAACCTCATTTATGGTTGAACGTCGGCATTTGTCCATTTCGGAGCAGGAGCCTGATATTGCTCAAATTGTTGAAGAATATCTTCAATTTTGTCTGAGGCAATCAATTTATCAACAAACCGTGCTTGGCTAAATCCGTTATCTACAGTTCCTTGAATCATTTTAAGCAAATCTTCATAAAAGCCAGCTACATTTAGAAAAGCACACGGCTTTTGATGAATACCTAATTGTGCCCATGTCCATTGTTCAAAGATTTCTTCCAATGTACCTGCCCCACCTGGTAAAGCAATAAAACCGTCCGACAGATCTGCCATTTTGGTTTTACGCTCATGCATATTTTCGACGACATATAATTTTGTCAGTCCAGGATGAGCTAACTCGCGATCAACTAAAGCACGAGGAATTACCCCAATGACCTGCCCGCCGGCTTGCAAAGCACTATCAGCAACAACACCCATTAAACCAGAACGGCCACCACCATAAACGAGTGTTTTACCTTGTTTAGCTATAGCTTCACCAGTTAATTGAGCAATTTGTTGAAAGATTGGGTTTGAACCAAGAGATGAACCACAGAAAATACAAATTGAATTCATAGTATAAAAACCGTTTTATTGAACTGTCATGCTGACAAACTAGACTATCGACAGAGTTTTTTTTTGCAAAATAGCGTATTGGCAAGTGTTTTTCGGCAAATCCTTGTCTAAAATACACCCATCAATTTCCATCAGACTGCGTGAGGAAAAAAGACACATGCTTGAAGCCTTTTATGCCACAGAACGCGGAAGTCTGGAAGATGCCACCATCAACGGTGGATTTGATCTACATCCCGAATTAGTATGGCTTGATCTAATTGCACCCTCTCAAGAAGAACAACAATGGGTCTTAGATGCCTACGATCAGAACTTACCTACACTAAAGTCGCTAGAAGACATTTCATCTTCTGCTCGATTCTACCGTGATGATGACGGCATTTTGCATATCAGCACCTATTTTTTAACGAAAAATAAAAATTATCAGGTTGATGGAGATGCGGAAGATTCATCACATATGCTTGCCATGGTGCAAACCGTAGCATTTATTTTACATAAAGATCGCTTATTTACTTTGCGTGGTGAGAAACTAGTTGCATTTCGTGCATTTCGTGCGCGAGCTCGTCGTAATGACTATGAAATGGATTACAAAGATCCAACTTGGATTTTATTGGGCTTGCTTGAAGCAAAACTGGATGAGCTTGCGGATATCTTAGAAGATATCCACAAGGATCTAGAAAAATACTCTACTGAGGTGCTCAACAACCATCAACGTGAGAAGATTTTAGACCTTGATGACATGATTACCCGCTTGGCTCAACAAGAAGATATGCTTGGAAAAGCTCAACTGTGTTTAATTGATTTACGACGAGTCTTAACGTTTTTATCTCGTCCACGTGCCTTAGGCAGTCATATCTACGATGCAGATATCCGAGAGCTCAGTGAAGACGTTCGTTCACTTGTAGAACATGATGCTTTCTTATTCCAAAAAGTACGATTCTTGCTTGATACAACGTCTGGGTTCATTAACACTGAGCAAAACGATACGATTCGTCGATTCTCGATTTTACCAAGTATGTTAGCGCCACCAATGCTGATCGCGAGTATCTATGGCATGAACACTGAAGTATTGCCTTTTGCTCATGGTAAAAGTAGTTTTATCGCAGTCTTATTAATCATTATTGGCTTTTTTATTGGCCCTATCATTTATTTCCGCTGGAAAAAGTGGATTTAAAGCCTGTCCATATTCACCAATCCTTTATATAAAAAAAGCACCTAAATTTAGGTGCTTTTTTATCTTTGCATAATCAGACCAAATGTAGATCTTCTTGCAAATGGCAAGCTTGAATGATTTTCAGCATCTTCTCTGGAACATTTTTAAAATGTAATCCAGACTTCTGTGGCGTCTGACGTAACCATTGAACTAACACCGCCAATGCTAACGTATTACCGTGCTCAAGCTGTTTTAAATCAACAATTAGAGGAAAGCTAGTCTGCTTTTTAATAATTGCCAATCCAGCTTGATATTGTTGTTCAGCATTTTCAAAATCGATTTTGCCTGAAACAACTAACTCTTGGTTAAGATACTGAACCACTCTTCACCTACTTATTTTTGTTTGTTCTGATTAACAGCAGCATCTGCATCAGGTTGGAACGTAGCAATTGCTTTATTTAAATCGCCACCATTACGCTTAACAGTTGCAGCAAACTGGTTGCGGAACTGTAATCCTAAATCAATACCAGAAACATTGATGTTACGGATTTTCCACTGCGAACCTTTGTCAGCCAACTGGAACGACACAGGAATTTTATCGCCATTGTGGTTGAAGTCTAAAGTTACAACAGGATTTTTGCCTGCTGTCGCTTTATAAGGACGCATGGTGTAAGTCTGGTTTGTATACTTAGCAAATGCACTACCGTAATTCTCAATTAATGTATTACGGAAGTTTGTTTCAAACTGAGCACGCTGTGCAGCCGTACTATACTGATTTGTCGCATAAGTACCCATCACAATACGAGTGAACGCTTGTGAGTCAACATACGGATCTAAATTTTGACGTATGATTGATTTAACTAAAGCAGGGTTGTTTTGCAACTTGGCATGATCTGTTTTTAAACGAGCAATCAAACCATCAGCAACACGCTTAATAAAATCAGGTGGTGCTTCTGAAGGTGCAGCAAAAGCTGTACCAGCAATCATAGTAGACAAAACACTTGCTGTCAGGGTTTGTTTAAACAACTTATTCACCTGGAACCACTCCTTCAAATAATCTCTTACTCAACAAATGACGGCTGTGCGCTGCTGTCAGTACTTGCAGGAGCTTTTTCTTCTGCTGAGGATGATGAACCAGCGGCAACTTTACCTGCGCCACCACCAGTAATAAATTTACTAATTAAATCTTCTAAATCCATCGTTCCTTGGGTATTAGAAATTGTATCGCCACGTTTAAGGTAATTAAGACCACCACCTGGTACGATTTTTAAATATTTCTCACCCAACAAACCATTGGTTGCAACCATTATATAAGCATCTTCATCAATACTGGTGATGGATGACATGTTACTGATCAGTTGCTGTTCCATTGTTTTTTGTTGTGCTGGAGTCGCTTGCGTATAATCAGAACTATAACGTAATTCGTCTAAAGCATTTTTTTGAACTTCTTTTAACTGTTCAGCATTAAAACTTGTCAGTTTTCCATCAAGGTCAAAAGTTACTGTAGCTAAACGTGTAACCGGATCAAGCGTGATTGAATCAACACGACCAATTGTTACACCGCTCATCGTTACTTTAGCACGTGGTTTAAGTCCGTTAACATTATCAAACTGAGCTTTCATGGTGTAACCTTCGCTCAAGTTTGTACCTACCAAACCACTTACTTTCATCGCTAAAAAAAATAAAGCAATACCGAAGATAATGACAAAGATACCTACGGCCAGCTCACTAGTACGTGATTTCATTAAATCCCTCCGAACATGACCGCAGTCAACACGAAATCAAAACCTAAAACACATAATGAAGAATATACAACCGTCCGGGTCATTGCCGTTGCAATGCCTTCAGGTGTTGGATCACATGCATACCCTTGGAAAACAGCAATCCATGTACAAAGTAAAGCAAATACAATGCTCTTAATGATGCCATTTACAACGTCATGGCCAAATTGAACATTATTTTGCATACCACTCCAGAAGGAGCCTTCATCAACGCCAAGAAAGTCAACACCAACCAATTTACCGCCAACGATACCAATCGCAGCAAAGATAACAGTTAACATTGGCAAACTGACCATGCCAGCCCAAAGACGTGGTGATACGATTTGCTTTAAAGGGTCAACACCAATCATTTCCATACTGGCAAGCTGTTCACTTTGTTTCATTGAACCAATTTCAGCAGTTAATGCAGAACCTGCTCGTCCAGCAAACAGTAAAGCAGCAACAACTGGTGCAAGCTCACGCAGTAAAGTTAAAGACACCATAGTGCCTAGCATTGATTCACTACCAACATTGACCAATATTGAGTAGCCTTGCAATCCGAGTACCAGACCAATAAATAAACCTGATACCGTGATAATAAGTAAAGACATTACCCCTACACGATGCATTTGATAGACGAAACGTCCAAAACCGCCTGCTGAAGGTAATGAAAAAATAATTTGTAAGAGCATCAGTGCCGCAACACCAATCCCTCGAATCCGCTCAATAACGAGTCTACCTAACCAGGCAATCGTATTCATGGACGAACCTCGTTATCTAAATAAGCTTGGTGGCTAAACTGGTACTCAACCGGACCTTCTGCAGAACCGGTTAAGAACTGTTTTACAAATGGAGAAGCATATTTTTGCAATTCTTCTGGTGTTCCTTCCCCTTGAATTTTTCCTTCTGCCACAACATAAATGTAATCGGCAATAGATAGGGTTTCAGGAACATCATGCGAAACAATAATGGTGGTTAAATCCAAAGCTTCTCGCAATGAGCGTATGAGACGTGTTAAAACACCTTTTACAATCGGATCCTGCCCTGCAAAAGGTTCGTCATACATAATTAAATCTGGATCAAGCGCGATTGCACGAGCTAAAGCAACTCGTCGATTCATACCACCCGATAGCTCAGTAGGCATAAGCTGTTCTGTTCCACGCAGGCCAACAGACTCAAGCTTTAAAGCGACCAGTTCAGCAATCAGATTTTCAGAAAGCTTAGTATGCGCACGAATTGGAAAAGCGACATTTTCATACACCGACATATCGGTAAATAAAGCACCACTTTGGAATAGCATTCCCATACGCGCACGCGCTGCAAACAATTCCTGACGTGACATTTGAGCAATATCTTTACCATCAAGCAAAACTTCACCATGATCGGGAACAAGCTGCCCACCAATCAGACGTAATAAAGTCGTTTTACCTGTACCAGATGGTCCCATGATGGCCGTAATCTGGCCTCGACGTATATTTAAACTAATATTGTCATAAATGACGCGTTCCCCTCGATTAAAACTCAAATTTTTCACTTCAATGAGTGACTGAGTCGAGAGAGGAGTTTTATTATTCATAATGGCAATCATTCCTGCACTTTTATGCCCGCATACTATAACACTGAATTTTGAGAATCTTGTTGTAATTTTGACAAAAGCGAAACAAGCTCATTCATCAATATGAGCTAGATTTTGAAAAGAAATTTACTGATTGAGAACTTGAAACTGATCTACGAAATGGCCAGTTAATAAAGCATAGGCAAAATAGATTCCATTACACAAAGCGAGTGCAATAAAAAGGTATGGCAAACCATGTTGAAGTAATAATTTACTCAACCATGCCAAAGGAGTCTCTTTTCGCTTACTTTTACGCATTATTACAATAAATGTTGAACTATTTCACACTTTGTTATTTTATAACAAAACTGAAAAATAAAAAAGGCCAGTATGTTAACTGGCCTTTTTTTAAATCTTTTTAAGATTAACGGTCGAATTTACGACGACGTTCACCACGAGATTCTTGATTAAAATGTTCTTCACGAACTGCGCGACGTGGACGGTCTTCACCACCAAAACTACGTTTTGGACGATCACCGAAACCACCTTCACGACGTGGACGATCTTCGCCACCAAAACTACGTTGTGGACGGTCACCAAAACCGTTTTCACGACGAGGTTTATAATCTACGCGATTACCACGGTTGTCATCATTTGAATCAAAACGAGGCTTATCGTTAAAACCACCTTCACGACGAGGGCGTTCAGAGTTGAACTCACGACGTGGACGATCTTCACCGCCAAAGCTACGTTTTGGACGATCTTCAAAACCACCTTCACGACGTGGACGGTCAGAGTTGAACTCACGACGCGGACGATCTTCACCACCGAAGCTACGTTTTGGACGATCTTCAAAACCACCTTCACGACGTGGACGGTCAGAGTTGAACTCGCGACGCGGACGATCTTCACCACCGAATGGGCGATCACCACGTGGTTTATCATCAAAGCTACGACGCGGACGGTCATCACGACCACCTTCACGGCGTTTGAAGTTACTTTCGCCTTCAAAACGACGACCACCGCCGAAACCGCCACCACGACGACCATCACGACCACCGTTGCCGCCACGACCGCGACCACCGCCATCACGACCTGAACGAGCAGGAGGTGGAGATGGCTCTAAACCTTCAATTTCAGAAACACTTAAACGTGCTTCTAAATATTCTTCAAGTGCACGAATCTTACCGCGCTCACGATAAGTCGCTAAAGTAATTGCCTGACCTGTACGACCCGCACGACCTGTACGACCAATACGGTGTACATAATCTTCATGCTTCATCGGTAAGCCGAAGTTAATTACGTGTGAAATTGTTGGAACGTCAAGACCACGAGCAGCAACGTCAGTTGCAACTAAGATTTTTGCACGACCTTCACGGATACTACGTAAACGACGGTTACGAACTGTTTGTGGCATTGCACCGTGAAGTGCAACAACTGAATGACCTGCTTCAGCAAGTTCTTCAGCCAACATATCAGTGTCTTCTTGAGTGCTTGCAAAAACTACAGCTTGATCTAAGTTTTCATCACTTAACCAATGTGTAAGTAATTTTTTCTTATGCTCAAAACCATCAGTCCAATGCAATGTTTGCGTAATATCTGTATTGGTTGAATGACCTGTTTCAATTGCAATACGCATTGGATCTTTCATCATGCATGCTGCAAGACGAATAATACGATCAGCAAATGTTGCAGAGAACATTAATGTTTGTTTACGGTTAGCCGCTAATTCGCTGATTGCCTCTAAGTCTTCAGAGAAACCTAGGTCAAGCATACGGTCCGCTTCATCAACGATTAAAGCATCTACTTGATCTAATTTAATTTGACGACGGTTTACCAAGTCAAGTAAACGACCTGGAGTTGCAACAACAACTTGCGCGCCTTTTAACTGTTGAATTTGTTTAGCAAACGGCATACCACCCATAATGGCAGCAATACGAACACCTTTCATGTGACGTACAAATGCGATTGCATCTTGGCTTACTTGTTGTGCTAATTCACGAGTAGGAGAAATTACCAAAATATTTGGTTGAGTTACAGCTTTCATGCGTTCTTTGAACGGAACGAAAGTTTCTTGACCTGCCAAGTTATTTAATGTCGGCAACAAGAATGCAGCAGTTTTACCAGAACCAGTCTGGCTAGAAACTAAAAGGTCTTTACCTTCTAAAGCTGCAGGAATAGATTGTTCTTGCACAGGAGTCGGGGTAGTAAAACCTAAACCTTCAAGCGCTTGTTGTAAGGTTTCATGCAAAGAAAATTCGGCAAAAGTTTTGCTCATAGAGAGTTTCACCCTAATGGGTGCTCCATTTTTAATAAGTACAAAATAGACATCGGCACAAAGCGGCAAAGCAAAATTAGCTGAACCTTATTATTCAGCGGCAATCCGAGTAACGACGATGTGGATTAAACGCACGCTTGATTACGGCCGAACCTGAAGAATCGCTGAGCGATCGGGGCGCAAGAAATGGTCCTCTCTATGGACAGCGTGCGCTTACAATGAATAGAACAGAATGTTCAGGTAATGAACGGAAATTTAAGTGCGTGGGCGGATTATAGCAGAAAGAATTTAAAAGTCATGTGTTTTAATCAACTTTATCGTTATTTCTATTATTATTTCTATTTTACCGATCATTAAAAAATTAAAACCCTCTATAAAAAGAGGGTTTTAACTCACAAAGCGTTTCTCAATTATTTTGCAGCTTTATCCCAAGCAGGAACTACTGTTTGCATTAATGGTTTTAGCATTTTAAGTGAACAAGCAAGCACTTGACCATTTTCAAGTGAATCATTTCCACCACGAGCATCAACCACTACACCGCCTGCTTCTTTAATAATAAGTTCACCAGCAGCGATATCCCATGGTTTTAAACCAAGTTCAAAGAAACCATCGAAACGACCAGCAGCAACATAAGCTAAATCTAGAGCGGCTGAACCACCACGACGGATTTGAGCACCCGCTTGAGTAACAGCTAATAATGAAGCAAAGTGCTGCTCTGCATAAGATACGATTTCACCAGCACGTTTAGCACGATAAGGATGGCCTACTGCCAAGAACGTATTTTCTAAGCTATCTTTTACATTTACACGAATACGGCGTTGGTTCATCACCGCACCACGACCGCGACTTGCAGAGAACAATTCGTCACGTACAGGGTCATAAATTACGCCGTGCTGAGTAACGCCTTTGTGTTGAACTGCAATAGAAATACAGAAATGAGGGAAACCATTAATAAAGTTTTGCGTGCCATCAAGTGGGTCAATGACCCAGCACCAGTCTGCATCATGGCCTTTGCCTTCTTGCAAACCGAACTCTTCACCTAAGAAGCTATGGTTTTTATAACTTTTACGTAATGTATCAATCGTTAATTGTTCTAAATAACGATCTACACGTGTTACAGGACCATCAATGCCTTTTTCTTCAACTTGCAAATCGAGTTTATGACGATTTTGATGCGCTTTTAAAAGCTCTTGACCAACTGTTTGAGCCGCACGCGCAGCCATCACCACCATAGGTTCCATTGAACACCCACTACAATACAAATTTGAAGATTTTGACAAAGAATAATGCATAAAAGCGCATACATTTTAGCAAATGAATGCGCTTTATGGGAAAAAATGTTTCAAAAATTTTATTAACGGATTAAACGACCTGATTTTGCTTAAGCCAAGCTCTCTCAATTGAGTTCAAAATACCTTTCGCATCTAAACCACAATCTTGCAGCATTTGATTATGTGAAGCCTGATGCAAGAATGAGTCTGGCAAACCTAAGTTAATGATAGGTTTAACAATTTGCTCTTGTGCCATAAACTCATTTACTGCACTACCCGCTCCACCCATAATCGCATGTTCTTCAACTGTCACGAATAAATGAGTATGTTCAGCCAAGTCTCGAATCATTTGCTCATCAAGCGGTTTTACAAAGCGCATATTTACAACACGCACACCAACATCGTGTTTTTGTGCAAGTTGCTCGGCAGCTTCTATAGCAACCATGACACGGCTACCAAATGCTAGAACTGTAATTTGCTCATCACTATTTGGTTTAATTTCTGCAACAATTTCAGCTTTACCTATTTCAAGAACCGTCATTTCTTTTTGAATTTCGACACCAACACCTGCACCACGTGGGTAACGTACTGCGGCAGGACCATTATAGGCATAGGCTGTATGAAGCATTTGACGGCATTCATTTTCGTCTTTTGGTGCCATAATCACCATATTCGGTACAGTACGCATATAGGCATAGTCATATGCACCTGCGTGTGTTGGGCCATCTTCACCGACTAGACCGGCACGATCAATACCGAAAGTTACATCAAGATTTTGCAATGCAACATCATGAATAAGTTGATCATAACCACGCTGCAAGAATGTCGAATAAATTGCAACAACAGGTTTTAGTCCTTCACATGCCATACCAGCTGCAAGTGTTACAGCATGCTGCTCTGCAATAGCGACATCAAAGAAACGCTGTGGGAATTGCTTGGCAAACTTAACCATGCCCGAACCTTCACACATGGCAGGCGTGATCGCAAGCAACCGCTCATCTTGAGCAGCTTCATCGCATAACCATTCACCAAAAACATCCGAATACTTTGGTGGGGCTTTCCCGCCTGAAGTGGCATTAATTTTACCAATCGCATGGTAAGTAATCGGGTCAGCTTCAGCAGGAGCAAAGCCTTTGCCTTTTTTAGTATAAACGTGAACTAAACGTGGACCTTTACGCTTTTTAAGTGCAGTGAACACTTGAACCAACTGATTGACATCGTGCCCATCAAATGGTCCAAAATAATCAAAACCAATTGCTTTAAATAGGTTATCTGCAGCATCGGTTGCCGACTGGTGTAATCGAGAGTTATAGGTCCATTTTGGATGTGGCTGGATATAAGCTTCACCATGTTCATTTACATTGACTAAATGACCTTTTTCCCAAATTGCAGCTAAATGCTTAGCAAAGCCACCAGTACTGCAAGAAATGGACATGTCATTGTCATTGAGTACAACAATCAAGTCAGCATCATGTGCAACCGCATCATTCATAGCCTCAAATGCCATGCCTGCTGTCATTGCACCATCACCTACGATACAAACAACTTCACATGGGTCATTTTGATAACGGCGTGCAAGTGACATACCTAGGCCAGCTGAAATCGCTGTTGATGAATGCCCTACCCCAAAGGTATCAAAAACCGATTCTTCTCTGGCAGGAAAAGCTGCTAATCCATTTTTTGAACGGATAGTTGTAATTTGTTCACGGCGACCAGTCAGGATTTTATGTGGATATGCTTGATGTCCTACATCCCAAACTAACCGGTCATTTGGTGTATTAAAACAATAATGCAGCGCAACCGTCAGCTCAACCACGCCGAGGTTAGCACCGAAATGGCCACCACTCTGGCCTGCTGCATATAAAATATATTGACGCAACTCATCAGCCACTTGAACCAGTTGGCTATGCTCGAGCTGACGTAATTGTTGAGGATGATCAATTGCATCTAACAATGGCGTAACAGGGCGTTGAGTTGGAATTTCGGTATACAACATATGTGGCAAAGCCTTTATAAGCCTGGCAAATCCTAAGCTGGGTCAAAATGGGTCGATCATACAATCGAATGAAGTCACCTTCAATCAGCCACATTTGCGAACGAGATCATGCAAAGCAGTCTCTCATACATTATGGGTATGGTTGGCAGATTATCCTGAATAATCTGACTATTTATCAACTATTATCGTCTTCTTTATACAAAAAAGAAAACCTTAGTGTGCAAAATGATTATGACAATTCGACCAATCTCCCAGCATTACGCTATACTTTAAACCGTTTTCGGTTAAAAGATGAGTTAATCTGTGCCTATAGAGTTCATTGCAACATCAAAACTCCCGACCGCTTTTGGTGAATTCAATATTTCTGTGTTTCAAGATCCCGTTACAGGTGAAGAACATGTGGCACTTTCTAAAGGGTTAGAAAATCCGCCAACAGGCCCTGTTTTGGTTCGTGTACATTCTGAATGCTTAACAGGTGATGCTTTTGCGTCATTAAAATGTGATTGTGGCCCACAATTACAAGCCACTCAAAAACTCATCAATGAAGCAGGACAAGGTGTAATTTTATATTTACGCCAAGAAGGTCGTGGAATTGGTTTAACCAATAAAATTCGTGCCTATGCTTTGCAAGATCAGGGGCACGATACAGTAGATGCCAATTTACTACTGAATTTCCCTGCCGATGCACGCCGTTACGATATGTGTAGCATTATGCTCGATCACTTAAAAGTAAAAGAAGTGAAGTTAATTACTAATAATCCTTTGAAAATTCAGGCACTCAAAGATCAGGGTATTAATGTCGTAGATCGTGTACCGTTAACTGTCGGCCGCAATCCTTTTAATGAACAATATTTAAAAACCAAACGTGAAAGAATGGATCACCTTTATCAAAAAGATGATTTTTGATTCCAATTCCAAAATTTAAAAACAATATTTAAGGGATTTTTTCAAGATTTAGAAAAAATCCCTTACTTTTTTTATGGTTTTATGTTTTGATGTATTTAATTTATATCAATCATCTTTGAGGGTCATTATGCAACATCCGACTTCCACAGATATTCAACGTGTCCGCGAATTTCTCCTCGATTTACAAGCCCGTATTTGTGCTGGTTTAGAACAACAAGAAAAAGCTGGCGGTGGTACGGCAGAATTTATTATTGATGATTGGGAACGCCCTGAAGGCGGCGGCGGTCGTTCACGTGTGCTGCAAAATGGTACAGTGATCGAAAAAGGTGGTGTGATGTTTTCTCACATCAACATTAGTAAACTTCCTGCGTCTGCTACAGAACGTCACCCTCAAATTGCAGGGGCTAAAGCTCAGGCACTAGGAGTTTCTTTAGTTATTCATCCTAAAAACCCAAATATTCCGACCTCTCATGCAAATGTCCGTTTATTCGTTGCAGAACGTGAAGGACAAGATCCGATTTGGTGGTTTGGTGGTGGTTTTGATTTAACGCCATTTTATCCAGATGACCAGGATGTTTTAAATTGGCATCAAGCTGCTTACGACCTATGTAAACCTTTTGGTGACAATGTTTATGCTGAACATAAGCAATGGTGTGATGATTACTTTTATTTAAAGCATCGTGATGAACAGCGTGGTGTGGGTGGCTTATTTTTTGATGATTTAAATTGCTGGGATTTCGAAACTTGCTTTAAATATATTCAAGCTGTAGGCAATGGTTATTTAAATGCCATTTTGCCAATTTTCGAAAAACACCGTGAACAGCCTTATACCGAAGCTCAACGAGAATTTCAGCTTTATCGCCGCGGTAGATATGTTGAATATAACTTGGTTTATGACCGTGGTACGTTGTTTGGATTACAAACAGGTGGCCGTATCGAGTCTATTTTAGTCAGCCTACCTAATTTAGCTGCATGGTCTTATCGTCCTGAATGGGATGAAGACTCTCCAGAGAAGCGTTTAACTGACTATTACTTAAAACCTCGTGATTGGTTAGGTTTAAAAGAAAAAGTCGCTTAATTTTTTGTTTTGGGGATTCTTTGGCTTCCACCCTAAAGAATCTCCTTTTTTGATTTCAATTTCCCTTCCTTCATTCAAATATTTTTTCTTGTGTTATTTTGACTTATAGTGAGGCCTGCTGAATATTTAGCACAGGCTTTATCTGCTTCATGCCATTTTAAAATTTTGGATACAAGAATGACCAAACAGTTTGCAGTAATTGGCAACCCGATCGAACAATCACGCTCGCCTGAATTGCATCATGCTTTCGCTGAAAAAACAGGTGTTGATCTAAACTATCAAAAACGTCTCGCGCCTCTAGATGGTTTTGAGTCAAGCATGCGCAATTTCTTTGCAGAAGGCGGCAGTGGCATGAATGTTACTGTTCCCTTTAAAGAGCAAGCTTTTGCTTTATGTGATGTATTAACCGAGCGTGCCCAAATTGCTAAAGCTGTAAATACCTTGTGGATGAAAAATGGTAAATTGCATGGCGACAATACAGATGGCCAAGGCTTAGTCGCCGCAATACAAGCTTTAGGTTGGAACTTAGAAAATACAACTATTTTAATTTTAGGAGCTGGTGGTGCAACTCGTGGTGTCATTTATCCACTGGTACAGGCTGGCGCTAAAAAGATCGTCATTGCCAACCGAACCCTCGCTCGTGTAGAACAACTTGTAGATGACTTAAAAACAGCAGTTCCACAAGCCCAATTACAAGCAATTTCTCTAAATGATTTAGACGGCGATTTTGATATTGTAATTAATGCAACTTCTGCAAGTCTTTCAGGTGATGCTTTACAACTTCCTGAAAAATTACAGTTCAAATATGCGTATGAAATGGCTTATGGCAAACCTTCTAGTTTCCTTGATCAGGCGAAACAGCGTAATGTGCCTTATGCAGAAGGTTTTGGTATGTTAGTAGGCCAAGCCATCGAAGCTTTTTATATCTGGAATGGTGTGAAACCAGAGTTAAAAGATTTCTTATAAACAAAAAAAGAACCTACTTAAAGTAGGTTCTTTTTTTATCTCATTTACTATTTTTTAGCAGCGACCATTTGCTTATAAACATCTCGGAAAATTTCATAATCAATAAATTCATTATGTTCAGGTTTTAACTTCTGAATTGTTTTTTCCGTAAGCTGTTGTTTACGCGCGGCCACATAAACGTTTCCTAAAATATCAGCTGTTTCTGATAACAAATGCTTTTCTTCAGCAGAAACACCATTTTGTTTTTCAAATTCTAACTGATACTGCTTTGAGAACAGTTGGGCTGGTTGTTTATATTGCTTCTGTAGTTTCTGCCAAGCTTCACGCCCTGCTTTACCTTGCATAGTCTCTATTACAATATGATCTACAGCACGCCCTAACTCATGGTCAAACTGTTCATCCTGTTCAAGATGATGCTTTTTCTGTAAAGCAGTAATACGCTCTAAAGTTTTTCCTTGAGGGTTATAGGTATCTTCTTCTGAGAACCAGTAAGCATAAACCTCTGCAATTTCTTGTAGCTGTTGAACAGAGTAATATTTGATATATGACGGTTTTTCAGCTGTTAATTTGGCAATAAATACTGCTTTATAAGTTTTGTCATAAGCATGCGTTGCATCATAGGTTTTATCAGCCAGTACAGCCAGATTTGCATCTAAATCTTGTACATCACTATGTGTGCCTACGGGATGCTCTAAAACATCACCTTGTCCAAGCTTTTCTCCAAAACCTTTAATAAAGTTTTCGAGCATAGAACTTTTACTTGCTTCAGCTACAGACTTGGCCTGTTTAAGCTGCTTTTGATCAATTGAGGTTGCTTTACCGTAATTTAAAATTTGCATATCAGCTTTAATATTAAAGCTATGTTTAAACTCGGCTGGCGTATAAGCAACATCATAGGTCATGTTCACTGCACGACCTTTATCATCTAAAGCCACATCAATCGTGATTGGATTTCTTTGCTTAGGTAAAGCTTGCTCAATCTCGGCCTTGTGTTTTAGCCATAAAGCTTTGAATGCTTCATCATTGATAAACTGGTTTTGGTTATAAGCTTCAAAAGTTTGTTTTAAAGTGTCTCGGCGAGACTTGGTTTGAACTTTTTCAGCACTTGCCGCACTCTGGTCTAGCACATCAATGCCATAAACTTGACAATAATTAATATCACCTAAAGCAACCGGTTTTTTCAGTGACTTTAATTCAATACATTGATCTTCGGTAAGTGTTACAGCGTCTTCACCTTGTGCATCCTGTACACCACCTGCAGCTGCTTCTTCACTGACATCTTGATCTTCAGAAACTGATGCATCTGCTGCTGCCGGAGCTTGTGCTGCCACACTTAAATTGTCTTCACCTGCATCATTTGATGAAAGGCCACCATCAAAGTGTGCATTGATTAAACTATATAGTTCCTGACTTACAGCAGCGGCATCATCAGAAGAAACCTTTTGTTCTTCTTTATTAACAGCGCCTTTTTTCGCTTCAGAAGCGGCAAGCTCTTTTGCTACTTTTTCAGCCATTTTTTGGTTATCAAAACCTAATACACTTTTTTGAAGATATTTATCATTGACCTGACCATACAGCTCAACTTCTAAAAGCAACTCTTCAATGGTGGTTTTCAAACGAATTTTGTCAACTGCCCCAGCCTTACGATCAGTCTCTGTCAAAGATACACGTTGTAAGTTTTGCGGGTCAGCCAAACGATAAGAAACCGCGCTAGAAGCTTTAAGATATTCAATAAACTTCTTCGTATCGACATTTTTAAAGAAGTCTTTATATTTTGAAAAATCAATATAAGCCAAATTATTTTGATTTTCTTTATTGACTAAATACGGCATTAAACCGAAGTAATTTACGTAAAACTTATAATTTTCCAGATCAAGCACCATTGGCAATTTTGCCTGAACCAATAGCGTTGGTTTTTCATATCTAGCAGTAAGGTTAAATGAACCCATTTTTTGACGGTAATGAATTGAGCCGTCATAGCTAAACTGAAGATCATTCAATAAATTAATTAATACGGCATTTACTTTTTCAGAACGTGCTGAGGGCCCCAAATCACCTTGTTCATTTGCAATAGCTGCATATAAGGTCTGTTTCTGAGCTTTACTTAAACCAACTTTTTGCTCACGTAAATATTGATCAACTTTCTTTTGTAATTCAGCATCAAGTTTTGGACTATTTTCAGCTTTTCCATTTTGCTTTATTTGTGATGGATCAACCGTGATTTTAAAATTTCCGCGATAGTCATAACTTGGATATTCATACATCGCATTAACGCTTTGAATGGCCTTTTGCTCTAAATTCGCAGATGCCACTTGTGGACGCACGCCGTGTTGTGCACATGCAGTCAAGCCCAAACTAAATAAACATAAACTGAGATATTTTAAATGCATAACCTTTTTTAAAACCTTATCACTTTATCTTTTTAACAAAACTTGCTAAAAATAAAAAAATTAGTTGTTTTTTCACATAAAAGTATAAGACCTGACTTTATCAGAAAATATAATTTCCAGTGTATTTATTTTCGACAAAATTCGCTTTTCTGACATTCTTTTCGGGTGTGATTAACATTGTATTTTTATCATGCGAGTGAATAATCAAATCATCGATTCAGATAATCCCACAATGTCTTACAATTAGGATTAAAGCCATGCCAGCATATAAAGCTCCCCTACACGATATCCGCTTCTTAATGAATGAAGTATTAGACTATCCTGCTCACTATAAAACTTTATCAAATGGTGAAAGTGCAGATCCAGATACTGTAGATATGATTCTTGAAGGTGCGGCAGATTATTGTGAAAACGTACTCTCTCCCCTTAACCAATCTGGCGATGAAGAAGGTTGCCATTTTGACAACGGCGAAGTGAAAACACCAAAAGGTTTTAAAGAAGCTTATGACCAGTTTGTAATGGGTGGCTGGCAAGGACTTTCTTATCCTGAAGAATTTGGTGGCCAAGGCCTTCCAATGTCTTTAAACCTGATTAAATCAGAAATGATGGGTACAGCCAACTGGTCATTTACCATGTATCCGGGTTTAAGCTCAGGTTGTATGAATACGATTTTGCAATTCGGTACAGATGAGCAAAAACAAACCTATATGCCTAAACTTGTTGAAGGTACATGGAGCGGCACAATGTGCTTAACCGAACCTCAATGTGGTACAGACTTAGGTCAGGTAAAAACTAAAGCTGAGCCTCAAGCTGATGGTACTTATAAAATTTCTGGTACAAAAATCTTTATTTCTGCTGGTGAACACGATTTAACTGAGAACATTATTCACATCGTGCTTGCACGTCTTCCAGATGCACCAGCAGGTACACGCGGTATTTCTTTATTTATCGTTCCTAAGTTTATTCCAACCGCTGATGGCGGCGTAGGTGAACGTAACACCGTTAGCTGTGGTTCAATCGAACATAAAATGGGTATTCGTGCTTCTGCAACTGCTGTGTTGAACTTTGACAACGCAACAGGCTACCTCATTGGTGAAGTAAACAAAGGCTTACATGCGATGTTTACTTTTATGAACACTGCGCGTATTGGTACTGCGGTTCAAGGTATTGCACATGCTGAGTTATCTTTCCAAGGTGCTCTACCTTATGCCAAAGAACGTATGTCTATGCGTGCCCTTTCTGGTAAAAAAGATCCAGATAAAGTGGCTGATGCGATTATTCACCATGCTGATGTACGTCGTATGTTATTAACACAAAAAGCGATCGCTGAAGGCGGTCGTTCAATGATCTACTACGCAGCACAGCTTGCTGACAAAATGACAGACGCTTTGACGCGCGGTGACCAAGCTGCATTTGAAGATTATGATGACAAACTTGGTTTCTATACACCAATTTTGAAAGGTTTCTTGACCGAGCTTGGCCTAGAAGCTGCTAACCACGGTATGCAAGTGTATGGTGGTCATGGCTACATCAAAGAATGGGGTATGGAGCAAATCGTACGTGATGCTCGTATTTCTACTTTATACGAAGGAACAACTGGTGTTCAGGCACTCGACTTGATTGGTCGTAAAGTGTTGTTAAGCTCAAAAGGTAAAGTAGTGCGTGAATACACTGCTGAAATCTTAAAATTCTGTGCAACACATGCACGTAATAAATACTTACGTCGTTTCGCTTGGGATTTAACAAAGCTTTGTGCTCAATGGAACACTTTAACTGTTCGTATCATGCTTGCTGCACGTAAAGACCGTGACATCGTATCTTCTGCTTCTGTAGATTTCTTGATGTTCTCAGGCTATGTCATGATGGCTTATTTCTGGGCTCAACAAGCCGTAGTTGCTTCTGAAAAATTAGAAGCAGGTGACGGTAAAGAAACTCCTGAATTCTATAAAGCAAAAATTAAAGTTGCTGATTTCTACTTCGACCGCTTATTACCACGTGCACAAGGTCATGCAGAATCAATGGTAACGACTTCTCGTACACTTACTTCATTACCAGTTGAACACTTTAGCTTCGACTACTAATAATAAGTAAGTAGTAAAATAAAAAAGAGCGCAATTAATATTGCGCTCTTTTTTATTGAATTTAAATAACTTTATTCTTTATTAAGTACATAAGCTTTTGTAGGAACAAAATAGTTTTGTTCTAAAAACTCACGATTTTTACCATAATCGCTATAGAACAGTTTTTCTAAATTTACGATTAATTTCTGTTTCGAAATAATATTGAAGTAGAAGTTAACATCTGATGTTGGACACTGAATCTTTAACTCATGTGCAGCAGAATCAACTTTCCACTTTAATGAAGGACATAATCGATTGATGACTGCACTTTTTGCACCATCTTTATTACTGATTCGCCCAAAATGAACAACGTTCCAATACGCAGTGCCATCAGGTAATAAGTTTAAAATATATTCCGCTTCACCTGTTTCACAATCGGCAAAATTATCTTCACATGAAATACGGGTATGATAGCGACCTGCATATTGTTGATCTGATTCAGATATTTTAGATGTCTGATCTGGGGCACCATCGGGTAAAAAAGTTCGTCCCGCTGCATCATCCAACGTTTTAACTGCAGTCGTACTTTTAACTAGACTATTATCATGTTTAGAAGTCGTTGCTAACGCTGAGTGATCCTTAGAATCGGCATGATTTGCATCACAGGCACTCAGCGCCATACATAAGATGGCTGCCAAACCTAAATGTTTAATTAAAAGACCAGACCACTTCAAAGACATATACATCATTCACATACAACAGCAATGTGACTGTTCAAATTATGATTTAAGAGCACTAACATTACTGCTACAAACACTTTTAGCCCCGAAAGGGTGCATTTTAGTAGATGTTGCTTTCATTCATTTAAATCATTTACATATTTTAACTATTTTTAATTTTATCGGACTTTAATTAGTTAATTTTGTCGCCATATTTCAATTAACCAAGGGAAATAACAAACCTTGTCATTTATATATTTGAGGAGAACTACATGACCAATTCTGGTTTATATCGCTCGAACCGACAAAGCATGATCGCCGGTGTAATGGGCGGTATTGCTGAACGTTTTGGTTGGAACGCAAATTTATTACGCATTATTTTCGTATTGGTCTCGGTAATGAGTGCGGCTTTCCCAGGAATTTTAGTCTACTTGGTTTTATGGTTAGTTATTCCGAAAAGACAGCCTGAACAAGTCCAAGGTTATCAACAACCTGTTCGTACTGTACGAGAAGAACAAATACATTAAATCACTTAGTTTATTTTGGTCGCTACGGTTGCATCCCCTAATCAACCGTAGCTTTTTTTATGCTTAAAATTATAGTTTTCGATTTAACTGCTGTTGTAATGCCGCGATCATATCTGCACGGCTAATGATTCCTATCAGTTTTCGCTCTTCAACAACAGGAATATAGTTAAATGACTTCTCAACAAAGTAAGGTACAAGATCTTGAATAGGCTGAGTTGGTAGTACAGTAACAACTCGACGACTCATAATTTGCTTTACATAATGTTGCCATGAGTTTCTTGGATCGGCTGCCCCTTTAAACCACTCCACAACTTCATATAGCGCTAAAGTTCCTACTAAATGGTTTTCTGCATTGACCACAGGTAAGCTCATCAAGTTCACTTGTTTAAATTTATCTAATGCCTGATGAATATCATCATCTTCATGTAGTTTAATCACATCACGGCTCATAATATCCTGACAGGCATATTGGTTCACCATGCGTTCATTGGCATGTTCTTGCGCTTCTAAAATGATTTTTTCTAAATCGTACTGACTAATATCTAATAGTTCAGTGTGATGCTCTAATGCATATTCAATATCTTTTGGCTGAATTGAGACTTTTTGAGTTGGCGTTGGGTCTTTACTACGTTCATTTAAGTGTGCAGTAACCGGATAATGCCGCCCAATCAGTCTATTAAAAAAGATGGCGAAACCGAGTAGAAGTAATGAATTGAGCAGAACCGGATAGAAAACAAAATAGAAACCTAATTTGTGAATAGCCGCACCACCCAACACAGCCGTAATCGCAACTGCACCACTCGGTGGGTGCAAAGAGTCAGTGGTCATCATTAAAAATATAGCAAGCCCTACAGCCACACTAAAAGCCGTAGTTAAATCCGGAATGTACTGTGCACAGGCTACGCCAATAATGGCGGCTAAGGGATTACCAACAATAACATTCCAAGGCTGAGCCAGCGGACTGGTCGACACAGCAAATAAGAGAACTGAGGAAGCTCCCATAGGTGCAATGTACCATGCATTAATCCCATCTAAAACATACCAGCTAATTAAGGAAGAAATTGCTAAACCGCATAGCGCTCCAACGCCACAAAGCAACCGTTCTTTTAGTGGTAAAACCTTAAAATTCGGTTTTAAAATCTGTAACCATTCTGGCTGTATAACACTCACAGTACACCTTAGGGGATATGCCGTTATTTATAACGGGCAAAAGTATACGCCCAAAGCCACATAAAGTGCATTTAAATTATATCTTTCAATTATCAGAAAACCTGTTGAATATATTCTTACTATTTGAAAATTTTAATATTCCATCAATTTTTCATTTAAATAACGCCAGTAACGTTTCGGCAAATATTGCACATGGAGCTTTATATTCTGGCGTTCTGTAATATTTACGCTCTTAAAATAATCTTTCCAAAGCTGATCATACAAAACTTCTTGCTCATCTAACTCAAGCTGAAAGCTTTGACTCATTCCATTTTTTAAATTACGGTCAACGTCCGAGGCTTCGAGCGAAACTTCATATATTTCCCGTAAATCATAATAAATTCCAAACTTACGTTGCTCATCATAAATCAACCAACGCTGATCTTGATAACGCCGTTTAAAATGCGGCTGAATGAGTGGTAAAACATTAAAATCAGGACGAACCAGACTTAAAAAAAGCTCATCTTTAGTTTTCTTAAAACGAATAAAAGCCTCCATCCGATGCTTCTCTCGCCCGACCTTTTTCGTCCACTGTGCAATTGCCAGAACACTAGGATTTGAATAATCTTTTTCTATGGAAACATGGCTAGTAAACACATAAATACAGTAATTAAATAAATGCTGATAGGCATCTAAAGATTCGGATAAATAAGCAAAATAAAATTGTTTTAACGAAGAAGATGAAAGCTTTTTTTGTAGCGCAGCCCATACACGTTCAGCATGTTGCTCATTATTTGCAACCTCAATTTTATCGGCAAATAAACCATGTTGAGCCGCATCATTCAAACAGAGCCTGACCTGTAATTCTTTAAATTGAAATGCACGAAAAACACAGCTCAGCAGCCCAACCATTGAACCATCAAAATAGTAAGCAACCTCCTCATTAAACATGGCTAAAACCCAAGACTTAATTGTGGCGAGAGTTGCTGCACATATTTCGAAGATCCCTGCGTTAAAATCTGCTGCCGAATAAAACTTGAAGACAATTCTTTTTGGAATTTTGGACTGTCTTCACAGCGAATAAAGAATTTTGCACGCTGATAGGCCACACCGAGTTTTTTAAGTAAATCGGTATGGATTTTGCCAAACCGGCGTGCTTGCACAATTTTCTTGGCCGATTTCACCCCAATACCCGGTACACGTAAAATCATTTGATAATCTGCACGATTTAAATCTACTGGAAACTGCTCGGGATGCCTTAACGCCCAGCTTAATTTTGGGTCTACATCCAGATCCAAATTTGGGTGTTTTTCATTAACAATTTCATTGACTTCAAAACCGTAAAAACGCATCAACCAATCACTTTGATAGAGTCGATTTTCACGAAGCAACGGCGGTGCAGAACCAACAGCAGGCAAGTAATTATTTTCGGTATTAATTGGGATATAACCCGAATAATAGACGCGTTTGAGTTTAAATTCTTTATAGTGCTTGTCTGCCATGAACAAGACATCTTGATCTGACTCTTGATGCGCTCCTACCACCATTTGGGTGGTCTGCCCTGCTGGTACATATTTCGGCACATGCTTAATAACTTGTCGTTCATCTTTCAGTTGAATGAGTCTGTCACGAACCAAACCTAAATCTTTTTGTACTTCCTCATGTGATTTTTCTGGCGCAAAAGTTTTTAGCCCCATCTCTGTCGGCATTTCTAAATTAATACTCATCCGGTCAGCATATAAACCTGCTTCATGAATCAGTTCAGGCGATGCGCCCGGAATCGTTTTTAAGTGAATATAACCATTAAAGTTTTCTTCAAGACGCAACTTTTTAACCACTTGGAGCATGCGCTCCATCGTGTGATCTGCCGATTTAAAAATGCCGGAGCTTAAAAATAACCCTTCAATATAATTACGACGGTAAAAATTAATGGTTAAATCGACGACCTCTTGTACCGTAAATGCGGCACGTTGAACGTCATTAGAACGACGTGAAACACAATAGGCGCAGTCAAAAATACAGACATTGCTAAACAGAATTTTTAAGAGAGACACACAACGACCATCTTCAGTATAGCTATGGCAAATACCCGAATGACTAGCATCCCCCAGACCTTTATTTTTGTTTTTACGATCACTGCCACTTGATGAACAAGACACATCATATTTAGCAGCATCAGCAAGAATTTGTAGCTTTTCCCGAATGCGATCAGACATATCAAACGACTCATTTATGGCATCGTTTAGAAAATATCATGTCGCATTCTTAAATTTAATCTAGGGAAGTACGCTCAGCGTCATGAGGTGACGTTTAAAATAATCTGTCTTAATTAACGTATTCTTCAAGCTGCTTTACACGCTTTTCATACTCTTGCATTGGGCAATATGAATACATCGGTGAACCGATATATGAACCTGCATTATTACATTCCTGATCTACATAGGCTTTCCAGAGTCGCTGAGATTTTAAAATATCTTGGTAACGTTCTGGCTGTTTGTATTCTTCGCTTTGTGCACGAATTTGATCAATCAGAGCAACAATTTTTTCTTCATAAGTCTTTTTAGCTTGTTCAGAACAGCTATACACGACCATATTATTAATGCTTTCAAGCTTCATTTCTTTAATGGTCTGGTCTACACATTGATTGTATTCATCTTGCTCATCAGTTTCGGTTTGCGCGTAAAGCCACGGGCTACAGAAAAGGCTGGATAAAACAATAAGTTTGCAGCAAAATTTCAACATAACTTCTTCTCAGTTCTATAATTTTTAATATGCTTCAATATAACAAAAAAACGATTATTCATGCACTTGCGCTTGCACCCCTACCATTGCTGAGTTTATCTGCCTTAGGGGTCATGACATTAAATGCTGAGTTTAACCTTTATTCGATTGGAGTTATTTTACTAGCCCATTTCTTATTTTATTTACTTTTTTATGGCCTTCTAGTTATTCCTTTCGCATATATCATTTCCTATTTTCTGGCCCGTAAAAGTCGTTTAAATCTGATGAGTATTCTCATCAGCGGAACTGCGATCTGGATTTTGATTAGCCCTATTGCACGTTTGTTTTTTGTCGGGTCATTCCCGTCTCCTTGGTGGAATATTTATAAGATTTACAGTTTTTATCTCATGATTTTATTTACCGGCTTTTGCTACTGGTTAAGCTTGAAATGGCTAAGCCGAAAACAAATAGGCTAATCACGTATTCATTTGATTAAGCCTTTGCCACTCCCCTACAAAATCCTTATACTTAGGGGCAATTTTTCTCATAAATTCGTGGATGCTACATGAGTCGCGCCATCTCGCACATTGATACATTTCAGGGCTTAATTCTTGCCCTACAAAACTATTGGGCCGAACAAGGCTGCGTCGTACTACAACCTTACGACATGGAAATGGGCGCTGGAACATTCCACACCGCAACATTCTTACGTGCTTTAGGGCCTGAAACTTGGAATGCTGCATACGTTCAACCTTCACGTCGTCCAAAAGATGGCCGCTACGGTGAAAACCCGAACCGTTTGCAACATTACTACCAATTCCAAGTGGTACTTAAGCCAAACCCAGACAACATCCAGCAGCTTTATCTCGATTCTTTAAAAGCAATCGGGATTGACACGCTTACTCACGATATCCGTTTCGTAGAAGACAACTGGGAATCTCCAACTCTTGGGGCTTGGGGCTTAGGTTGGGAAGTTTGGCTTAACGGTATGGAAGTAACTCAGTTCACTTACTTCCAACAAGTTGGTGGTGTTGAATGTTACCCAGTAACAGGCGAAATCACTTACGGTTTAGAACGTCTTGCGATGTACCTACAGGGTGTTGATTCGGTATATGACCTTGTTTGGACGAAAGGCCAATTCGGCACGGTAACTTACGGCGACGTATTCCATCAAAATGAAGTTGAGCAATCGACTTATAACTTTGAATACGCTCCAGTTGATAAACTATTTGAACTGTTTGATTTCTACGAGTCAGAAGCTAACCGTTTAATGGAAGCTAAACTTCCACTACCAGCTTATGAGCAAGTCGTTAAAGCGTCTCATACCTTTAACTTGCTTGATGCACGTGGTGCAATTTCTGTGACTGAGCGTCAGCGTTACATTTTACGTGTACGTACTTTGGCGCGCGCAATTGCACAAAGTTATGTACAAGCGCGTGCAGAACTTGGCTTCCCAATGGCAGAACCGCATTTACGTGATGAAGTATTGGCACAGCTAAAAGCACAAGCTGAAAGTGAAGCAGCAAAGGCGGAGAAAAACTAATGAGCAAACATACTGTTTTATTCGAACTTGGCTGTGAAGAGCTTCCACCAAAAAGCTTAAAAACATTACGTGATGCATTACAGGCAGAAACGGTAAAAGGCTTAAATGATGCAGGCTTAAACTTCGCATCAATTGAAGCTTATGCTGCTCCACGTCGTTTAGCGCTTAAAATTGTAGATGTAGATGCTGCGCAAGCGGATACACAAAAACGTTTTGACGGCCCTGCTGTTCAAGCAGCTTACGATGCAGAAGGCAAACCGACTAAAGCACTTGAAGGCTTTATGCGTGGTCAAGGCATTACTGCTGATCAGCTTTCTACTTTCCAAGCAGGTAAAGTTGAAAAAGTTTGCTATTTAAAAGATGTGAAAGGTCAAAGCCTTGACGCTTTACTTCCACAGATTTTACAAACTGCATTAGACAATTTACCAATTGCTAAGCGCATGCGTTCTGCTGCAAGCCGTACCGAATTTGTACGTCCAGTGAAATGGGTTCTCTTACTCAAAGATGACCAAATTGTTGACGCGACTATTCAAGATCATAAAGCTGGCAATGTGACTTATGGTCACCGTTTCCATGCACCTGAAGCTGTAACTTTAGCGCATGCAAATGACTACTTGGCTGCTTTAGAAAAAGCTTACGTCGTTGCGAACTTTGAAAAGCGTCAGGCAACCATACAAGAACAAGTGAAAAAGTTAGCTGATGAAGTTAACGCGACTGCAATTGTTCCAGCTGACTTACTTGATGAAGTAACAAGTCTCGTTGAATGGCCTGTAGCTTTACGGGCAACTTTTGAAGAACGCTACTTAGCTGTTCCTCAAGAAGCACTTATTACGACAATGCAAGACAACCAGAAATATTTCTGTTTGATCAATGCGGAAGGTAAATTACAACCTTACTTCATTACTGTTTCAAATATTGAGTCTAAAGACCCGACTCAAATTATTGAAGGTAACGAAAAAGTTGTTCGTCCTCGTTTGTCTGATGCTGAATTCTTCTTCTTACAAGATCAAAAGCAACCGCTTGCATCTCGTAAAGAAAAACTAGCAAACATGGTATTCCAAGCACAACTTGGTACGCTTTGGGACAAATCAACACGTATTGCAAAACTTGCAGTTGCATTATCTTCCATCACTGGTGCAAACCCAGCCGATGCTGAAAAAGCTGCATTACTTGCTAAATGTGACTTAACTTCTGAACTTGTAGGTGAGTTCCCAGAACTTCAAGGTATTGCGGGTACTTACTACGCACGTATTGAAGGTGAAAACACTGAAGTTTCTGAAGCTTTAGGTGAACAATATTTACCAAAATTTGCGGGTGATGTTTTACCAAAAACCAAAACAGGTACAACCATTGCTCTTGCTGACCGTTTAGATACCCTTGTGGGTATTTTCGGTATTGGACAAGCGCCTACAGGTTCTAAAGACCCGTTTGCTCTTCGTCGTTCAGCAATTGGTATCTTACGTTTAATCATTGAAAATGAATTAGACGTAACAATTGAAGAATTAGTGAATCTTGCACTTCAAGGTTATGGCAATATCGTTAAAGACCACGACAAAACTCGCGCTGATGCTGTTGCATTCTTGGAAGGTCGTTACCGTGCCAAGTACGAGGACCAAGGCGTTGCTGTTGACGTACTTCAAGCCGTTCAAGCACTTGCACCAAAATCTCCACTTGATTTTGACAAGCGCGTAAATGCAGTTAATCACTTCCGTACATTACCTGAAGCTGCGGCACTCGCTGCTGCAAACAAACGTGTTGCTAATATTCTTGCAAAAGAAGCGACACCAGAAGGTTCTGTAGTCGAAGCAAACTTGGTTGAAGATGCTGAAAAAGCATTATTTGCTGAGCTTCAAGCAGTAACTCCTGTGGTTGAGCCATTACTTGCAGCAAAAGACTACACTGCTGCCCTTTCTAAGCTTGCAGCACTTCGCGCGCCGATTGATGCATTCTTTGATAGCGTAATGGTAATGGCAGATGATGCTGAACTGAAAGCAAATCGTTTACGTTTATTGGCTCAGTTACGTAACTTGTTTACTGCTGTGGCTGATGTAAGTGTGTTACAGGGTTAATTAGTTCTTTTTAAATAAAGGGATCTTTTATAGATCCCTTTATTTTTTGAGTTAAATAAGCTCTTTAATTTCTTCTAAACTTTTTGACGGCTCAAACCACATAAAATCATAATTGGCCACATCATGAATATAAAATGGATCATTTTTCATGATTTCCTCGGCTTCTTGAATAGAAGAGCTGAGAACCAAAATTACCCCACCTACTCTATTTTCGCGGCGACCTGATGCCAGAAATTTCTTTTGCTCATAGTAATGATCTAAAAATGCGATATGTTCTTTTAGCACTGCATCAACTTCGGCTAACGGTTTTTTATAAGTTAAAGTAACAACAATCATCTCATTCTCTTAAAGCAAGTAGCGCATGATATAGCTTATTCGATAGTACGCCTATTCCCCCAATTCATCCATACCAAACTCCCCACAATAATTACTCCACCTAGCAGGACCATCATTGACGGTTTTTCATTTAAGAAAAGAACCGCTAAACTCATTGCCACAATGGGTGAACAATATAAAAAATTCGATGCAATCGTTAACGGCATATTTTTAAGTACATATCCCCAAAGTACATAAGCCATTGCACTTGGGAAAATACCCAATAAGATAACTGACATATTGGCTTTCCAAGTAGCATGTAAAATTTCACTAGGTAAATGAGCACTATAAAATAATAAAGGAATGGTCCCGAACCAAATGATGTAGCACATCATGCTCAAGGCATCATAATTTAAGGCAAATTTTTTATATAAATTAAAATAAAGCCCCCATGCAATTGCAGCTAAAACAATCAACAAACTATAAGGGCTCGGCACACCAAAACCATGATCTCCACTAACCACCAACACGGCGCCACAAAGGCCCAGCAAAATACACAACCACTGTTTGAAACGAATTTTTTCTTTAAAAAGTAAAGCTGAAATAATAAAAGTGAATAGCGGAATAGATTGACTTAAAATGCTGGAAGCAACAGCAGTTACATATTGCTGCCCGGTATTTATAAGTAAGTGATGTAGCGTTACAGAGAAAAAACCTAATACAGCAAGTGCAGGAGCATCTTTCCACTTTAATGGCTGAATTCCTTTTTTCATAACCAAAAGCAGTAAAAAAACAAATGCAATCAAAAAACGGAGCAAGGCAATATGCTGCGGTGTATATGAATGCAAGGCACTATGTACACCAATAGGTGAATACCCCCAACAAAAGACAGTAATAGCAATACATAAGTAAAGCTTAAAAGCTGGAGGCTGGGTTTCCGCAGCAAGAGAAATTGCCATGTTAAATCTGCACTAATGAAATGGAACTCTTTCATCATATGCACATAGATAGTTGAATAAAATTAACTTATATTGAGTTAAATATTCATTAAAAGTGAATGATTAAATATGGATATTACCCAGTTAAAAATGTTTCAGACCGTGGTTGAATGCGGGACCATGGTTAAAGCATCACTACAACTACATTGCGTACCATCCAATATCACTACACGCATTAAGCAGCTTGAAGAAGAACTCGGCGCACCATTGTTTTATCGTGAAGGGAAAGCTTTAAAACTCACACCGTCAGGAGAAATTTTTCTCGATTATTGCCATAAAATTTTAGCGCTATGCGATGAAGCCAAACGAAGTATTCATCCAGATGCACCTCCCTCTGGCCCGCTCAAAATTGGAGCTATTGAATCTTCTGCTACAACTCGCCTGCCCAACTTACTTGCAAAATATCATCAACGCTACCCTGAGGTTTCTATTCAAATTATTACTGGCACGTGGAAACAGTTATTAGTTGATATTTCTCAGCACAAACTTGATGGAGCAATTGTCGCAGGTAATATTGAATTTCCGATGCTGAATAAACTCAGTATTTACCAAGAAGACATGGTCTTGATTGCATCTCACTCTTTGGGTGAAATTCATTGCCAAGAAGATTTGATTGGTAAAGAAATTTTTATGTGGACTGAAGGCTGTCCTTACCGTGCAGCACTCGAAGAATGGCTTAAACTGAAGAATATCTCTCTCCCTATCACCAGTATTACCAGTTACGCCACCATTATTGGGTGTGTGAGTGCAGGTTCTGGTGTGGCTTTAGTCCCTAAGAGTATTTATGAGCAATATAAAAATTTAGCGCATATTCAAAGCTATAAGTTTGAACATCTTGCCTTTATGCAAAATCACTTTTTCTGGCATAAAAACGTGAGCAACCATAAAGCAAGAGATACGTTTATAGAACTTATTAAGTCTGAATTTTATTTATAAGTCTCAGAAGAGTAAGTCAATTGCTGTTAAATGATGAATTCTCGTAATTAAATCGTATGGGTTTTATCACATGCCTGCACAAGATTTATTTTTAACAGTAAGATCAGCACTTCAACTTTTAAAGTAATTGGGGAGATTGATCCAAATGAAAACCTTACAAGTGTTATGCGTTGCAAGCTCTATACTGGCCTCATCAACCCTTTTTGCTGAAACAACACAGACACAACAAGTAAATGAAGTAGCACCTAAGACGCAACCTTATGGTGACAATCCAAGTTTAGGACGTGTCCTATTATATAAAACAGGAAAAGGCATACAAAATTTAGGAGATTCTATTCAAGGTGCTTCCGAAAACACTTCACAAAAAATTAGTGAAAAATGGCAAAGTACTAAAGAATTTACAGCTGAAAAAGCAGAGGTCGTTCAACAAAAAGCAGATACAGCGAAAGTGTTTACTGAACAGAAAATAGAACAAGCCAAACAAAATATTACTAGTAGCCGAAATGGCCAAAACATACCAATTGAACAAGGCGAGTTAAGCAAATCTAGCACGACGACCAATTAAGTTTGAGTTTGAATAGCGCGATCATTTCGCGCTTTTTAAAAAATATAGACATTTAAAAATACTACAAAGAGCGAGGAATGTGCCTTATGAATAGTCAAAAACTTCTCTTTTCAACACTCTGCTGTGTAGCACTAACTGCTTGTGCAACCACTAAATCCGTTTCTTCTTATTCTCAGGCACAAGTTTTAGAACAAGATACTAATATTGAAGCTTATCCCACCACGACAGGTAATGTAGCCAAACTCATTAAACACGATAAACAAGCTTGTATGATTGAATTTACGGGTTATTTAGGTGGTGGCCAAGTTACTGAGCACTGGATTTTTAACAATAAAGGGTTAATTTCAGCTCAATCATTTACGGAGCAATATCCAGATTCTTCTGGCATATTAAGTCAAGCCATCAACTCAACAACGAAAAGTTCAACCACTTTTAATATCCAAGATCCCGCAATTCAAAATAATTTTAAAAAGCTACAGAGCAATTTTAGTAAAGCCAATTTAGCGAAGTGTGGTTAAAAAACTCCCATAAAAAAAACTCGTTGCAGAAGTAATCTTTTGCAACGAGCCCTAGCCATTTAAATTTCTTGGACCTAATAAGAAATTATAAATATGCTATTTAGTTAACGGTTAAACCATTGGTTGCCGCCAGTAAATCAATACGTGGGAAAACCAAACCTGTTCTTGAGTCTGTAATAGGTTTACCCGTGGTTTTTAAACGATTAATGGTCTGATCAATAGTTTCAGTTGGTGTAACACTGTTTGCTCTTAATAACGCAATTGCGCCAGCCACATGTGGCGTGGCTTGAGAAGTACCTCCCATAGTATAACCACCCGCAGTAATCATTGCCCCTGGTGCCAATAAAGTCACAAGACTGCCCCCGTTACTAAAACATGCCACCTTGTCCGCTGCCGTGGTTGGGTCAGAACATTTCACTGGGTTCCCCCATGAAACACCACCAATATTACTATCATATACAGCACCTACTCTTACCGCTCCAGCAACACAAGCAGGTGAAGAAATACCATCAGGAAATGCATCGTTACCTGATGCAACTACTGGTACTACCCCAGCAGCTCGCGCATTTGCGAACGCCGTTGCATAACTACTATTACTACATTCAGATTTGTATTTAACACCAGGAATACCAAGACTTAAATTGATCGCTTTAATATTGTATGTTTTAGCGTTATTTACTGCCCAGTTAATCCCTGCAAGGATATCGCTATCATAGGCTGAACCTGACCGAAAAACGTCTATTCCAATAATTTTTGTTTTGGTGGCAACTTTAGACACAATCGCTGAAACATTACTACCATGACCATTATCGTCAAGTGAGCCATCATCTGGGGCACTATCAAATGCATAAACGACACGGCACGTACTTGAAGGTGAATTAACTGCTGTACAACCAAAATCCGAATGTAAGTAATTTACCCCCGTATCAAGCACAGCCACACTAGAACCAGTTCCATTAAAGCCTTTGGTATTAGCTTGAGGCTGGTTAATTAAAGGCAAACTTTCCACGGTTGTCGCCTGATTAATCCGGTTTGGATATACAGCCTTAACGTTCGGATCATTAAGCAAATCAACCAAAGCTTCTTTATTACTAATTCGGTAAAAAGCTATAGGTAAATTATTGTAGTCCCGAAGTACTTGTACCCCTACACCACGATTAAACCTTGACTGGATATTCTTTTTATTTGCAGCAATATAATTTCGTCGCTCCAAACCTGTAGCCACACTTTCCGAAGGAATATTGTATTCAACAATAAGATCATTAGATTCATTGGTAACCAAAGCATCTAAGTTAATTTTACCCTGAAATACTTTTTGTTTTGCTGCTTGATTTAACTGCTGTTTGGCACCTTTAGCGTCCAAAGGAACAGCGGATGCAGTTGTACTTAAGATCGTACATAGACCTAATAGAAATAACGTTTTACTTTGCATTATTTTTCTCCGTAGTTTTTCAACTAACAATTTACTTATTTCGCTTTTATTTCATTTGCTGGATCTTTTTCTGGATCAATCGGTTGAATCGAAGGATCACTTTTTGTGTCATAAAAAGGAACAGTATCTTCTGATACGGGTTTGGGTTGAGTTGAATTTAAAGATAAGTTTTTAGGTTGAGCAGGCTCCTTAAGTTTAGAAAGTAAAGATGAAGTGTCTGGTTGTGATGAATTCGTCTTGTTTAAAGCAGAATTGAACACCTCAGATGCACCGTTTGTTGGCTTAAAATAGAGAACAACGGCGACTAAGCCGATCAATATGAAAAGGGAAGCAATAATTTTCATCATTTAAGATCTCTGTTATTTTGTTTATAGACATCTATATTTATTTTTGATTATTCGAAATAAAGCACTATTTCTTAAGATATATTTCATGTGAAATTTCTATTTCATGAAATATATAAACATGAGAAAAGCAAAATCATCTTTTCCCGAATAAGCAAAAATACAGTTCTGCCCTTTACGTTTATATTTCTGGCAGAATATGGTTCAAAAAAGCGCCAAAAAGCACCTTATTCTCATAATAAGCAATAACTATGCCGTTATCTCGAATAAAAAATGAAAAAAGAATCATCTTTATAGATATAGAAAAATGGTCATGTTAAATATTTTTGGGTATTTTTATTTTAGAAAAGAAAAAGACGAAAAGTATTTTGCTCGTTTTTAAATCATAAAATATCGGTATCTATTTCACTTTATTATTAATATTTTCTTTTCTCCACAATTTCTCCCTAATGTGTTGAATGACTGTAATGCTGTTGTAACGTTTTGATTAAGGTGATTCCCAAACGAATCAAGCCTTAG
This sequence comes from Acinetobacter sp. 1424608, assembly GCF_000588255.1. Classification (NCBI taxonomy): domain Bacteria; kingdom Pseudomonadati; phylum Pseudomonadota; class Gammaproteobacteria; order Moraxellales; family Moraxellaceae; genus Acinetobacter; species Acinetobacter sp. 1424608. Next base: position 79,750 of record NZ_JFXL01000011.1, read on the forward strand.
ATATGATGCGATTGCGTTTATGAAATACCTCACTAAAAGGGTATATTCTTTGAAGGATATCGCAATGAAAATGATGAAAACAGCTATCGTGACTGCAAGCGTTCTTGCCTCTGCTTCTATTTTTGCACAAAGTGCGGGCATTAATGCAGACGCTTCTGCTCAAGTAAATGTACAACCGGGTGGACTTGTTAGTGGCGTAACAAATACAGTTAAAAATACTGCACATACTGTAGGTAGCACTGCAAAACATGCTGGTCATGTAGCTGCTAACACTACGGTTAAAGCAACTAAAAAAACAACAGGAAAAGTAGCTGAACTTTCTTCTGATGCTGTAACAGGCACTAAACATTTTGCTACTGAAGCAGCAACAGGCACAAAAAATTTAGCGACTAAAGCTGCAACAGGTACTAAAAACTTAGCAGTTGAAGCTAAAGCTGATACAAAAGCACATCTTGATGCAGTAAAAACCAAAGTTGCTGAAAAACAGGCTGAACAAAAAGAATTTAGCGCTGAAAAACAAGCTGATGCTCAAGCACGTGTAGATGCAGTTAAAGCTCGCGTAGCTCAAAATCAAGCAGAGCAAAAAGAATTTGTTGCGGGTACTAAAGCTGATGCTCAAGCACAATTAAATGCAGCTCAACCAGCTCATGCAATCAACGCTCAAACAGGCTTAAATGTTGGTGTTAATGTTGCTCCGGTTGGAATCAGTGCAAATGCAAACGTAAATGCAGGGGCTCAAGGCTCTACACAAAAAACTGAAAAGAAATCTTTCGTTAAAGGCCTTTTCGGCACTAACTAATTAAAGTTAGCAATAAAAAAGGGCGATTCATCGCCCTTTTTTATTTATCTAAAAATTATGAGTGTGTTTCGGTTAAAACCAAACCTGCACGTAAACCAATCTTCACATTTGGGTTTGGAAATAAAATCCAGACCTGATCTTGTTCAACTACATAGTTACCAGAAGGTTGAGTCGCAATGATTTCGCCTTTGGTAAATGTTAAAAAGTTCGGAGCCTCAGCCGATAAGTTCATTTGGAAATCCTCATCTTTTTTAATTAAAGAATCAGATACCTGAAACACTCGAATTTTTGTTTTATTTCTTAACGGTAAAGCTTGTTCAGAAACGACATTGCGAATAACTTCATCAATTGCGGCAAACTGACTCAAGTCATTTTGTCCAAATGGCAAAGCTTTGCCTAACTCCAAAGTTGCACTCGCAGCTTTAAAGCTTTCACTTGTAAAATGTGTAAATGTTTTACCCGCAGCCCTGTGATAAACCAAAGCATCTAAGTCAGCAGCTTCAAGGCTTGCTGTCAAATCAACATCATAGTCATGCGTTTGATAAGGTAATAGAGCAAAGGTTGGTAACAATGAAGCACGAATTGCTGTATGTAAATCATAGTGATAGCGCTTAGCATTACTTGCACTTTCTTTAAAGAAAGTAGCAACTGCCTGCTCTAAAACCTCAGCTCGCTTAGACTCTTCAGTTAGAGGCAGATTTTTATACCCACCACAGAACATACGGTTTACATCATCATGTACATAACGCTTGCCTTGACGCATTGCATACGGATTACCCAATACAAGCAATAATCTCACTGCAAGTTTTAAGCGTCCGGCAAATAAATCGGTGCAAAGATGAGATAACAACTCAATTGGTGCCGTTTCATTCCCATGTACTCCAGCTGACAGTACGACAGCTTTGTCGTACTGCTTATGTGGTGTACATTCAAGAAGCCCCTCACCTAACCAACGCCAAGAAAAATTATCTTGTTTTCCCTCGCGCTTTGCAGGCAGCTCACCTTGTAAGGTTAATGCTAGAAAATCTTGCATGTCACCTCCTCATTATTTTTGGAAAGGATAAACCGAACCCAAACCTAAAATTTTGGTCAGTTCATCAAGCGCCATACGGCTTTCCATGAGTAGGTGCGGATCTGCCAAATCTTCTTGAGCTAAACGATCACGATAATGTTTATCTACCCACTGATTAAGCGTCATAAACAATTGATCATTCATAAGAACTTTTGGATTTACAGCATTTAATTCGGTTTCATTTAATGCCACACGTAAACGCAAACAAGCCGGACCACCACCGTTACGCATACTTTCACGTAGGTCATACACTTGAATTGCATCAATTGGTGTACCCATTTGAATCATATCGTTCAAATAGCTCCATACCGCAGCATTTTGGCGAGACTCTTCTGGTACAACAATGGTCATGCCGCCATCTGGACGAGTCAAAATCTGGCTATTAAACAAATAAGTAGCAACAGCATCGTCTACAGTAACGCGGTTTTCAGGCACTTCAATCGAAATAAAGTCTTCACCGATGCTTGCCATCTTTTGACGAATTTCAGCAAATGCCTGATCTTGATTTAAGAAAGCATGTTGATGGTGGAATAAAACCTGTTGGTTACTTACCGCAATCACATCGTTATGGAAAACACCCTGATCAATCACATCTGGATTTTGTTGAACAAAAACCGTATGTGCATCATCTAAACGGTGCAAACGTGCAATTGCTTCACTTGCTTCACGCGTCTGACGTGCTGGATAACGTTTTGGTCCCGGTAAGCCATTATTTAAATGTTGTTGACCATAAACAAAAACCTGAATACCGCGCTTAGCATAATCACCACCTAAACGATTGTGATTTGCTGCACCTTCGTCACCAAATAAAGCCACTTGTGGTAAAGCTTCATGGTGTACAAAGTGACGTTCATTTTTAAAGATGGCTTGTAAAACTTGGCTTGTAGTTTCAGCTTCAATTGAACGATGAAATTTATTGTTCAGGTTTGCTGCAGTAAAATGCACGCGCTCATCTTGGCTATCAGCCGAAGGTGAAACAGTTGCAGCATTTGCAGTCCACATTGGAGAAGCTGAACTTAAAGATGACAATAGCTCTGGTGAATAGCGCATTGCTTGAGCAACAACACTAATGTCATCTCCAGTAAAACCTAAACGGCGTAGCATTGGAACATGTGGGCGTTCATGCGGAGCAAGTACACCTTGTTTCATTCCCATATCAGCCAAGGCTTTCATTTTTAATAAGCCTTGTTTTGCTGCTAATTTTGGATTCGAGGTATTGTTACGGTTTTTGGTTGATGCTTCATTACCAAAAGACAAACCCGCATAGTGATGTGTTGGCCCCACTAAACCATCAAAATTTACTTCATATCCTTTCATTTTTTCTTTCCCTAGTGTTAAGGCAACACAATCCCTGGAGATAATTTTTCTGGCAACGTCAAGCTTTCACTTTCAAGTGAAGCCATTGGCCAAGCACAGTAGTCAGCAGCATAAAACGCACTTGCACGGTGGTTACCTGAAGCTCCAACACCACCAAATGGCGCAGCACTTGAAGCGCCTGTTAATGGTTTGTTCCAGTTCACAATACCGGCACGCGCTTCAATGAGTAAGTCATCAAATAGTTCACGTTTTGGAGAAACCAATCCAACAGACAAACCAAAACGAGTTGCATTGGCAATTTTTAATGCTTCATCAAAACTGTCATAACGTTGAATGGTGGTAAGCGGACCAAAATATTCTTCATCTGGAATACCCGCCACACCTGTTACATCAACAATACCTGGAGTAAGTAGCGAGCTGTCTTCTTGAGGACGTGTCATTGGCAACAAGCTTTTTGCACCAAGCTCAAGTAGCTTTTGCTGAGCATTCATCATGTTTGTCGCAGCAGCCGATGAAATTACGCCGCCCATAAATGGTTGTTGCTCATCATTCCAACGGCCAACTTTCAGGTTTTTAGCAACCTCAACAAAACGTTGAATAAATGCATCACCTTCAGCACCGTTTTTTACCAAGATACGGCGTGCACATGTACAACGCTGACCTGCCGAAACAAAAGCAGATTGAATAGTGAGGTTAACAACCGCATCAATATTTTCAATTTCATCAATAATCAATGCATTATTGCCGCCCATTTCAAGCGCAAGAATTTTCTCAGGCGCACCTGCCATTTGCTTATGCAAGTGGTAACCAGTGTTTGCACTTCCGGTAAACAATAAACCATCAATTTCATGAGAAGCAGCCAAGGCTTCACCAGTAGTACGGCCACCTTGAACTAAGTTCATTACACCATTTGGCAAACCTGCTTGTTGCCAAAGTTTTACAGTTTCTTCAGCAGTCCAAGGCGTTAATTCACTTGGTTTAAATACAACTGTGTTGCCCGCAAGTAATGCAGGAACGATATGCCCATTTGGTAAATGGCCCGGGAAGTTATATGGACCAAAAACTGCAAGTACACCATGTGGACGATGACGTAAAGATGCCACACCATCTGCCATTTCAGTTGAGCTTTCGCCAGTACGTTGATGATAAGCACGAATCGAAATCGCAACTTTGCCAATCATTGACTGAACTTCAGTTAACGTTTCCCAAAAAGGCTTACTGGTTTCTTGACTAATTACTTCAGCTAAATGTTTTTTATTTTCTTCAAGCAGCTTTGCAAACTTTTCTACAATCGCTACACGCTCAGCAAGAGGTAAACGTGCCCATGCAGGAAATGCTGTACGTGCAGCTTGGCAAGCTTTCTCAACATCAACGGCCGTAGCTTCACCACCTGACCATACAGTTTGGTTATCAACCGGATTTGTTTTTACAAATGTTGTACCGCTGCCTTGTAACCAGACACCGTTTATAAATAAAGAGTTTGACATCAGGATACTTCCATAGGATTTAGTGATAACACACGAACAGCGTGGCCTTCTTGTACACCGAGTTTCTCAGCTTGTTCATGGGTTAAATTTAGAGTGCTATCTACGAGATCAAGCTTCATTAACATAGCCCGATAGTCGTGATAGTTATCATTGGCAACAAGGTATTGTGTTTTACCCACTGTCGCTTCATTAGTAATTTTGACAGTTAAAAATTGGCTTTCTTTAACTGCACGCAACTCATCAATATTGGCTTCAATGGTTGGACCTGCATCAAAAATATCGACATATCCTTGATAGCGTAAGCCTTCGGACTCAAGCACATGATAAGCAGGTAAAGTATGTGGATGCATTTTTCCAATCACTTCTTGTGCAGCCTTTGGTAAAAGGTCTACATAGACTGGAAAACGTGGCATAAGTTCCGCAATGAAAACTTTTTGGCCAATTCCACTTAAATAGTCTGCTGTGGAGAAATCCATATTAAAGAAATGGTGTCCAATCGCATCCCAGAAAGGTGAACAACCATTTTCATCAGAAAAACCACGCATCTCGGCAATAAGTTTTTTCTCAAAATATTGCTTAAATGCTGCGATAAACATAAAACGGATTTTTGATAAGAATTTACCGTTTTGGTTTTCACGACGTTCCGGATCTAAAAATAATGTGCAGAGCTCACTACTTCCTGTTCGATCATTACTTAGGAATAAAGTCGGTAATGCTTTATAAACATTTAATGCTTTTGAAGCATGTACTTGGGTTCCCACATGAAAGTTATACCAAGGTTCGATTAAACCCACAGCAACTTCAATTGCACTCACCCCAATAACACGTTGAGCTTCTGTATCCTCAAGAACAAACAAATAACCCTGTTCGCTCTTATGAACATTACCATTTAAAGTATTGCGAGTACGTGAAATTCGAGCCGAAAGCGTATCCATATTTTGTGGCAAGGAAGTCAGGCCAACACCTGACTTACCTGCTAATTTATAAATATCTTCAAGGTCTCGAAACTCGGCATGACGGACAATCATCATGGCTAGCTTTCCTTTTTTTTATTTAGCCAACTTTGCCAAAGCTCTTTTTAAACGAGCTATCCCTTCATCAATATCTTGTTCAGGAATAATGAGTGAAGGTGTGAAACGAACTACGTTAGGCCCTGCGATCAAAGCAAGTAAACCTTCCTCACCTGCCCAAGTCGTAATATCTTTTGCTTTACCTGCATATTCAGCTTTTAATACGCAACCAATCAATAAACCTTGACCACGAATTTCATCAAAAACTTGATATTCAGCATTTAACGTATTTAATGCATCAAGGAAATATTGATGACGGTGTTTCACGCCTTCAAGTACTTCTGGTGTATTAATAAACTCAAAGACTGCGCCTGCAACTGCACTTGCCAGCGGGTTACCGCCATAAGTTGTGCCGTGTGTACCCACTGAAAAATGCGGCGCAAATTTGTCAGTTGTTAGCATTGCACCGACAGGGAAACCACCGCCCAGCGCTTTTGCAGTAGTGAGTACATCTGGAGTCACACCGTAGTTCATGTAAGCATAAAGTGCACCTGTACGGCCAACACCTGTTTGCACTTCATCAAAAATAAGTAAGGCACCAAACTGATCACACAGTGCACGTAAACCTTTTAAAAATTCGATATCAGCAGGAATTACCCCGCCCTCACCTTGTACAGGCTCTACAATTACTGCACAGGTTTGCTCATTAATAATTGCTTTAGCTGCTTCTAAATCATTATAAGCAACATGGCTAATGCCGTTTGGAAGTGGTGCAAAGTCTTGTGAATATTTTGGCTGACCACCAGCCGAAACGGTAAATAAAGTACGGCCGTGGAACGCGTTGTTAAATGCCACAATACCGCTTTTGCCTGCGACACCGCTGTCGAGTCCAACTTTACGAGCAAGCTTTAATGCTGCTTCATTTGCTTCTGCACCTGAGTTACAGAAGAATACTTTGTCTGCAAATGTATTTTCAGTGAGTTGTTTAGCAAGACGCAGTACTGGTTCATTGGTATAACCATTGCCGACATGCCAAAGTTTTTTTGCTTGTTCTGTTAACGCATTGACTGCCACTGGATGCGCATGACCTAATGCATTTACTGCAATCCCGCCTGCAAAATCGATATATTCTTTATTTTCTTGATCCCAGATACGTGAACCTTCACCACGTACCGGAATGAAATTTGCCGGTGCAAATACTGGAACCATCCAGTCATTAAAGTTGCTTCGAGTTACAGAAATTGGCTGTTCCATGCTTACCTCAGTATCTATTTAATTTATTTAATCTGTCTTACTGTCTTTAATTCATTTAGAAAAAGGGACTGAACAAATAACCCTATACATCCTTTATATTTGCTCAGCCCACTTTTCCTAAAAGGTAATTTCCTCAGATTAGCCTGGGAAAATACCGCGTTCTTTACGAGCTTTTAAGATACGCTCACAAGCCAAGATGTAAGCTGCTGTACGTAAAGTACAAGCATTCTTATTCGCTGTATTCCAAACGTCATCCATTGCTTGAACCATCAACTTGTCTAAACGTTCGTTGATTTCTTCTTCGCTCCAGAAATAGCTCGCCATGTCTTGAACCCATTCGAAGTAACTTACAGTTACACCGCCGGCGTTACATACAACGTCAGGAACAACAACAATGCCACGCTCAACCAATACATCTTCAGCTTTAGGATAAGTCGGGCCGTTCGCGCCTTCCAAAATCAACTTAGCTTTAAGTTTTTCAGCACGCTCAACTGTGATTTGGCCTTCTAATGCAGCAGGAATAATGATGTCTACTTCAGCAGTCCAGAAATCTTCATCTGCAATTGATTGTGCACCAGCAAAACCGCCAACACCTTGGTTTGCGTTTACGTGCTCACGTAATGCAACAAGATCAATACCGTCAGCATTAAAAATTGTGCCAGTGTGGTCTTGAACGTGAGTGATTTTTGCTTTTGATTCAACAAATAAGAAAGCAGCTTCACTACCTACGTTACCAAAGCCTTGTACAGCAACTTTCGCGCCTTCAATTGGTAAGTTGATTTTTGCAGCAACTTCACGGCCAGTAACGAATACACCACGACCAGTCGCTTTAACACGTCCTAAAGAACCGCCTAAGTGAACTGGTTTACCAGTTACAACACCAGTTACTGTGTGACCTTGGCTAGTAGAATAAGTATCCATCATCCAACCCATGATATTGGCATTTGTACCAACGTCTGGAGCAGGAATGTCTTTTTGAGGTCCGATAATATGACCAATTTCAGTCGTATAACGGCGAGTTAAACGCTCTAATTCACGAGTAGATAATTTACGTGGGTCAACACGGATACCACCTTTTGCACCACCAAATGGCAAGTTCAAAACAGCAGTTTTAATTGTCATCCATGCAGACAACGCCATCACTTCATTTAAATCAACATTTGGATGGTAACGAACACCACCTTTACCAGGACCGCGAGACAAGTTGTGTTGTACACGGTAGCCTTCAAAGTGCTGGATTGAACCGTCATCCATTACGATTGGTACATCAACAATAAGAGCACGCTTAGGGCGCTTTAAAGTATCGATATAATCAGCTAAGTGTTCTAGATATGGCGCTACACGGTCAATTTGTGCCAAGTAAGTTTGCCATGCATCGCTATGTTCGTTTACGTATGAAAGATCTGACATCTTTTTTCCTATATACCTACATAGACTCAGATGTGATAAATCCGTAGTCTTTATTATTCAGCAACCAAAACCTTGCAATAACAATGTTTTGATTTATTTATAAAATCTTCCGCTCTTCTAAAGCTTCAGACCTTTTAAATTCCATCTTGTGATATCAAAAGTAAGATTTACTTTTATATATCGATATCTTTTACAATCTTTCTCTTGCCTCATCTGCTGTTTATAAAAAATGTCTTTATAAAAGCAAAAGTTCCACCGCAATCAACTCAAACAAGTCGATTGGAAATAAGTGCAAAAGAGGTGACATAACCGTTTGGGAGTTAAAAAGAACTAGGGTTCATAAAACAAAAAAACCATAAGTCCATGAAATTATTTTTGACTAATCGATAGATCCCTCCATTAGTCTTTTTAAATAAAAATTGTTCAATAATACTGCAAGCTTCACATCACTACTCAAGCTGATTAATCGCGCTTTCATATAGACATAAAATCTTTAAGTAAATATAGCACAGAGCAAGATAATTTAGAACATTTTAAAATAAACAAGCAGAGAAAAAATAATCAATTTTCCCGAAATTTTATAATAAAAAAGTAACAAAGCCTAAAAAAAGCCTCAGCCATAATAATTTTATTTTATGGAAATTAAAAAAATATTAAAATTAAAAATGGTTAAAAAATTACCATTTAATAACAATAACTTAATTAACAAAAAATTTCAAAAATCCTTCAAATTTTTTAGAAAATTTCATAATATTTTTTTGTACAGTCTTATTTAAAATAAAAAATAGAAATATAAAAATTACACAACTATTAAATAATCATGTTAAACATATACTTATTTAAAGACTTATAATAATTAGCTATTAATAACATTCCGATAAATGGTTAATTTATGAATCATTATTTGAATTTATTATTAAAATAAAAAAAACATTTTTAAAAAAAATATATAAAAGTACTCTTCTATGCACAATTTATAGACATAAAAAAAGGTCCCATGAGGGACCTCTTATCAACCAAATTAAGCAATAAATAGGCTTAGTTTGGAGCACTCTCTTTCTTACGATAAAAGACAAAATAGCTGATATAACACAGTAAGATAAAGATAATACAGCAGATAAATCCAACCTGCATAGATGGATCAAACACCATACTGATACAAGTGACTATACAAAATAGCCCACCTACAATTGGAGTAAGAGGGAAAAGCGGAGCAGCGAAACGTAAATCTTTTGCTGTCTTTCCTGACTTATACCATTGTCTACGGAAGTTAAATTGTGAAATACAAATGGCAATCCAAACAACAACCATTGTAAAGGCAGCAACACCTAACAAATTTTTGAAAATTGTTTCTGGTGCAAACTGTTCTGAAAGCAACCCAGGAATAGCACCAAACATCGTCACAATAATGGCAACAATAGGTGTGCCAGATGGTGTAAGTTTAGCGAAAATTTTAGGTAATTGATTTTTTGCTGAAAGCGACCACATCATTCGTGATGCAGCAAATAAACCAGAATTGGCAGCTGAAAGCAGCGCCGTAATAATTACGAAGCGGATAATGTCTTCTGCATACGGAATACCAATATAATTAAATACTGTCACAAATGGACTACTGCTCACATCATTTGCATTAAGACCAGCAAGATGAAATGGAAGCAAAGAACAAATGACAACAATTGTTCCCACAAAGAATATGAGCAAACGCCAAATCGCTGCATTAATTGCCTTAGGTACAGTCTTTGCCGGTTCCTCCGCCTCACCTGCAGCAACTCCAATAAGCTCAGTACCAGAGAAGGCAAAGTTTACAATGAGCATGGTTGTGAAAATTGGGAATAAACCGTGCGGAAACCAACCTTGAGCCGTTAAATTGCTGAATAAAGGCGCTGTTTCATGTCCGTGATAAGGAATAAAACCAAAAATTGCCAATAAACCCAAAGTAATAAATACAATAATTGTTATAACTTTAATCAGAGCAAGCCAGAACTCAGATTCGGCAAATAAACGCGTTGAACTAATATTAAGGAAAAAGACAAGACCACCAAAAAACAAAGTCCACGCCCAAACAGAAGTAGATGGAAACCATTCCTTAACCAGCAAAGCTGCGGCAGTAAATTCAGTTCCTAAAGTGGCAGTCCAAGTCAACCAATATAGCCAGGTAATCATATAACCTGTGCCTGGACCAATATAGCGTCGTGCGTATTCACCGAAAGAGCCCGATTCAGGCACATGAACCGCTAGCTCACCAAGACAGAGCATAACGGTGTAGGCAATCAAACCGCCCAAGAAATAAGAGATAATTGCGCCAATTGGGCCAGCTTGAGCAATTACGTCGCCAGACCCTAAAAAAAGACCTGTACCTATGGCACCGCCAAGGGAGATCATCACCAAATGTCGAGTACTCATTGCTCGTTTCAAAGGTGCAGAACTTCCATGTTGCGATGCATCATTATTCCGATAATTTAATGATTGCATATAAAAAACTGTAACGACAATTTAGTAAAAAATCATTTTAGGAGAAAAAAATAAATATGCAATTATCTTTGAATAGTGAAGCTATTTTAAGCACCCCTTCTCAACACAAATAAAATTGCAATAAAAAACAATTAATTAATAGACTCCAAAGCAATCATTGTATTTTAAATAACCCAACAATATTTCTTTAATTTATATAAAACTAAAAACCATTAATTTTTAAATATAATAATTTTTCGCTTAATTTATCATGGCTACTTTTAGCCCTATCTTTATTTAAAAATTAATCGCATTATTTATTTAAATAATGACTTTTGATTTTATATACAAATAAATTAATAAAAAAATATTTTTTGAGCAAAAAATAAAGCCCAAATTTGAAGATTTGGGCTTTATTTAATCAGTAAATTAAAATTAATAACTGGTCAGTACAAATTGTTGCGATGGTTGAACTGAACCTTCAATGTAGTCACAAACGCCTTGCTCATCACAATCTAAATTAAATTGCTTGTAGCTCAATGCAAAAAAATCAGCATATTGTTTAATGACAAACGGACTCATATCCGAGCTTAATGCATCACCTTGTTTGAATAATTTAATAATTTTTCGGTCATTCATACCTAACAAATAAATTTCATTATTTAATTCAATATGTGCAACTCCAGTCTGCTCTGTCACAATCGGGATCAGATACGATGTGTTTGCTAGCACAACATCTATAGCATAAGCTTCAAGCTTTAAATTAATTAAATTGAATACCAAGACTGTATCAGAGTGAGTCTGCAAACCTTTTTTATAAGTTGCAGCTTGCTGAATGTACTGAATTTTAATTCCAAGCTTTTGAAAATCGTGCTCAGTTGCCTGCTTTGTTTTTAAAAGACTACGTGTAATCGCTTGTTTGAGCGGGTTATCTAAATAACGTTCATCTAATTGAAAATCATTTTGACGTAAAATTTTTAATAACATGCTGTCATGGTATGTCAGCACATTCGCAAGTACATTACGGTAATAGAATTTACTTTGTTTTTTGATTTTACGCACATGTTGATAGAAATACGTTTCATCAAATTCATGCTCAATAAAATCATGTAACAGACTTGAGCTTGCCAATACTGATAAAGCTTCATGCCCTGTAAAAGGTAAATGAACCGTATGTAAACTTGGCAATAGCTCTTTTATTTTTAAGTAATGTTCGCGATCGACAGCAAAGTAAGGGTCATAAACAATAATATATTCACGACTTGCATCTACATCTTGCTGTTGAATTTGCATATCTTTATTTGCAACAGCATCAAAGAATTCAGCATAGCGGCGGTCTTCGACCTGTTCAGGGTCAATTGAATATTGAGGTACAAATGCAACGATTCGATTCATGTTTAAAAGGTTCGAATACTTGATTGCTGCATAGCCGCCCATTGAGCCGCCATAACCTACAATATTTTTAAAACGCTGAATAATAGGCAAAATGGCTTTGGTCATTTCAACCATACTGGCTTTTGGGAACCATGATTTTTGTTTTGGCATAATCCCAATAACATTGTATTGGTACTTTATTAGAGACTTTTCAGCATTGATAGATAAGCCACTCGCTCGGGTAATCAAATCGCCAAAAGAGAGAACTAATGTATTAGAATCGCCTTGTAAAAAAATGGCTCTAATGTGTTCGTCTTCAAAAATAATTTGCTTATCCATGCTCACACCGAAAGAAAATTTACTCCCACATACATCGTCAAAAATGAAACAAAATAGGTGTTTTGCCAATTTATGATTGCGGAGTATCTTATTTTATAGATGCCAGTCAGATTAAAAAGCGCAAAATATGACACAATCCTTACATCCTGCCGCTCAAAAAGGATTCAGCTCCGCTGCGGAGCTTTATCAGCAAGTTAGGCCGAATTATCCAGCAGAAATAGTCAGTTGGCTGCAAGAACGTCTCCAAATACATGAAAATTCTACTGTTATTGATCTTGGCTCAGGTACTGGCAAATTCTTACCCTACTTAAAACAAACACGTGCCAATATTATTGCAGTAGAGCCAATTGGCGAGATGTTACAACAGCTTCAGCAAGCCTATACTGATATTAAAACTTTACAGGCATTTAGCCATGCTATTCCGGTAAACGATCAACAAATTGATGCGGTCATTTGCGCTCAATCTTTCCATTGGTTCGACAACATGGAAACACTGACCGAAATCCATCGAATATTAAAACCGCAAGGACATTTAGGTCTCGTTTGGAATCAGCGTGATAAGCGTACAGACTGGGTGAAAGCCTTAGCAGATTTTTTACTACCTCTTGAAGGCGATACGCCGCGTTATCATAGTGAAAAGTGGAAAAAGGTTTTTGAAAACCAAAATTTATTTAGTTTTGACAGTTTAGAAACTTTTCCGCAATCACAGCATGGTACTGTCGAACAAGTGGTGAGTAAAAGATTACTCTCTACAAGTTTTATTGCAGCAATGACTGAAAAAGATCAATTACAGCTCAAAGCTCAATTTGAGAAAATTGTTTATGATTTTACAGGCCTAGGCCCACAAGATCAGATTGATTTTCCATATGTCACATATGCATATCACTTTCAAAAAAGTACGTCGTCAAATCATAGAGAATAGGTTCGGTTGAAAGCTATGTTTAAAAAAACGCCTCATATCATTTTAATGTCTTTGCTCAGCTCTAGCCTATTATTGACTGCTTGTAAAAAAGCAGATGAACCAGCAAAGACTCAGCAATCTCATACAAGTTCATCTACTGATCAGGTGATGGAAAAGCTCAATGAAAGGCCTGTTAAAAAGTTCACAGCCACTGCTGACGATGCGCATGATATTGCTTTATTAGAAGACTATGACCGTCGCTTTACTGAAATGAGCGATGAAATGGAAACTGAGTTAGAAAAAATGCATGCGGCAGGTACACTCACCACAGAGTTTGAACAAAAACGTACACTTGATAATGTTCGCTCAGCATTGACCATGTTAAAAGACCTCGACTTAAAAACTGAACAAGGTCGCTATATTCAAGGCTTACTTTATCAATATTGGGAAAATCAAGAAAAACACATCAGTGATAAACAGGCCAATAAAGATGAACAAGTCAATCAACTTGCTGACTACTTACAAGCTCAGAACCAGTTGAAATACTGGAAAGCTTCACAGCAGCATTAATTTTATAGTGTGCAATAAAAAGCCTTCTGAACAAGAAGGCTTTTTAATTTATATATTTTGTTTTTCAACCCAATGAATCGATTGAACACGGAATAACTCACAAGCACCATCACCTGTATCACTTGAGGTTAAAGATGATCGCCAAACTAAATTTTTATCTTTAATTTCGACCAATTCACCTTTGAGGTATACCAAGTCACCGCGTTTAACTTGTTTAATTTGTTGAGCAATTTGAGGACTCGCAGGAATGATGTGCATATTAGACACCATTTGCATCGCTTGCTCAGCAGGTACAGGAAGCTTACTCATTTTCCAGTTTAAATAGCGGTCATACTGTTTAACTGAAATGGTACGAGCAATATCTGGTTGAGCAAATAACCCCCAACTTACCGCATAATCGATCGGTGAAAACTTAGCTTGTTCATCATTTTTATAAATTTTTGAACCTAAAATTCTAAAATTGCCTTGAAATGGCTGTAACACAGAAATTGACTGATCTTTTTCAATCGGTAACAAACCATTTGCAATATTATATTCACCAGAAGTAGAGGCCGTCGAAGCAAAAGCTGAGCTGATACATAAAGAGGCCAATAAGCCTAACATTACATGTTGTTTTTTCATCGCTTTATACCTCAAATATTACTAGATCAAATGCAGCAGATCTCTAATTTATAGTAGCTCTAAGCGATGAAAAAAATATCGGTATTTAGTAACAATACAGATCAATTTCGTCTATTTTTGTGCTTAATTAAATTGATTGTTAATCTTCAAAATCAATTCGCAACGTTTCAAAGCGTACCTTTCCTTCTTTTATTGCTTGAGCAATTGCTTGCTGTCCTTTGGTTAGACGAGCTCCCCCACTTTTAATATCAAGCAAGATAATCTGGATATCCTCGGCAGTTCCATCTCCATCTCTAAAATCGGTATAGCCATCAAAAATAACGTAATCAACCGGGTCACCCAGAAATTTGGCATCACTTGGTAAGTATTGAAACTCAGGTAAAATCGGAGCAAATTGTTCTGCCATTTTACCTTTTAATACAGCGCGGCTTGTATTCACACTCCGCTTTTGTGCCTGGGCAAGCGTCTGTTGATGCTCAAGCTCTAACTCTGCAATATATTGCTCGTATTCAGCCTTGATTCGACCATTACGGGTATTTGATAAAATAAGCGTTGTGATAATAATACCAATACCAGCACCTATAAGCATGGCCAGCCATACGGACATAAATTTTCCTTAATAAATTACATATCATCACGGTAGATGAGCAATCATATCTAAAATTACGAACTAGCTTAAACTTTTGTCAAAGGCAGTCATCTACTTCTCATAAAAAGATGCTAAGGTATAAGCAGAACAAGTGTGCTGCTGAATATAACTGAATTTATGAAAACGATACTTATTGCAAATCAAAAAGGTGGATGCGGAAAAACCATGACAGCCATTACGTTGGCAACAGCTTTGGCACAAAAAGGATATAAAGTAGCGTTAGCGGACTCTGATAACCAAAAATCTTCCTTACAATGGTTAAAGCAACGTCCAGAAAATGTAGCTGCAATTCAAAGCCTTGATTGGCGCCAAGAAAAATCTATTGGTGATGCACCTAAAAATTTAGATTATTTAATTATTGATGCACCCGGCGCTCTTTCAGGCGACCATGCTGAACAATTAGTCAGCGAAGCTCATGCCATTATTACACCACTTCAACCTTCATTTTTTGATATCGACAGTACACGTCGTTTTCTCAAGCATTTGCAGGATATTAAACGTATTCGCAAAGGAAAAGTACAAATTTTACTGCTTGCAAATCGAGTTAAACCGAATAGTGCTAGCTCAAAAGATATTCAGCAATTTTTTGAAAAAATCGAACATGAACCGATTGCATGGATTGCAGAGCGTAGTGCTTATGGCAGTTTAGCAATGCAAGGTTTGAGTGTGTTTGATAAACCACAAAAAAACTTTATTGCAATTCAAAGCCAGTGGCAGCCACTTTTAAATAAACTAATCGAAGATAAGTCCGAGTGGTTTTAAAAATAACTTTTTCATTTTTATTGAGCAGAAATGTATAGATCAGCATTTCTGCCTAAAATTTGCCTCAGGTCATTTTTCAGTTAATATGACCCCATTCTATTTAAATAATTAGAGAATTTTTGTTCGTGCATCCATACGCTCCTACTTTACAGCGCGTTTTATTGTTTGGGCTGTTTTTCATCCTGTTATTTTTAGGATTTAACATCCTGAAGTACTTTATTGTACCTGTAGTTTGGGCTGCGATTATCGCCTACATGACTTGGCCAATTTATTTAAGAATTCAGCGTTTTTTTGGCGAAAACCGTAATAATTTAAATGCCACAGTCATGATTAGCTTTGTTATTTTAGTTGTTGGTGTACCCCTGATCTGCGCTATTTTTATTTTGCAACATGAAGGTCGCAATCTCTATCTTGATTTACAGCGTCAGGTTTTTTCTGGTCATTTAAGCGTACCTGATTTCATTAAAAATCTTCCTTTTATTGGCAAAGAAATAACCAGAACACTAAATGATATAAACACCGACCCAAATAGTACGATTCAGAGTATTGCAGCTTGGATACAAAGCCATTTAAGTTATGGGCGAGTTTTAATCAATGAAATTAGTAAAAATCTCGTCAAACTTGGTTTTGCAATTTTAAGTCTTTTCTTCTTTTACCGTGACGGTCACACGATCTTAACTCAAGTGAGTAAAGCCTTAGAAATGGTGATTGGCCTACGTATTCACCATTATCTAGATACAATTTCAGAAACAACCCGTGCCGTTGTCTATGGTGTCGGTTTAACTGCAATTGCTCAAGCAGTCCTTGCTGGATTAAGTTATTTCGTCGCTGGTGTACCCAATCCAATGGTGCTCACGATTGCGACGTTCTTATTAGCACTCATTCCCTTCGGTACCCCTGTTTCCTATTTAGGTGTTGGTCTATGGCTGTTTTCACAAGGGCAAACCATGGAAGCCATTGGCGTGGTTTTATGGGGTGTTCTGATTGTAAGTAGCTCAGACAATGTGATTCGCCCACTTGTAATTTCTGGTGCAACTCAAATTCCGTTTTTACTGATTATGTTTGGTGTACTGGGTGGTATTGCGAGTTTTGGTTTAGTCGGTTTATTTATTGGCCCTGTTATTTTAGCTGTTTTATTAGCGATTTGGCGTGAATGGCTTCATGAAACGATTGATCCTGAACCCATGCCTAAAACGACCATGATTTATGATTCGGATGATGATTTACCACCATCTAAAAATTAAGCCAATGATTTAAAAATGTTTCAGGATACAAAGTGACTATTTAAATTAACTTGTAGGGTTTACAGGCCTTTGCTTGAATAAAAAAATCAGATTTATATCTATAAGGACATCTAATAATGCCAGTATTAAATAAAATGAGTGCAGTATGTGCACTAACAGCTTTATTAACAGTTGGTTGTAGTACGGTAAGCAAAACAGTATCTGATACGACTCATGCATTAACGACAATGCATACCAAAAAAGTAGTCGATGTAAATGAAGTCACAGCTAATGGGATTGGTAAAAAAATCGGGACGATTAGCTTTCAAGACAGTGATAAAGGCTTAATTATTACCCCTGCTTTAGCAGATTTACCAAGCGGTACTCGTGGTTTCCATATTCATGAAAATGCATCGTGTGCTCCTGCTGTTAAAGACGGAAAACCAGGTGCTGCTTTAGCTGCGGGTAGTCACTATAACCCTAATCAAGCACCACATCATGGTACGCCAACTACCGGACACTTGGGCGACTTACCAGCATTAGTCGTCGACAGCACTGGTGTTGCTACTACCGCTGTTATTGCGCCACGTTTAAAACTTGCTGACATTCAAGGTCGTGCAATCATGATTCATGCGGGCGGTGATAACTATTCAGATTCTCCTCTACCTTTAGGCGGTGGCGGAGCACGAATTGCCTGTGGCGTAATTCAATAATTTGTTATTTTTTAAATTGTAGGTATCTAAAAAGATATCCACAATTTTGTTATTTTATTAAGCAGTTTAGACAAATTAATTATTATAAAATCTTAAAAACAAACTGACTTTTTTAAATAAAACGCATAATATTTTTCAAGTAATAAAAATTTAAATATCCCTTATCACGTACCCTCTCATTTAGAAAAAGCCGTGAATTATTTGACTCAAATATTTAATCGTTTTAAAGCGAATTCAATTTTAATTTACTGTCTGCAAATTTTAATTGTACTCACAGGCACAACTTTAGGCTTACTGTGGTTGGGCCATAACGAACTCATTGTTCCTGTAACGTTAGGTGCGATTGCCGCAGCACTAACCGATTTTGACGATCGCTTAAGTCTTCGTTTACGCAACTTACTGTATGTCTGCCTACTCTTTTTTACTGTCAGCACTATTCTTGGATTTTTAGCACCCTATAAACTTTTATTTATTTTATATCTTTCAATTTCAAGTGCTTGTTTCATTTTATTGGGCGCCTTAGGTCAGCGCTACGCTACCATTTCTTTTGGTACAATTTTACTTTCAATTTATAGCATGTTTGGTTTAGGAGAGTATGCTCACTGGTATCAACAGCCTACTTATTTTGTCTATGGCGCACTGTGGTACGGCCTAACATCTATTTTATTTTTTCTTTTAAAACCAACCCTTCCTTTACAAGATAAGCTTTCGCAAATTTTTGAAGAAATCTCTGCCTTACTTCAAGCTAAAGCGCGCTTGTTCGATCCAGACAATAGAGAAAATGTTGAACAGCTTTTATTTGAATTATCACTACAAAATACGCAAGTCGCGCAAAGCCTTAACCAAATACGTAGCTCCCTGCTTACTCGCCTTAAGGCATCACGAGTCAGTAATAAAAGTATTTACTGGTTAAACCTGTACTTTTTTGCCCGCGATATACATGAACAAGCGACTTCTAATTATCTACACTACGAACATATTCAACAAAATTTTAGCCGTAGTGATCTTATTTTCCGTTTTCAAAAAAATCTGCGTTTACAGGCCCAAGCTTGCCACGATTTAGCCAAATGTATTTTGCATAACCAGCAATATCAGTCTTCTCAAGAAGGACAAATTGTTTTAAACCATTTGGAAAGTTCTTTAAAAGACTGGATACAACAGCACCCGCAAAATTTTGAAGTTAAAAATCTAAAATTGATTTTTAATAATTTAAAAGGCATGCATGAACAATTTGAACAGCTTCAATATGCGCAGCCGTTTAATGAAACGCTAAGTCAAAACAAACAAGAACACCTCAATTTGCTAGATGATGATATTCAAGGTTTTTCTGACCTTGTATTAAAAATTCGGCAGCAACTAACACCACAATCTGCCCTATTTAGACATGCAATACGAATTGCGGTTGTGTTTGCTGCGGGTTACGCAATTTCTCTATTACCTTTTGCCCAACATGGCTACTGGATTTTACTCACTAGTTTATTTGTTTGCCAAATTACTTACTTTGCAACCAAAAGCCGTTTAAAACTTAGAACAATTGGAACCTTACTTGGCGTTTTATGGGGTATTCCTATTTTGTATTTTGTTCCAAGCATTGAAGGTCAACTCATTCTCACTATTATTTGTGGAGTTAGCTTTTTCTACTTGCGCCAGAAGAAATATGCGTTGGCAACACTGATGGCAACCTTAATGGTATTGCTCATTTTCAACTTAAAAGGCGCAGGTTTTAGTATTATTTTACCTCGTCTAATCGACACCTTATTAGGCTGCTTTATTGCATGGCTTGCTGTTAATTTTATATGGCCAGACTGGAACTTTCGTAATATTCCAAACAATATTAAAAAAAGTAGCCAAGCCACCCTGGATTATTTCAATGTGATTGTTGAGCAATACCAGCATGGTAAAAATCAGGACATTGAATATCGTAGAATTCGCCGTGCTGCACATAATGCACAAATTGAGCTCTCGAATATGATTTCGAGCTTAAGTGCTGAGCCCAACCCAAAACCAGAGCTGATTCATTACGCCTTTCGTTATTTAGTTTATAGTCATAGCCAGTTGAGTTATGTCGCAGCATTAGGTAGCCAAAGACAAAAAATTGAAGATCAACAGGTATTACAGCTTTTACTGGATTGCCAGCAAATTCTTAACCAAAGTTTATTTGAACAAGTTTCTGTTGACTTGAATTTTATTGAGCAAACTTTAAAGCAAATTCAAAGCTTAACAACTCATGAAGACTTTTCAGAAAGCTACACGCTCGTGTTAAAACAAATGAGCTTACTATTAGAAACCTTGCCTGAGTTGTTGACCCTTAAAAACAAACTTTTAGAGCAAGAAATTAAGTAGAATAAAAAATACCGGAATATAAATTCCGGTATTTTTTTAATGTAAATTTTGTGCAACTCTTTCCTGCATTTCCTCTTTTAAGGCCAAGCGTGGTTGAGTAAACCACAGTGCGATAAATGCAAAAGCAGATAGCACGAAAGCCCATAAGTGAAATTGAGTATAGAGATAACGTACAAGCTCAATCATTGCAAAAAAGCTCGTCATTAATAGCATTGAAACAGCAGCAGCTACAGTTCCTTTCGACACTTCAGATGACATCAGTGCAAAACGGTACAACACTGAAAAGCTAATTCCTTCACCAAAGCAAATGAGTGTCATACCCGTAAGCAAACAAGGAATTAAATAGGTTTGCCAGACAACGCCTAATATTAAAATGAGTGTACCAGTGAGCATAATTGGTAAACCAATTAGGACTGTTCTACCTAAAGCCAAACGGTCAATAATTTTAATTAAAACGATGTTACCTACAATTAAACCTAAAAATACTGGGAATTGAGCTAATCCATATTGCACACTCGTTAGCTTGAGCTCATCGACCAAAATAATTGGCGATAATGCAATCCAAAGCATAAGCGGCATACCGACAAGCGGTAAGGCTAGCGTTAAACCAAGGAATTGCCGATTGCTAAATACTTTTTTAAAGTCATCAAAAAGATAACTAAAAGGCTGTTTGGTCACACTTACCTTCTGACTCGGCATTTGTTTCTTTAAGCCAACCCAACTCAGCAGTGCAAGTAAAGCAATTGCCACAAAACCCCAGTGCCAAGATACATAATCAATTAAGAAAGCTCCAAGTACAGGTCCTAGCAAGGGTGCAAGTAATGAGATATTTGCCATGAGTGCCATGACTTTAATTGCATCACGTTCGGCAAAATTTTCTTGAATTGCCGCATATCCGACTGCTGAAATTACACTTAGCCCAATACCTTGTAGAAAACGTAGCGTCAGAAAGTGTTCGATTTGTTTTGTTAATAAAATTAAAAAACAACACAAGGCAAAAAATAATACACCAGTTAAAAGAACTTTCTTACGGCCCAATCGGTCTGATAAAGGCCCAAGTAACCATGCAACAGATGCACCACCTAATAAATAAAATGACATTGAAGACGGTGCCCAAGTTGCACTCACACCAAAATCTTCAGTAATTGCCAACATAGCTGGCTGAATCAGGTCATTACCAATATAAACCGCAAATTCAAATAGCACTAAAGCTAAAGGAAACATCAACGTTGTACGGTTCAACGCTGTCGTTTGAATATTTTTCATGAGTTGTACACTTCAAAATAGCGGCCACTATGTCTCAGCGACTACATATTGAAATAAATTATGTAGTCATGACGATGACAGTATGGTCAGTCAATCTTTAGTTAAGTTGTTATATGCCGTGAGAGTGCATGTTTAGAATGTGAAACACCGTATTCACAAGGTGTCTAAAACGAGAAAAATGTATGACGTGAGATTCGGTAATTTTTACCATCTGGCATAATTGCCGGATGACACAATATCACTTTTCAAATTGATCATCAATCGGACAATTCCAACAATTTTAAATTCTATATTTTAATGATGACGAACTCATTTTTATATTGTGAATAACCCTAAAGTTATCCACATATTCAATAGAGATTCAGCTTTAAGGACAAGGATTAACTTGAAAGTCTGCTGTTTCCTCGCCTTTTGTACATTGATAACTTTGTTTTTTATTCACGATTTTCCAAACAGTCTGATCTTTTTTTAATAAATACTCAGTACGTGTTTTCGAAACAGCATCTTCACTCGGCTCTGTCTGCAAAATAGTGACTTGAGCATTAGAAGCATCATCCAAAGCATTCATTTGCTGTGAAATACTTAAATTACTTGCGTTATTTAAAAGGTTTGGTTGATCGATCAAAACAGCTTGTATCGGACTATTAGCTTGAGGTGTAGGTGGGTTTGTATTCGGTGTACATGCACTCAGAACCAATAAATTACACATCATGAGTAAACCAATTTTTTTCATACTCAACTCCACCACAACTTCACCTTGATGCTAAAGGCTACAAACAATTTTTTCCGTTCAACTTTGTAAAATATATCTTTCAAGTAAAGCATAAATACAATATATCCAGTCCATATTAGTGATTTTTACTCAATAATATTTTTCCAATTACTGCATTTTTCTCTAAGAGTATCTTCTCTAAAGTATCGCTCAAGTTTAAGAATTGAATTAGAGAAACTTCCATGAGCAATATTTTAGTCATTAATGGCGCTAAACAATTTGCGCATTCAAATGGTGAATTAAATGACACACTCACGGCATTGGCAACGGACCATCTCACTGAACTAGGCCATGACGTACAAGTCACTCGTGCAGATAGCGACTACAATGCAGAAGCTGAGGTAGAAAAATTCTTATGGGCAGATGTCGTGATTTATCAAATGCCCGGCTGGTGGATGGGTGCACCGTGGACTGTAAAAAAATATATTGATGATGTATTTACGACAGGTCACGGTTCATTATATACAAACGATGGTCGTAGCCGCTCTGATACCTCAAAAAAATATGGTTCAGGTGGTTTAATTCATGACAAGAAATATATGCTGTCACTCACTTGGAATGCACCGATGGAAGCATTTAACGATGCGGATCAGTTCTTCCACGGCGTTGGTGTAGATGGTGTTTATTTACCATTTCATAAAGCCAATCAGTTTTTAGGTATGAGTACTCTGCCAACTTTCATTGTAAACGATGTGATTAAAATGCCTGACATTGATAGTTACGTTGAAGAATATAAAGCACACCTAAACACTGTATTTGCAGCAGCTTAATAAGGAGAACACAATGCTTACCATTATTGCGGAAATTCGTACTCAATCGGGCGAACAGCACCGCCAAAACGTATTGGATGCATTTCAGAAAATCATTCCAACTGTTTTAGCAGAAGAAGGTTGCCATGGTTATGAACCTTTAATTGACCATAAATCAAATGCGAGCTTCCAGACTCAAGAGCCTGACACGATTGTTATGTTAGAAAAATGGGAAAGCGTGGCTCATCTTGAAGCACACTTAGCTACACCTCATATGCAAGCGCATCATGAAGCAGTCAAAGATGATGTCGTTGATGTCAAAATTAGAATTTTAGAGAGTGGCGCATAATTTAAAGGGTATAAAAAAGACGATATATTTATCGTCTTTTTATTTTTATAAGCAAAGCTGTGTCTGGAAACCTTTAGTATTTTTTCCTCTCGCACATTGGTAGCTCTTTTGCTTATTTTGCAATTGCCACTTTTCATCGACTAATTTAAATGAATATTCTGTACGAATAGCTGAAACAGAGTCATCCATTAAACCTGTTTGAATGACCGTAATACGAGAAACAGTCGGAGACTCTACACGGTTAAACACTTGCTGAACTGAGGTGTTATTGTGCTCTTTTACAATCTCAGGTTGAGCTTTAAGTACTTGTTGCATTGGAGTTTCCGAACCCACAAATGGAATTAATTTACTGGTCGTCGCACACCCAGTGAAAAGTCCAGCACAAAGTGCCGAAATTAAAAATAAACGTTGCATCTTTATCACCAAAACAAAAGGCATAGCTTTATGATGCTATGCCTTGCTCGGTTACTCTGTAGAAACTATGTAGTTGTAAGTATGGCTACTCTTTTACAGACCAAATATTTGTTCTTGCTTACTCAACTTTAATGACAATCGTTTGATAAAATTAACTTCAAATACACATAACAAATAGGGTCGTTATGCAACTGACTTATGCGGGACAAGTTTTCTTGGTGGTCGTTGCAGTTTTGATGATTTGGTCATTTGTACTCGCCAAGTTTTGGGTCAAGCGTTTAGCTAAAAATCGTAAAAGTAGTAAATTTGAATTTGCTTATTTATTTGCCGTGGTTTTTAGTATTAGTGCTTTATTTTTCCCATTTACTTATTGGGTTTCTCAGGCAGTCTACGGCTTAGCAACCAAACCAACTTACGATGCAACTGTAGTGAGTTATACTTCTGAATGGGTAGATACTGAACGCACAGACTCAAATGGGCGTAAATATAAAACTAAAACACTCATGCATACTGCTCAGGTTCAATTTAAAGATAATCAAAATAGAACTCTAACTTTAGATAATTCAGTTCGCTCTGTTGATATGCCTGTAGTTGGTGAACATATTACTGTTGTTTATGAATCTGGTGATCACACAGCGCAAGAAAAGAGCTGGCGAACAATTCTATTGTTCGCAGCCGCTTTATTTATGCTATTTATTTTAGGTTATGTGTTGCTCATGATTATTGCCTACAGTCTAAAGCACGACATGGAACCCTACAAAACATTTGCTAGCATGTTAATTTTTAAAGTCACGCTTCCACTTGGAACAATGGCGATGTTTTCGATGTTGTCTTATTCTATTTTTGCCTATTTCTTTTTAGGTAATCCAAGGGATTTACCTCTATGGGCCATTGTGCTTTGTAGTTTTTTTGCTCTTAGTCTTTTACCGTTGATTTATCATATTCTGACAGGTTGGAAAGCGTACAAGAAATAAAAAAATTAATAAAAAAGCGCATCTTACGATACGCTTTTAGCAGAACTTCTTTTATTTAATAAAGCATTAGAGATCAAATAATTTACCCGGGTTCATAATACCTTTCGGGTCAAATACTTTTTTCAAAGCTTTCATATATTCAATTTCTTCAGGAGAACGCGAATATTCCAAATATGGCTTTTTCGTCATACCTACGCCATGCTCAGCAGAGATTGAACCATCGTATTTTTTCACGGTATCAAATACATATTTATTTACCACCTGACATTTCGCAAAGAACTCATCTTTGGTTAAGTTTTCAGGTTTCAAAATATTTAAGTGCAAGTTACCGTCACCGATATGACCGAACCAGCAAATTTCAAAATCAGGATAGTTCTCTTGAACAATTGCATCAATCTCACGAATAAATGCAGGTACGTGAGTAATTAATACAGAAATATCATTTTTGTATGGAATAAACGGTGCAATAGATTCAGAAATATCTTCGCGTAAACGCCATAAACTCTCTACTTGATCAAGGCTTTGGCTCATCACGCCATCAAGTACCCAGCCCTGCTCCATACAGTGCTCGAAAATTTCCATTGCTTTGTCGATAATCGGCTCGTATGGTGCTTCAAACTCAAGCAATACATAGAACGGACATTCGGTTTCAAATGGACGTTGTACATGACCATTGTTTAAAACTTTTTGCATTGCAAGTTCACCAAAGAACTCAAATGCTGTTAAGTCGATATCTTTTTGGAACGCATGTAATACAGGCATCACTGCATCAAAATCAGGAACACCTAAAACTAAAACTTGTAAGTTTTGTGGTTGACGCTCAAGTTTAATTTCTGCTTCGGTCACTAAACCTAATGTACCTTCACCACCAATAAACAAATGCTGTAATGCATAACCAGTTGCATTTTTAACCATGCCTTTGTTTAAACGTAAAATGTCGCCTTTACCAGTAACAACAGTTAAACCAAGCACCCAGTTACGTGTCATGCCATATTTAATGACTTTAATACCGCCAGCATTGGTACCAATATTACCGCCAATCTGACTAGAACCTGCTGATGCAAAGTCAACCGGATAATACATACCTTGTTCTTCTGCATAATTCTGCAATTGCTCAGTCACAACACCAGCTTGAACACGCACCATACGGTCTGCCGGGAAGAACTCAAGAATTTGGTTCATTTTGTCCATACTAATGACAATTTCACCATTGGTTGCTACTGCGCCAGCAGAGAGACCAGTACGGCCACCAGATGGCGTAATCGCGACATTAAACTGGTTCGCAAGTTTTACAACTGCCTGAACTTGTTCAGTCGTTGATGGAAAAACGATGACCGATGGGTTCGGATTAAAATGCTTGGTATGATCTTTACCCCAGTTTTCGAGACTATCAGCATCGGTTTTAATACGGTTTTCACCGACGATTGCTGTTAATTGGGTGAGTAACTCAGGTGTTAAAGCGACTGGAGCATTCATCGTTTGCAGACCTAGCAAGAAGTAAACTGTGGTGGGACTATGACCTCATATTCTCAAGGTTTTCACCTGAGCAAAGCCATAATGTTCAAGGAACTTCTATATTCTACATGTAACCGCACAAGCGATAAAGTTCATAATAGAGATACTGTCACTACAAAACATGTTTAAAACCAATAAATGTGTTTTTATCAGGCTCCGAAGGAAAATCTAAGCCTTTAAGAATACCAAGCATATTTCATAGCGCTCGGCAAGCCATAAACAGAAGTGATTAGACATAGATAAAATTGCCATAAGGCGATGGTATAAACGAAATATCTATAGCGCTGCCCAGTATGTTATTATACCGCCACCAAATTTGGCCTTTGTAGCGGAGCCGTAATGAGCCAACATCTTTCACTACCTAAAGATAAAATCCGTTTCCTTTTGTTAGAAGGCGTTCACCAAAACGCAGTCGATACTTTAAACGCTGCGGGTTACACCAATATTGACTATCGTAAAACTGCTCTTGAAGGCGAAGCGCTTAAAGAAGCAATTAAAGATGCTCACTTTATTGGTATTCGTTCGCGTACCCAATTGACTGAAGAAGTTTTCGAAGCTGCAAATAAATTGATCGCAGTAGGTTGTTTCTGTATCGGAACAAACCAAGTTGATCTCAAAGCAGCAATGGCACGTGGTATTCCTGTATTCAACGCACCATATTCAAATACGCGTTCGGTAGCAGAGCTTGTACTTGCTGAAACAATTCTTCTTCTTCGCCGTGTTCCTGAAAAGTCAGCGGCTTGTCATCGTGGTGGTTGGGACAAATCTGCTGTGGGTTCTTTTGAAACTCGTGGCAAAACTTTAGGTATTGTGGGTTACGGTTCCATCGGTTCTCAACTTTCAGTTCTTGCTGAAAGCATGGGTATGCATGTTATTTATTATGATGCAGTCACTAAGTTACCAATGGGTAATGCTCGCCAAGTGGGTTCTTTAGATGAACTTTTAGCAACTGCTGATGTTGTGACTTTGCATGTACCAGATGTTCCGTCTACACGTAACTTCTTTACTAAAGAACAATTTGCAAAAATGAAAGAAGGCGCAATCTTCTTAAATGCTGCACGTGGTACATGTGTAGTAATCGAAGATTTAGCTGATGCAATCAAATCTGGTCACCTTGCTGGTGCAGCGGTTGACGTATTCCCTAAAGAACCAAAAGCAAATGGCGAAGAATTCCAGTCTCCACTTCGTGGTTTAGACAACGTGATCTTGACTCCTCACGTTGGTGGTTCAACGATGGAAGCTCAAGCAAACATCGGTTTAGAAGTAGCAGAGAAATTCGTTGCTTACTCTGACAAGGGTATGACACTTTCTGCGGTAAACTTCCCAGAAATCGCATTGCCATTAACGGCGGGTCAACACCGTTTACTACACATCCATAAAAACGTACCGGGTGTATTGTCTAAAATCAACAACTTGTTTGCTGAACAAGGCATCAACATTTCTGGTCAGTCTCTTATGACTAAAGGTGACATTGGTTACCTCATTATGGATGTTGACGCTTCTGCATCTCAAGAAGCTTTAGATACATTACACGAAGTTGAAGGCACAATTCGCGTACGCGTATTGTTCTAATTCGAACTGTAAATTTAAAAGCCACAGCATTGTCTGTGGCTTTTTTATGGGTATTTACATTATCATGTGAAAAGTATACCAATTGATCAAATAATAAAATGTCCAGTCCAAGCCAGAAATCCCAGCTCCATGCTTTGGGCTTCCTTATTCTTGCTATGTTGAGCGTCCAAAGTAGCGCATCGTTAGCTAAAGTTTTATTTCAGAGCTTTCCCGTTTTGACAGTGTCTGCAATGCGTTTATGTATTGGAGCGTGTATTCTGGCTTTTATTTTTAAAATCTGGCGGATTAATTTTAGTCAGGTTCGATGGAAAGCGATTTTGGCTTATGGCTTTGCTCTTGCAGGCATGAATGCTCTTTTCTATTTATCTCTTGAACGTTTGCCGATCGGTATTGCAGTTGCATTTGAATTTATTGGCCCATTAAGCGTGGCTTTATATCACGCGCGCCAAAAATATGATTTTGTATGGGTCACTTTCGCAATTCTTGGGCTCATTTTATTATTTCCTTTTAATCAAGCTCATAGCTTGGATTGGATCGGCGTTTTATTTGCAATGAGTGCAGGCGCATGTTGGGCGCTTTATATTATTGCAGGACAAAAACCTTCTGGAATTTCAGGTAATCACACCGTTTGCTTGGGTATGGCTATAGGTGCTTGCATACTTTTACCAATTACATTTTTTTCAGGCTCAATTGCTCAAGTTATAGAGCTGCCCTATCTTTTTTATTTTATTGGCTTAGCAATTTTGGCCAGTGCGCTTCCGTTTTCTTTAGAAATGTTAGCACTACGCAATTTAACCCCACTAAGCTTTGGAACATTGATGAGCCTAGAACCTGCAGTTGCAGCCCTTTCTGGCTTTATATTTTTAGGCGAATATCTGTTATGGAACCAATGGTTGGCGCTCGCAACAATTATTACTGCTTCCGTCGGTTGTACCATAACGACTCAAAAAGCTCGTCAACAACGTGAAAAAACAGCAGGTTAACGCTATAAAACCTGCTGGTTAAAACACAATATTGGCTATAATTAACCACTCTTATTTTTTAAATATCAAATGAAGCGTTAAGGTAAGTCCATGCAAAATCTTTCAATTATTGCTGTGCTATACATGATTTTGTCGATGGTCTCATATCAAATCAGCGCCTCATTTGCCAAGCAACTTATTGCAGCTTTGGACCCTCTTACCGTTACTATCTTAAGGTTATGTTTTGCCACAGTTATTGTTGCGGTCATGTTTCGCTCTTGGAAAATCTGGTCGCGCTTACCCTACTTAAAATGGCGTGATTTATTGATGTACTGTGCATCTTTAGGGTTAATGAATATTTTATTTTATACGTCGCTTGGAAAACTACCTCAAGGGATTGCTGTTGGATTAGAGTTTATTGGTCCATTAGGTCTTGCGCTTCTTTCGATTAAACAAAAGAGCGACTACATTTGGGTAGCGCTTGCCATGTTAGGTATTGCACTTATGGTACCTTGGCAAAACCCAGTTCAGCACCATTTCTCATATATAGGTGCAGCATGTGCTCTAGGTGCTGGGCTTTGCTGGGCGTTCTATATTTATTTCGGCCATAGAGTTGTGACTCAGAATATAGGAATGCATGCATTAACAATTGGAATCGGCGTATCTGCACTTGCATTACTACCAATTGGTATTTGGCATAATGCAACTGCATTACTTGAGACACAGTACTGGGGTAAAGCATTACTTATCGCTGTTTTAGCGACTGCAATTCCCTATGCACTCGACTTAATGGCACTCAAACAACTCAATAAATTAACTTACGGCACTCTAACGAGTTTAGCGCCAGCATTGGCAGCATTAACGGGTTTCCTATTACTTCATGAAGAAATCAGCATGCTGCAATGGGTGGCTTTGGCTTGCGTAATGCTGGCCTCGATTGGAGTTACTTTAAGAAGTACTAAAAAAGCTGCATAGGTTTAATCTACTGCTGCTTTTTATACTTTTTATATTCCTTTAAATATTTATTGCCGAGCGTTTCTTTTTCACTGTCTTTAAGAATTTTTCCAGCTTGTTGAAAAAATTTATGCTCTTCTTCTTTTAAATGATGATGAACTTTTTCACTTAACTGTCTGGCAGTGGCCAACCAGCTTGGGCTACTCATATCCGTTTTTTCAAGCTGTTCAACCAACTCATCCATTTCATGATGTTCAGATAAGGCATGTCGAGTAATATCCAAACCCACATCGTCAAACATTAAAGGGATATACAAATAACGGTCCTCGGCAACTGAATGAGCATAGAGTTCATTTTTTAATGCATCAAATAATTGTTTTCGTTCTTCAGTTAAACCATGAGTCTGGATTAATTGTTCAGAAAGGTTACGTTGATTTTCATGGCTTTCTCTTAATGCTTCGAAAATATTCATTCTCTTCCTCATTTTTTAGCTAAAAAATCTTTTTTATTTCAAGGTTTATGATACGTTGAAATTTATATTGTTTACGTAGCTTAAAATGAGACTATTTTTTACACAGTTCTCTTTCTAGTAAATTTCTGTAATGATTTTTATATTTCGAATTTTAAATGATACATAAAAGTATGAACCGAACTCAAAGACAGCTCATACTTTCAATACTATTTTAGCCGGTGATAAAAATTTGATACCCTAAACGGCAAATCAAGATACTGACTAAAATTAAAAAGATAATACGGACAAAACCACTACCGTATTTAAGCGCGGTACGCACCCCAACAATAGAACCAATAACGTTTGCAGCTGCCATCATTAAACCGATATGTAAAATAGCGTGACCAGTTGGAATCAGAAAACTCAAAGCAGCAAGATTCGTCATGAAGTTACCGATTTTTGACAATGCTGAAGCATGTAAAAAATCGACTTGTAAAAAGCGGATAAAGAAAAAGATAAAGAAACTACCCGTACCCGGCCCAAAAATACCGTCGTAAAAGCCAATCGCCAAACTACCAATACCTGCTAAAACTAGCATTTTCGTAGTAATTTTTTGCTCAGTATGAACTTGACCAAAGTTCTTTTTTACTAAGGTATAAATAGCAATTACGATCAGCATTACAAACACAAAAGGGCGTAATACAGATTGTGGAATAAGTGATAAGCACGCTGCACCAGCAAATGAACTAATGAGAGCACAAATGGCAATGACTGCCAAAAGCTTCCATTGCAACCTCACTCTTTTTGCAAACGTATACGCCGCCGATGCCGTACCAAAAATCGATGAAACTTTATTTGTACCAATAACCGTTGCAGTCTGCATGGACGGGAAAGTACTCATAATGCCGGGAATCTGGATGAGTCCACCGCCACCAACGGCAGCATCAATTGCTCCCGCAGTAAACGCAAAAAAGATCAAACTAAGGATAACATCCCATTCCATGCCCATGCTCTATACTCTACATCTACTACAAATTTAAGATACGCTTAGGTACCAACCGTTTTTTATCAGTAATCTCAGCCAAACCTAAACAGCGTTCACCCGAAAAAACCAAAACTTCTGCTTCCGCAGAATGATCAATATTGCTTTCTAAACCATTGCAAAAATATTTTTCCCTTCCTTCAGGAACCTGAATTTTTAAGAAATGGTCAATTGGCGCATACACTGGTAGTAACAAAGTTTCTCTTTGCTCTTCCGTTAAGCTTTCTAAATATTCAATGGTATAACTTGGGATTAACTCAAAATGCCCCGTTTGAATACGGTGAAGTATTGTCAAATGACCACCACAGCCAAGTGCCTCACCAATATCTTCACCTAGCACACGAATATATGTTCCTTTAGAACAGGTTACATCTAGAGTGATACTATTTTCGGTAAATTCAATAAGCTCTAAAGCATAAATCGTAACTGGGCGCGCTTCACGTTCAATCTCGATTCCTTTTCTGGCAAGCTCATATAACGGCCTGCCCTCTTTTTTTAACGCCGAATACATCGGTGGAACTTGTTGAATATCTCCCCTAAACTTTTCTAAAGTTTGCTCAATAAGCTCTTTGCTAAGAACAGGAATAGGACGTTCTTGTAAAATATCGCCTTCAACATCGCCTGTTGTTGTAGTTTGGCCTAATCGAACAGTCGTCTGATAACGCTTTGTCGAGTCAAGCAAATAATGTGAAAACTTAGTGGCCTCTCCTAGACAAATAGGAAGTAAACCAGTCGCTAATGGATCTAATGCGCCAGTATGGCCTGCCTTTTGGGCACGGTATAGCCAACGCACTTTTTGCAAAGCGGCGTTTGAACTGAGCCCTAATGGTTTATTTAATAGAAATACACCACTGATATGGCGACGAGAAATTTTTTGATTTTTTGTCGTCATTTTTACTGGAACACAAAGCTAGAAAAAAGTGCCGACATGTTAGCAAATTCGGCAAGATATTTTCAGAATATTTAGATGCGTTTTCACTTATTTTATGGCACATTAATGATCGAGTAAAAAAACAACAAATTAAAACTTAAGGAAGATATCTTTATGCAAAGGATGCAGAAAAAGATATT
Organism: Acinetobacter sp. 1424608; assembly: GCF_000588255.1. NCBI lineage: Bacteria > Pseudomonadati > Pseudomonadota > Gammaproteobacteria > Moraxellales > Moraxellaceae > Acinetobacter > Acinetobacter sp. 1424608. The sequence goes on from NZ_JFXL01000011.1 coordinate 112,136, forward strand.
GTGGTGTGTGCTCGGATTTTTTATTTTGAGCCTCATCGCATGTGTATATTGGCTAAGCCCCGATTCGAAAAGTAGCTCACCTCGGTTCAATCAGGATGAGACTAAAACTTTCACATCTACTCATCAAACACCTTTAAATTCAATAACAAGTGATAATGCTTACTTAAGTAAAAGTCAGCAAGATACTCAAGTTAATTGCCAGTTAAAAATTGATAGTTCTCAACATTTAGTTGTAAATAACCAAACCCGTGACTGTTTTGAATATTTTATTACACAGTATGGAGAATCTAATTTACAACAAGTCAAAACGCATTTTGAGAAATTCATACAAGATCAGTATTTAGAACCAGCCCGCTCACAGGTTATTGACTTGTGGACTCGTTATTTAAAATACCGTGAGGAGCTTGCACAAATTCAACCACCTCAATCTAAACAACAAGATCAAAATTATTTTCAAAAGATCTTTAGTTCAATTCAAGATATTAGAAAGCGTTTCTTCTCTGCATCTGAAATTGAAGGACTCTTTTCAACAGAAGATATCTATCAGAACTACACATTAGATCGCATGAAAATTTTGGAAGATTCATCTTTAAGTGAAATTGAAAAAGCTAAAAAGCTGAAAGAACGCTTTGAACAGCTACCAGCAGACTGGCAACAAAATCTGCAAGAACTATCAAAACTTGATGATTTGCATACACTGACTAAACAAATTAAAGCTCGCAATGGTTCAGCGGAGGAACTGCGTCAAATGCGTACAGCACTTGTAGGAGCTGAGGCAACACAAAGATTAGAAACTTTAGATACGCAGCGTAATGCTTGGCAACAGCGAGTTACAGGCTTCTTAAAGCAGCGTGATGAAGTTCTCAATAGCAATATGAGTGATAGTGCTAAAAATCAAGCAATTCAACAACTACGCCAACAACAATTTAGCTCATCACAGGAACAACTTCGTCTTCAAACTTTTGAAAAAGTCCATGACCAAGGAGGTGAACTACCATTTAACTATTAGGCTTTTCTATTTCAAAGTGAGCCAAACCTTATCCAGCAGTAACAGCTGCTGCTCATACAAAATAAAAATAGTGAGTAAAAAATGAAAAGGAACTTAATATTTTTCTGTGCTGCAATACTCTCAGGACTGAGTGTTTCAGCAACCCATGCCACAAATGCAGAGCAAGTAAAAAGCTCATTTGTCTATTCGAATTATGCTCAAACCAAATATCCATTGGTTTTTAATCATGGTATGGCCGGTTTTAGCCGAGTTGGGACAGATACGCTTGGTCTTGATTATTGGTATCAGATTCTTCCTGACCTTGCGCGTAACGGAGGAAATGTCTGGGCAACAAGGGTTTCACCGTTTAACTCAACCGAAGTTCGCGGAGAACAACTTGCCCAACAAGTAGAAGAAATTATTGCTATTACGGGAAAACCTAAAGTCAACTTGATCGGACATAGTCACGGGGGACCAACAGTTCGCTATGTCGCTGGTATCATGCCAGATAAAGTTGCTTCACTTACTACTATCGGAGCACCTCACAAAGGATCTCCAATGGCAGATGTCATCCTGAACGTTGAGGGTACTCCTCTGTCCGGACTGGCAACATTAGTAAACTGGTTTTCAGCAGCGATTACTTGGGCAGAAGGCCTAGATCCAACTAGTTATCCGCATGACTCTTTAGCTGGCGCTCATAGCCTATCAACTCAAGGCTCGGCACAGTTTAATGCACAATTTCCGATGGGTGTCCCTACCACGTCTTGTGGTGAAGGTGCTTATCAAGAGAAAGGAATCTATATGTATTCATTCTCTGGCAATAAAGCACTCACAAATCCATTAGATCCTTTTGATATTGCATTAACAGGAAGTAGTTTGGTTGTTGACCCACTAGGAGATAACGATGGACTAGTTTCTAGATGTAGTGCCAAGTTTGGTAAGACTATTCGTGATGACTATAACTGGAACCATTTAGATGAAGTCAACCAAGTGCTTGGTATACGTTCTATTTTTGCAGCAGACCCAGTCTCGGTTTATCGTCAACATGCTAATCGTTTAAAACTACAAGGATTATGATTCCAAATAAAAAAATGCGCCAAAAGGCGCATTTTTTACTCGGTATAAGCTTACGCTTTACGAGCTGGTAATTTTTCACGAATACGTGCAGCTTTACCAGACAAGTCACGGAGGTAGTAAAGTTTAGCACGACGAACGTCACCACGACGTTTCACTTCGATTTTAGCAACAACTGGTGAGTGAGTTTGGAATACACGCTCAACACCAACACCGCTAGAAATTTTACGTACTGTGAACGCAGAGTTCAAACCACGGTTTTTCTTAGCGATAACAACACCTTCAAATGCCTGAAGACGCTCACGGTCACCTTCTTTTACTTTAACTTGAACAACTACTGTGTCACCAGGAGCAAATTCAGGAAGGTCAGTTTTTAACTGTGCATTTTCAACAGCTTGAACTAAAGGATGTTTACCACTCATTGTGGGAATCTCCAATATGTGCAGAGTCAGAAGAGGTCTGAGTTTCCGCTGGGGATAGAGGCTAAAAACGCATATCAACCCGTTTAACTTTCCCTTTACGACAATCGTAAAGAGCCTTAATTACACATAAATCTATAAATTTAAATAGACTTATGGTTTAACTCGAAGCATTGCTTCTCGTCTTGTGTTAGAACTTTCGTTCTTGAGAATAGCAATTAAGAATTACCGCTATTCCCTTGTATATCTTTCAGCCATTTTTTTTGCTGTTTAGTCAACTCTACTTTTTCTACCAACTCTGGTCGGCGTTCTAAAGTCCGTTGATATCGCTGCAAAAAACGCCACTTTTCAATGTTGGCATGATGTCCTGATTTTAAAATTTCAGGGACATCCAAACCTTCAAAATGGTCTGGCTTAGTATATTGCGGACAATCTAAAAGACCATCTACAAAAGAATCCTGTATCGCTGATTGCTCATCTGACATTACATTCGGCAAACGGCGAATAATACTATCAAGCAACACCATGGCAGGTAGTTCACCGCCAGATAAAACATAATCTCCAATTGACCATTCCTGATCAACATAATGCTGGATCAAACGTTCATCGACGCCTTCATAACGTCCACACAATACAATCAAGCCGTCATAATCAACAAACTGCTGTACTGCCTGTTCATTTAAAGTTTTACCTTGTGGAGACATATACACCACAGGTACATGAACACATCCTGCTTGTGAAGCAAGTTGTTTGGCATGGTTAATTGCTTTTGCGAGAGGCTCAGCCATCATTACCATACCAGGACCACCGCCAAATGGACGTTCATCCACTCTCCGGTAACTCCCTTCAGCAAAATCACGTGGATTAATACAAGTGACTTGTACAATGTCACGCTTTGCTGCACGTCCGCTAATCCCGTAGGCTGTAATCGCTTCAAACATTTCAGGAAAAAGCGTAATGACTGCAAAAAACACCGCAGACTCCTCTATTTTCCTGCTGCGTTAATCCCCTAAAAAAGGATTAGTAATCTACGCCCCAATTGACGTAAATGCGACCAGCTTCAAGATCAACGCGTTGTACCACGTCTTTATGCCAAGGAATCATGCGTTCTTCTGAATCAATGCTGTCTGGTGTAGCACGTACAACCATCACATCATTAGCTCCAGTTTCAAACAACTCATGAATTTGCCCTAGGTTTACTTCCTGTTCTTCATCATCCAGTCCTAACACCGTTAAGCCTTTCAAATCTGACCAGTAGTACTCATCTACATCTGCTTTTGGCAATTGAGATTTAGCAATCCAGATATTAGCGCCAACCAAGCTCTCTGCTCCAGTGCGATCACTCACACCTTTTAAAGAGACAACTAAGCCTTTGCCATGTGGTTTCCAACGTTTTACATCAACTGTTTGCCAACCAGCCTTGGTCTCAATGTACCAAGGCAAGTAGTCAAACATATTGCTCATGGGTTCCGTATTGGAATACACCCAGAGCCACCCATTTAATCCATAAGCTGAACGTAACTGTCCAATCTGAATACGATCTTCGGGAACATTCTGTGTTGGTGTCATGGGCTACCTACTACAATAATTATGCAGTAGCTTTTTTAGCTTGAGCAGCCAAAGAAGCAACACGTTCAGAAGGTTGAGCACCTTGAGAAACCCAGTGAGCAAAACGGTCTGCGTCTAAACGAAGTTTTTCTGCTTGACCTTGTGCAGTTGGGTTAAAGAAACCGATACGCTCGATGAAACGACCATCACGTGCATTGCGGCTATCAGTCACAACGATTTGATAGAATGGACGTTTTTTTGCGCCGCCACGTGCTAAACGAATAACAACCATGATAAAAGCCTTATAATTCTTACGGATTATCCCTGCGCCGACCATCGGCAACACTTCAAACCCCTTTCATAGAGGGCGACATTCTACGTGATTTTCACCCTGAAAGAAAGATTAAATTTTGAGTTATCCGCAGTTTTGAATTTAAATTTATTTACCATCCCAATTCGATGTTGCAGAAGGAACGCAAGCCGTACCACTGTTAATATCAGTTCCCTTTGTCCAGCAACGCTCACCACGATAATTTAAAACAATATGCCCATCACCGGACTGCGAAGTATTTGCAATCGGCGTCGCGGTCAATATCCATGCTTCCGCATTTAAAGCTCCAGCTGTCACTGGAGCCAAATTGACTGTATAAAGAGGTGTGCCTTGTATAGGATAAGAAGTGGCAATATTTAAATCAGAACTCGTTGCACCCGTTACTCTAAAATTTGCAATTTTGTAGCGTTGGATATGCATAGCAATCTGTTGCAACGTAGTTTGCATATCCGCACGATTAGTACGACGAATATATTCTTGATAAGAGGGGTAAGCTATCGCCACTAAAATCGCGATAATAGCTACAACAATCATTAGCTCAATTAATGTAAAGCCTTTTATTTTATTTACCACGGCTCAGCTCCAGTGCCACAAGTTATATAAGTAACATTGCTAGTGGCTTTATTCTTGCAACGTAATCCGTTACTAGTAAACAAATAAGTAAAATTATTAGGATCTGAAGCCTCTGCTCGAATCACCCAGTTTTGCCCTAAAGCTGTAGGATCTGTTAAGGTTTTCGTTGTATCGTCACCATCACGCACAGTTATTCGGTATTTAATAGCACTACCAGTTGCCCCAACAGGCAAAATTACTGGGGTTGTAGCCCCTGTAGAGAAACCTATATAATTAAAATTTCTAGATTTCTGACGTGAGAGTTGCACTGCGATCTGTTGCATTTGTTGCTGCGCACGTGAAGCATCCGCTCTTAAAACATAAGCTTGGTATGAAGGTATTGCAACTGCAGCAAAAATAGCAACAATCACGACTACGATCATTAGCTCAATAAGAGTAAAGCCTAAAGAATACGTGAATTTACCTTTCATCACCTATTCCTTCCTAACGGACATACCAACGCTGTGGTATTAAACACATCTTACTACTGTTCGAGGCAATAATACCGCCAATAGTAGTAACACCACGATTACCCATATTTACACAATAGTTCTTATTATTAGTACTTTCATTACCGCCACCGCCACCGCCACCGCCGCCACCAACGCCGCCATCATCTACAACAGTAGTATCTTGAATACCCGCCCCCTGTGAACAACTTGTACCAGGCGCACACTGAACATTATCATTATCAGCTGCTAGGGTCGATTTACTGCATTGTCCAAAAGGCATACAGAACTGATTTAAAAAGCTTTCGCCTTTTACTCCTGCTCCACAATCTCCAGACATACCTGCTTTTCCACCATCAAAAGTAGAAACAAACATACGATGATTTAATACGATTGGTGTTGAAAATACTTTAACATCTTGAATATTGGTGGACTTAAATTGATAGAACCATCCACGGGTAGCAGATAGTAAAGCGACTGCACCATCATCATATGTATTCCAGTTTGAATTAGTAATTTCCCCCAATTGATTAGTATTTGTGATTGGGGTTTGATATACAAAATCAGCTTTATATAAATTTCTATCTGCTACATCTTTATCGTAAATATTATATACCGCATCATAATTATAACCTTGGCCCGAGGCATACTGAGCTAAGGGTTTACTACGATTACCACTACCAATAGAAACAACGGCAAACGTTGTGCCATTATAGTCATACACTGAAAATGCAGGCATTTCATAGAAACGTGGACTAGCAGCGCCATTATTTAAATTCAATAATAATTGTGGAGGCTTAGCAAAGCTTGCATTTGTTGCCGCAGTGTTATCTAAATCGATACGGAATAGTTGACCACCTAAATCACCAAAATAAAGATGATCAATCAAACCATCACCATTTCGATCTTCGGTACGAATTTCACTTACTACGCTATATTTTAAATTATTAGATTGAGTATAAGCTTCGGCACCTTGAGCTGTAGTCGCTTTAGCACTAGCCCACCAAAGGAGCTTACCGTTATCAGCGTCAAACATATATACACCTGCGCCTTGGCTAATGCTCGGGTTATAGGTATCACTCTCATAGCCTTCATCATAACCACCGCCAACAAACATTACTCGTTTACGTTCAGTAGTTTTACCATCGCTTTTCTTCCAATTTACCCAGCCAATGCTCGGCTTAGACCAACTTTGGCCCATATTACTTAATGCAGCATAAGTAGTAGTTGAACCGTTATAATAGGTTTTCTGTTCATCAGGAGATATTTGGAACAGTAACTTTGGATTACTCATATCTTGCAAATTGAGTGCATAATAACTACGTCCCCCCATTCGCAAACCGCCATACACGATCTGTTTACCTTCTTGAGAACCATAGCCTTTACCGACAGTGAGTCCTTTTCGACTACTATCTAATACATATTGAGTATAACTAGCCCAAGGTCCATCAATACCATAATATAATTGATCGACTCCTCCATTCATAGCATCGTTTTTCAAAAATGCTTCGGGTTGTTTCTCGATCATTTCATTTGGTACAAAGGTAAATACTTCTTTTCCGCCATTACTATCCACAGAAGTACTATCATTTTTACCAGCCTTGACTATATGTAAAAGCCCCTGTGTTGTGCCAAACAAGACATAGTCTTCACGATTTTGAGTATCAATTATGCCGTTTGTATATGTAATTTGGCCACTATTGGTAATTAATAGTGGTGAGGAATGCATTAACGCACCAATCTGTCTTAAAGAAGTGGATGGAGTAGCATTAAGAACTAAATGATCAGGATCCTTTGCTTGAGTCACAGTCATTGGATACCCAAGCAAAGCCATTAAATAACCACGTTTCCCATCAGTTTGATAAGTCGTATCAGTTAAATCAGACTTTTTAATTTGTCTTAGTGTTGTTGTCGTTGTACCGTCTGCACTTCGATTCGTCAAAAGATTACGGTTCTCTTGTGTTGTTTGATTCATTGTCAAGAGTAGCTGTGACCATGCTCCCCCTTTTAGAGTGTAGCTATTACTCCCAGGTGTATTGGAGTCGGCATTATCATTTGTAGTATCATTATCGATATATGCCCAAAAATCACGATTTGGAAGTATTTGGCCCTTTGTAGCAGTTGCTGTACTGATTAAAGTAGTATTATCACGGTCTTTTAGAACACCATTAACTACTGCATATTTTTTGAGATTACCCGCCCACAGTTGATAGTTTTTATCTGGAGTCGGTTGAAACTGAGGAAAATAAGCCTGCTTTTGTAATACAGCTGGGTTAAGACTATCTTTAGGAATAGTAGGTGAACCTGTAGTTACAGCTGGAATCTCCGAACCTAAATCTCCAAGAAATGCATTTACACTAGTTACAACATCTTGAGAGCTTGAACCAGAATACCAACCACCACTTGCATTAACACCCCATTTCGCAGCTTCTTTCTGATTTGCCGATGCAGTAGAGTTATCAATATTTGCCAAGTTTTCTGCTAAAGAAAGTGATCTATTAAAAGATGGAATAATATTAAAATCACTTCCAAAACCAACAACAGCTGTTTTAATTTTTAGTCCAACAGGGTTACTACCATTATTTAGTAAAAATTGTGAAAACTGTTGAATACAATTCCAGCCTGTATCGCTATCCGTACAAGCAAATGTTTTACCGCTTAAAGCTTTCTTCATTAATCCTGATGCTGAAGAGTTTCCATTTGGATCACCATCAGTTAAAACATAAATACCTTGACCACTGCACTGTGTAGTGGTTCCTGTCATTTGTTTAGTAATACTATCGGGACGTACATAGCTCCCTCCACTGGTTGCACCTGCACCCGCATAGTTAAAACCACTATTACTTAGTCCTTGAGTGGTAGTACCCATTAAGGAAGCAGCAGCCTCTGCATAAGCATTAGCTGTAGGAGTGCCTCCTCTAGCACCAAGTTTTGCAATTTCTTCTATTAGTATTCTTCTTTGAGTTTTACCATTTACGACTGCATCTAAACGTCGAGCTGGAATACGGACCTGCCCCGTTAAATTGTCTGCAGCAGTCGGCTCACCAGCAGTATTAAATTGTGTTGGACGGGAGAAAGTAGTAAGACCAATCAATTTATCATCAGAAACAGGTAAAATTCCTTTACTAGTATTACCGTTAAGTAGATCAATCATGCCATCTTTTACACGAGTAATACGGTCAGGATATTGAGTATTTGGACCAGCCTTATAGTAATAAGTACTATAGTTTGCAGACATTGAGGTCAAACCACTAGTAGAAGGTGCGCTCTTTAACCTAGTTGTACAATCACTTTGCGAACTCGAATTACCACAGCTATACCAAGATGACCCATACTTCATATAATAATAAGTTGGAGCAGTTGCAGTGCAATAATAGCGCTTATATTCGGCAACACCATTACTAGACAACACATTACTATAACCTGTCTGCACAACATTACTGGGGATATCACAGGCACTAGCATCATTTTGAAGCTGTGGATATCCCATAGAACCTGAAATATCCAATACAAACATTAAAGTAATATCACCAGCTTTTGCTTTTTGATAAATATCAATATCACTGGCCTGACTTACACTACTCGCTACTAACCCAGTGCATAAAGCAGCTACTGCACTTGTTAGAAGTTTTGAATTATATGAAAAAATTAAGTCTTTCTTATCCATTATTATTTTCCCCAATTAATTAAAATCTTGTGCAATAGTGTATTCAGTAACGTTCGTAGTAAATGGGACATTTAAGCTGGTTAAGCACTCTGCTACTGATTTTAAAGGATTATCTAAGTCGGATTTATTAGTAACATCTGGCGCTGCCGTTCCATCTGGGAGTGTCACTTCACTCATGTGTTGTTGTAGACACTTATTAATATCAGCACGATTAACACTACTTAAACTTGGCATTAATGACACAGCAAATACTTTAACTCGTTTCGCCTCTTGGACTTGTCCTTCTTTTTCATCAAGGCCACGAGTTCGAGCATAAAAAGGGTCATCTTCCCCCACAGTGGAGAATTTGACTGCAACCTGGGTCATGACTGCCTTACGACCACTGGTAAACCAGTTATTCTTTGTATCAACTGCATCACAGTATCCATCTGTACCTAAAGCATTATTAGTAGGTGCACTATTTCCATCCACCCACTGCATTAAACTTGCACGACCAATATTGAAAAAGTCACTTTGATCTCCGCGATAACAAAAAACTAATTCTTTATTTTTGTCATTTGCATTGCTGATATAACCAAATAAACCTGTCGCACTTAAGCTTTGAATTAGGTTGGTTGGATTCTCGAGCTGAAAAAAAGAAGCATCCGAATTTTGCAATATCAATTGTTGCACTTGACTATTTGTTGCTATATTTAGATTAATCAATCCCTTACGAATTGCTATTGTTCCAATAATCATAATTGCGACTAAAAAAATAAGTACAACAATTAAGGCTGAACCACCCTGCTTCAGTTTCATTCACCACGCTCCCCGATTACATTACGTAAAGCGATGGTTTGTGATATCACTTGCCGCACATATTTTTTTGTAGAATTTGTAGGCTTTTTAACTATAATCGTTTGATCCAATACTGAAAATTTTTGATCATCTTTAATTGCTACTTCTGCACCGACTGGTTGCAATGAACGAGTTAATAATCCAATTTGTACCGAAACAATACGTGGACGAGGAGCTGTTAAACTCAAATAATCATGTATTGAAATATAACGTCGCCCTGAACTCCCCTGAACATTCAGTAAAACTCGGAAATAATCTACGCGTTTCATTATAATTTCACCCGCATCCCCATAACGTGTGATAGCAGTTGGATTACCCGTTAATGGGTAATAACCGGCATCACAAGCTAGTGCTAAGGGTTGATTGGGTTCATCAGTAGTGTTATTAGCATCTTTACGTAGAAAATATCGTTCAACTATAACTTGGCGTCCACTTGCAAGAGGAAAATTCAAATTGTTTCCTTCGCAATCTGTACCACCTATATATTCATCGTCAGCTTGAGTTGCTGTACCTTTTGTATCAATTGTATATTGCGGTACATATTGAATAACGAGTTGATCACTGGCAATATCACTTCCATTACTTTGGACGTTTGATGCTCCAGTCCAAGTATTACCACTACCAACACTATCGCCTTGACTGCGTGAAAGTAAATTAGTACTGGCTGTTACACCAACAATGGTTTTATAAAGATTACTAAGAGGCTCATTAGCAGCATCTTTAGCTGAGTTAACTGCAGAGGTTAAGACGATACCACCGTACGCTGTTTGATCATTAATAACTGCTTTAGGGTTATTTAAATTCGCAAGGCGGATATCTTGGGTTAAATAGTTAAGCCCAAAATTAGCATTATCCTGTACATCGGAAACACCTATTTGCATTGATAAACTTTTTTGACTAGTCAAAAACAATAATATTGCAGCGGCTGTAATTATCAGACCTAAAGCTAACGAAAGTATGAGTTCGATTAATGTAAACCCCTGATTTTTTTTCATTTTAATAGGCCTCCATAATCACACATGTTGAATTATTGTTATATGAAGTATCTTGAGTACAATCTCCTACACCAGGACCATTCGTTGCACTAGTATCTCCCCATGCAATATAAATACATTGACGATTGTTAGTTTGGGGACAGGCAATCATATTCATAGTCATACCATAAGAAGATGCACTTTTTACAACCTGAGCAACATCAAAATCAGCTAGCTCTGTATCAGTACAATTGTTTTGAAAGCAATTTTTAGCGTAGTCTGTTTGTTTACTGGCATCTTGAAGTTGCTGGTTATATACAGTTAAAGAATTACGATTAACTCTCATACGCTCGGCAAGATCGCGCGCTAATGTAATTGCTTGTACCCGTGATGTACTTTCTGCACTTGCTTCTAACGCTCTATACTGCAGAGCAATAAAGCCTAAAATACCAATTGCCAAAATCAGCAAAGCAACTAGAATTTCAATCATCCCCATACCACGCTGGTGTCCAAGGCTCTTCATGAACATGTCCCCATTGTGATTGACTGAATTGATCCCATTCTTGAAACATTAATAATTTTTGATTTATTACCAGATGCCGTATTACAAATTTCAAAAGTTGTATCTCCGGTTGCATCTTTTACCAAACCGGACATTAAAAATACTATAGAAGTATTAGATCCCGTTTTTAATTGAGCTTTTCCGCTTGGTACCCAATTAATTTGATTATCACTATCTGCCACATACGTAGAATTTAATTGCACTTTTACTTGTCTACGCTCGACTATAGCTTTCATACGTGCCTGATTTATACTTGAAACTAGATCTTCTGAACTTCTATTCAAATTTTGATTATTCAACATATCCCCAAACATTGGTACAGCCATCACAGCAATAATAGCCATGACTGCAATTGTTACGATGAGTTCCACTAAGGTGAACCCTTCTTGCGGAGTAATTCCCCTCATCCCCATAACCCCAAATAAATTTAAAACTTTTTATTTCTATATAAATTTTACGTTTTACTTTTACAAAACGAATACAAACCAGATAAAGGGTATAAAAAAACAGATAACCGTCATTTGACAATTATCTGTTTAAATTTTTTAAAATCAGTATGTTAAACAAGTCACATTTTATGCTTGAGTCACATGAATACGTAACTCTTTAGGAAGACTAAAAGTAATATTTTCTTCACGCCCTTCTAACTCTTTAGGTGCTTGGGCTCCCCAATCCTGTAAACGTTGAATCACTTGTTTAATTAAAATTTCTGGAGCAGAAGCGCCTGCTGTAACGCCAATTTTACAAGTATCATTGAACCATGATTGTTCAAGCTGATCAGCGTTATCTACTAGATAAGCAGCTTTCCCCATACGTTCAGCAAGCTCTCGTAAACGATTCGAATTTGATGAATTAGGTGATCCAACAACCAATACGACATCGCATTTTTCAGCTAAATCACGTACGGCATCTTGTCTATTTTGAGTTGCATAACAAATATCATCTTTGCGTGGCCCTTGAATTTTAGGGAACTTCGCACGCAAAGCATCAATGACTTTCGCAGTATCATCAATAGATAAAGTCGTTTGTGTAACAAAAGCTAATTTTTCTGGATGTCTGACTTCAAGCGCTGCTACATCGGCTTCATCTTCGACCAAATAAATGTCACCGCCTTTTAATTTGTCATATTGCCCCATTGTTCCTTCAACTTCTGGGTGCCCTTCATGACCAATTAAAATCGCTTCTGTACCTTCACGGGCATATTTAGTCACTTCAATATGCACTTTCGTAACAAGCGGACAAGTCGCATCAAAAACTTTGAGACCTCGACGCTCTGCTTCTTGCTGAACCGCTTTTGAAACTCCGTGCGCACTGAAAATTACAATAGAATCATCTGGCACTTGATCCAGCTCATCAACGAAAACAGCCCCTCTTTGACGTAAGTCATCTACCACAAATTTATTGTGTACAACTTCATGACGCACATAAATAGGTGGATTAAAACATTCCAAAGCCCGATTGACGATTGCTATGGCTCGATCAACACCGGCACAAAAACCACGCGGATTAGCTAACACAATTTCCATAACAGCCTCAAAATTAATAAAACAGGGGAAGTTCTCGTAAATATTTGCAGTTAAAACTATTCAGTTTAAACGCACGGTACACTACAATAGCGAAGATATTTTATCATATCAGGAAAAATATCATGTCGGGTCTATTGTTTGTCGTTTCTGCTGCATCAGGAACGGGCAAAACATCTTTGGTGAAAGCCCTACTTGACCGTGTGAGCAATTTACATGTTTCAGTTTCGCATACTACCCGAGGTCAACGACCAGGTGAGTTAGATGGTGTTCACTATCATTTCACAACAAAAGATGTCTTTTTAGACCAAGTAAATCAAGGTGGATTTATTGAATACGCTGAAGTATTTGGTAACTACTACGGCACTTCTCAAGCAACTGTTAAACAACAATTAGCTCAAGGGCATGATGTCTTGCTTGAAATTGACTGGCAAGGTGCTGAGCAAGTACGTAAACTCTTTCCTGAATCTAAACAGATCTTTATTTTACCACCTACTCAATTCGATTTACGTCAACGGTTATCTAACCGTGGCACAGACTCTGTGGAAGTTATCGAACATCGCTTAAGCTGTGCTGTGGAAGACATGCAACACTATGTAAATTTTGATTACATTATTATTAATGATGACTTTAATAAAGCACTTCATGAGCTTGAAGCAGTAATTACTGCAAACCGCTTAGTGTTATCTCAACAAGCAAATAGACACCAAGCATTAATTCAGGACTTGATTACTCCTCAACCAAAACAGGAATAACTTGAGTCTAGAACGAAAGCCTTTTATACTATTTAGTCTGTTCAAATTTACCATTCCAAAACGAGAACTTTTATGGCACGCGTCACCGTTGAAGATTGTTTAGATCATGTAGACAACCGTTTTGAGCTTGTGCTCGTTGCAAGTAAACGTGCTCGTCAATTGGCACGTCAAGGCATGGAGCCAACTGTAGAATGGGATAACGACAAACCAACAGTTGTTGCTTTACGTGAAATCGCTGTAGGTCATGTAACGAAAGAAATTCTTAAACAACGTGAGCAAGATTATCAAACTTCTAGTCTTGATCTTGCCCTTTCTACAAACAGTTTAAATTTAGAAGGTTTTTCTTTCTAATTACTCCTGTTTCTATAAAAAACCATCGTTTCTTTGCGATGGTTTTTTATTTGGCTTCTTTATATTTAAAAACATATTGGCAAAAGCAATTATTTTCATTGAAAAAAAAATACACTTTTTCAAACGAAAAAATTGACAAGTTCCGCAATATGCTTTTCATTAAGAAGTAGATAGATTTAGTTTTTTAAGTAACAGAAAAAGGGTGGTCTATGCCAGGCGAAGAGGTCAGCCAAGCCAAGCAACAGCTCAAATTAATTATCGAACCTTACTTATCAGTAAGTGAAGTCGAGAAAGTGCTTGCTGCCTGTGATTTTGGAGATCTGGCACACACTGGTATTACCCGTAAAAGTGGTGAACCCTATATTCTGCATCCTATTGCTGTCAGCTGTATCTTAGCTAATATGCGTTTAGATCCGGAAACTTTAATGGCAGCGCTCTTACATGACGTCATTGAAGATACTCAATATACCAAAGATGATATTATTGAGCGCTTCGGGCAAACAGTTGCAGAACTCGTTGATGGCGTAACTAAGCTAAGCCAGTCAAGCGATAAAGAATATAATAAAGCCGCATCTTTCAGAAAAATTCTGCAAGCAACCTTACAAGATCCACGCGTTATTATTATTAAATTAGCTGATCGCTATCATAATATGACCACATTGGGTGCTCTGCGTCCCGATAAACGTGCTCGTATCGCGCAAGAAACTTTTGATATTTTTGTACCTATGGCAAGATTAGTCGGCATGAATGAAATGGCCGATAATCTTGAAAATTTATGTTATCAAAATCTTGATTTAGATATGTTTGATAACGTTCAAAATGCTTTACTTCAAACTAAACCCGAACGATGTAAATATCAAAGTATTTGGGAACAAAATCTTGCAGAGCTTCTGCACAACTATCACATTCAAGGTCGTATTAAAAAGAAAAATAATAATATTGAGTTATTACGCCATTTCGTTAAAAACGAAATGGATTTACAAGAGCTGACTCATAGTCATGCTTTTGAAATCGTTTTACAGTCTATTGCTGACTGCGACCGCTTAGTGGCAGCATTAAAAGAAAATTTCCAAGTCATTCAATATCAAGATCATATCCGCCGTCCACTACCTGGCGGAAATCAGTCTTTGCTGATCAAGCTCAAAGGCGAAAAAACTACGTTATCACTCACCATCCAAACTGAATTGATGCGTAAAGCTGCCCGTTTTGGTGTGGTATTAGGTGAAAATGCTCCACAAACTTGTCGCTCTGCCATTCAGGCATCAATGCAAAATTTAAATACACTCATTGATAGTGAATGCGCTAAGACAACTTTTAACGATTTACTTGATTATCTACATCAAGAAAAAATTTGGGTCTATACCCCACATGGTCAATTACATGAATTACCACAAGGTGCAACAGTAGTTGATTTTGCCTATTCAGCTAGTCTTTTCTTGGGTAACCATGCGGTAGGTGCGAAAGTTGATGGTGAAATTAAGCCACTTTCAACCCCCCTAGTCAGTGGGCAAGTTATTGAAATTATTACTGATGTTTTAGCAACACCAAATCCAGATTGGCTTAGCTTTATTAATACTCAGAAAGCTCGTCGTGCTTTACAACACGTGCTCAAAGATCAAGATATTGAAGAACAACGCTTAGTCGGTGCCCAAGCACTTTCACGCGCGCTGAAACTATTTAATCGCTCAATCAACGACCTTTCAGATGCAGATTGGCTAGACCTCTTACAATGGCGTCATATTGACAATAAAAATGCATTATTTGAGCAAATTGCAGTTGGAGATTTACTTCCTCAACTTGTAGCCAACCATTTGTTTGCAAATGATAAACATCCACAAGTAGAAAATTCGGACCGATTAATTCAAGGTACTGAAGGTATCGATGTTAAATATGCTCACTGCTGTAACCCAATTTTAGGTGATTTAATTCAAGGTCATTTAACACGTCGTGGCCTAATTGTGCATCGTATTCGTTGTCATAATTTACTTCATGAACAACATCTACATCCAGAAAATATTATGCCGCTTCAATGGAAAGCAGATGATGTAGATGATGTACGATTTACAGCCTACCTTGCGATTTATATGGCAATGAATGATGAACAGGTATCAGATCTCATCTATCAATGCCGTAAAAATAATGCGGGGGTGGAAATGGTGCATTCCAATGAGCAGCGTACTTTCGTTAATATTGTAGTCAACAATCGTAAACATATTGCGAAAGTCATTCGTGATTTACGAATGCACTATGGATTCCCACGTATTGAGCGTTTGGATGCCCCTGCTCCACAAGCAGAAGTTTCTAAAGTCAGCTAAAAATTGTTCTACTTTACTAAAATCTAACTTTCCATAAGCACCTAATTAATTAAATCGATGATACTTTTGTCAAAACCTATCATCGATTATGATGGAAAAAGATTTAATCAAGGAGAACCAAATGTCCCGCCAAGTCATTCATACTGAAAATGCCCCTGCTGCTATCGGCACATATTCTCAAGCTATTTTAGTAGGTAACACACTCTATCTATCAGGGCAAATTGGTTTAGACCCTTACAGTATGGATCTTGTAGACGGTATTGAAGCTCAAATCCGCCGTGTATTCGATAATCTCAAAGCAGTATGTGAAGCTGCGGGTGGCTCACTTGCAGATATTGCAAAGCTCAATATTTTCCTTACTGATTTATCTAATTTCCAGCTTGTAAACCAAATTATGGGCGAATATTTTGCTCAGCCATACCCAGCTCGTGCAGCACTTGGGGTAGCAAGTCTACCTAAAGGCGCATTAGTAGAAATGGATGGAATTGTAATTATTAATCAATAAGATAAAGATTTAGCTACAGATTAATCCTTAAATATTTAGTTCTAAAATTAGATACCGCTATGCTTAGAAATCTAAACAACCTTTAGATTTCCGCTTAGGCGGTATTTTTTTATCCAAAATCCCAATAAAGATAAATGAGATTTTAAATGAATTTCATTGACAAACGATAATAATTATCAATAATATCAATTATCGCATTTATATTTGGGGATTACTCCCATGTACGTTTGCTTGTGTCGTGGCATTACCGATCAGGATATTAAAGACGCTATTGAAAATGGCGCTGAAAGCTATCGTGAAATTCGCGATTTGCTTGACCTCGGTACTTGCTGTGGACGCTGTGCACCAGAAGCACGTGCTATTATTAGTGAAGAATTAGCAGAAATTGCTGCGCGCATTTCTGTAGCTGCATGATAAAAATTAGTATTTAACAGTAAATTATTGACTCCTCCACCGCTTTTTGCGGAACGTTAATTGTTCCTCATTCAAGCGGTTTTTTTTGGAAGGAAATTCAGCTTTACCAATATTGTGTTGTTTTTGATTGCGATTTTCATTTGCTGTTCTATAAATTACTCGCCATATCTGTGAATGTTCACTAAAATGAATTCATAGATTGCCTTAATTGGATTAAGGCAGAAATTGTTTTGGAGTAGCTACAATGAAAGGCAATCGTGATGTAATCAATCAGCTTAACCAAGTGCTGTATCATCATTTAACTGCAATTAACCAATACTTTTTACACTCTCGCATGTTTAATGACTGGGGAATTGAACAACTCGGTTCTGCTGAATATAAAGAATCAATTCGTCAAATGAAGCATGCCGACAAGATTATTGAACGTATCTTATTTTTAGAAGGTCTCCCTAATCTTCAACACTTAGGTAAATTGTATATCGGTCAACATACAGAAGAAGTTCTGCAATGTGATATTCGCAAAGTGAAAGAAAACATTGAAGCTATTCAAAAAGCAGTTGCATTAGCTGAAACAGAGCAAGACTATGTAACACGTGATTTGGTACAAGAAATTTTAGAAAAAGAAGAAGAATACTGGGATTGGTTAGATACTCAAATTGACCTTATCGGTAGCGTTGGTATCGAAAACTATATCCAGAGCCAAATGTAATTTCTTATAAAAAAATCCCCTTGAATACAAGGGGATTTTTTTATTTATCTTTTAATAATTGCGGCAGTGTTATTTGCTGTCCATAAAGGTGCTGCAAAATAAATATTTGTCGCTCTGCCTGATCTATTTTTCCATTATAAGCAAGTAACTGAGCATATTTACGTAAATTATAGGGGGTTGCTTTGTTCTTCACAAAATTTCCCCATTGAATTAACTCTGCTTCAGATAAAGTTACATGAGGATTAAGCGCAATCCACTTTAAACGCTGCTCAAATTGGGTTAGAACAAAAATCTGGTCACTTCCCATAAGCTCGGCATTTGGCTGCTTATTTTTAAATAGTAAATTACTATTCATGACATATACGTTGTAATCACGCCAAATTGCGATCATAAGTATTAAGGTAACACCCCAAATTAAATGCAGAAGATGTTTACCTAGTACAAAACCTTTCAGTATTGGAGTCTGTGCTTGAATTACACCCAATAAAAAGCCACAAGTCAGTAAGAAATAAGCATAACGCTGCGGAAATTCTAACATGGCATGAATAAGTACTGTACAGACCATCATCACTGCAATAATCGAAATTGTTTCTTTCGCTTGTTGATTTAACCAAAACAACCAACATGTAAAGTAAGCAATAATCACGATACCAATTGGAATACCATTCCAAATAATAAGATCTAGCAACACATTGTGAGCACTAGTCGTCCATTCTGCTGTTGGGAAAAGAGTATAAGCAGACATTTGAGCAACACTAGTTTGATTCCACCCATATCCCAACCAAGGATGTTGCTGTACAGCGAGTAACATTTGCGTCCAGATATTAAAACGCAAATAACCAGAACTTGCCCGTTCAGCCAAGCTACTCGCCTGAGTTATATCTGTATGCGACCATGCCTCAATTAAGCTTGTAAGAAATGGTAAAACTAAGCCCGCCATGAGGAAAAAGCCAGCACACCATAATAAGCCTTGAAAAAGTCCAAAACGCTTCGGTTTGTTAAATTGCTTAATAGCCCAATAGGTGAGTAAAAATGGAAAAACAATCCAAGAAGTGCGTGATTGACTTAGGACAACTGCAAATAAAATAGTTAGTGCTGATGGCAAGAGTAACCAAACTGAAGCCTTGTTCTTTTCATATAAATATAAGCATCCTAATAACCCCATAATGAGAAAGGTTGCCATATTATTGGGTTGGCCAAAGTTACCGTAAGGTCGATTACCAATTAAATGCAACATATGTGCAAAATGCGTATCAATATTTAACCACTGGCAAACCGCAATAAGACTAGTTGCAACCGCAACAATAACAGTAAGTAAACTGAACCCTGTAAAAATTTGATCTCGCTGCTGTTGATCTAATGACAGGTTATAGCCAGCCACAACCATAAACCAAAAGCCTAATAAGTAAAGTGAACTTAACAAAGCTGTACTAAAATCGAAAACTAAACCAAAAGTCCACTGCACCACTGGAATTAAAATAAATGGCAATAGTAATAATTGTGCCCGTGGAATTTTTATATTTTGATAAAAAAGTGCAGCTAAGACACTTAGACCTGCCGCAAAGGTACTCATTTCGCTAGAAAACATCACCCAAGGGTTATAGTGAAATGGTGATAACCACGCAAAACCTAACAGGATTGCTGCGAGGAAGAGAAAGAATACTTGCATAGTGAGAGGTTAAAGATCAGAACTTAAGAGAATTATACATGGAAGAAAGAAGAATTAGATGTTTTGTAAATAATATAACGACTTGCATTTATGGGACTGTTCTAAATTTTGTGTAAGTACTTAATTTTCATTTATCCTTCAGAGGATAATTACAAAAGGTACTTCACATGGATGAAGCAACAATCAAAAGTATGGCTGCCGAATTGGCTAAAGGTCTAAAAACACCAGAAGACTTAAACCAAATGACAGCAGTCTTTAAAAAATTCATGATTGAAACTGCACTCAATACTGAACTTTCAGACCATCTCGGTTATGAAAAGCATCAGCCCAAGAAAGGCTCAAATAGCCGTAATGGGTTTAGT